>JBNKSV010000007.1:0-72769 GCA_050297535.1 Sedimenticolaceae bacterium
CGTATTATCAAACATAGCAATGTGCAGTTCACCCTGAGAAGCCAGATCGGCGTACAGGTGTGGCTGTTGAAAAAGATCATCGGCCTGAGTTACGAACAGCGGCCGCTCGCCTGACCCTATTAGTTTTGACTCCTGAAGCAGCCGCCCCGCCTCAGCCGGCGAGTGGGCAACCACACTGCCGTTGCGTGTCGCCAGTCTGAGCAGGCCGCCTTCTTGTACTCCAGCCTCAATGGCTATTACGCCGGGCGGCAACCGCAATCTGGCGATCAACGGCCCCAATTCATAGGCCGCGAATCCCGCTCCAGCCATCTTGCCAGCTGCACCAACCTTAGAGACCTTGGCTACTTTGCCTGCCTTACTGGCCACAGATCCGAGCTTACCCAAAGCGAAAAGCCACGCATGGGATGGAGACGGCATGCCGAGCGCGACGACAAGAGACAGCGTCAGCAGTACCTTGAGATTTACCCGGGGACGCCAAATAAGATTTAGAAATAGAAGCTTTCTTTTTGAAAATGCTGCCACAAGCATCGTCAGCATGGCCAACGCTACTCCCTTTGTTGGTTTGGCATAAACACAATTATCCGTAGCCACTATCCCTCCACTTATTCCGTTACTTAAATCCATGATCAGATAATCCTAGAATTTATCACTGTTTTCAATGCGAAACAGAACACCAATTTTAGATACATCCTTGGGTTGCATGATACCTTTAACCTGCCAGTGATGTTATATACACTTCTGAAGTGCATACCAGATATTTACGGAGGGGCAAGTGCAAGAGAAAAGAATAGACGTAGCAATCATCGGTTCAGGTAGCGCCGGTCTTTATGCCCTGGGAAAGGTCAAACCATCTGGTAAGAGCTTTGTCCTGATAAACGGCGGCGAGTTGGGCACCACCTGCGCCCGCGTCGGTTGCATGCCCTCCAAGGCCCTGATCCAGGCGGCCCATGACCTATCCCGCACCAAGGTACTTGGCCGCTATGGGGCCGAGGGTCAAGATGAGGTAACCGTAGACCTGAACGAGACCCTGGAGTATGTGCAGGATATGCGCGACACCTTCGTGGATCGGGTCCTATCCAACAGCACCGACCAGATGAGCGATGAGGTATTTATCCAGGGTTACGCCAAGTTCGTGGAACCCCACCTGCTACAGGTCAATGACCAACTGATCCGCGCTGACAAGATCATCATCGCCACCGGCTCCCGTCCCGTTCTACCCAAGCCCTGGCAAGCATTCGGCGATAACGTAATCACCACTGATCAGTTTTTCGAGATGGAGGAGATGCCCGCATCCATGGCGGTGATCGGGCTCGGCACCATCGGTCTGGAGATCGGGCAGTCCCTGTCCAAACTGGGTGTAGAGGTAACCGGTTTTGACATGCTGGAGAGCATTGGTGGCATCGAAGACCCGGCAGTGGCAGAAGCCGCGCTGCAGATCATAGGTAAGGGATTCCCCATGCACCTGGGTGTGGCCGCCGAGATCACCGAAGAGGGAGATAAACTCAGGGTCAGCGCGGGCGAACATTCAGTGCTAGTAGATAAGGTCCTGGCCAGTCTGGGACGCATACCCAATGTAGAGTCGCTGGAATTGCAGAACGCCGGCATTGAATTGAACGAGCGCGGCATTCCCCTGTTCAACCGAAACAGCATGCAGTGCGGAGACAGCCATATCTTCATCGCCGGGGATGTAAACAACGACATACCGCTGCTACATGAGGCCGGTGACGAGGGCCGTATCGCTGGCAGCAATGCCGTAAGCGAACAGATCGTTGCTTACCAGCGCAAGACCCCTATCGCCATCAACTTCTGCGAACCCAATATCTGTCATGTCGGCCTACGCTGGTCTGAGTTGGATCAGGATCAAACCGCCGTGGGCGAGGTGCAACTGGCCCCAGTGGGGCGCGCCCTGATCATGGGTCAGAACAAGGGCATCATCCGGGTATATGCCGACAAGGCTAGCGGCAAGTTGTTGGGGGCGGCCATGGCCTGCGTCAGCGGTGAAAACCTGGCCCATCTCCTGGCCTGGAGCATCCAACAGGGGTTGACCCTGGGCGAACTGATCCGAATGCCGTTCTATCACCCGGTTATCGAAGAGGCCCTGCAGGCGGCGCTGAACGACTGCTACGCGCAGCTAGAGGTCAAGAACGAAGGGGCCATCGCGGAGTTGAAACCGCTGGCGTAGTATTTGGCATGGGCGGGGCAAAGCCCCGCCACGAAGTCCATATAATTATATAGGCTAGAGGACGTTTCCCAGATCCTCAAATGCATCCAGCACCATGCCGGTTCCAGTCCCGATCAGAAGCAAATCGCTGCCTACGCGGACAAGTTTCTGCCCTTCGGGTGTACGACCAATTCTATCAAGAAGGGCTTGTGGCAAGTCGTAATACTCTACACCTGAAGGTAAGGGCTGCCCCTTGTTCCACTTCTTTGCGAGACCCGGCGGTAAGCAACCGTTGTTTTTCTTCGCCAATCCGGGAGGACAATTCTTTGGATTTCTGTGCTGAAGAAAATACTCCCTGATCATGCTGCGGCGTTCGTCGTTAAAATAGGAATTGCCAACGTTTTCTCTAATCGTCTTCGTAAAACGCTTCTGATTCGTAAAATTCTTCTGATATGTATTCTGCTTTATGCCATTACCCGGCGAATCTGGTTTCTTGGCAAGAACACCCCCTGCCAGCATGGTAATGCAAGCAAAGACAGCAAGCCGCATAACAAGTTTATTCATCAATATTCTCCTCCACTTCATTATTCAATCCTGTATCCACCAGGCCCTGCAATGAACACAGCCGGTTGACAGCATACTGGAGCCTATGGTTCCAGTCAGACCGACATAATTGTTCACGAATCCAGGCACCTTCGTTGTAGATACAGGCATTATGTTTTTCAAATTTACCTTACAGGCAGTCCTATAGCGAATAGTGTAGAATACGCGCTTTCTGTGGTGGGACACTGCCTCACCATAACGTTCAACAACAGACAGGTAATAGAGTTACATGGCTCAATACATCTACACCATGAATCGGGTTGGAAAGATAGTACCACCCAAGCGCGAGATCCTCAGCAACATCTCCCTCTCCTTCTTCCCCGGCGCCAAGATCGGCGTACTTGGTCTGAACGGCGCGGGTAAATCCACTTTGCTCAGGATAATGGCCGGACTGGACACCGAGATCGAGGGCGAGGCCCGCCCCCAGCCGGGAATCAAGGTTGGTTACCTGCCTCAGGAACCGCAACTCGATCCCATGAAGGATGTGCGCGGCAACGTGGAAGAGGCCTTGCAGGAGGTTAAGGACGCTTTGGAAGAGCTGGACAAGGTCTACGCCGCCTATGCCGAACCGGATGCAGATTTCGACGCCCTGGCCAAACGCCAGGGGGAACTGGAAAATATCATCCAGGCCCAGGATGGTCACAATCTGGACCGCACCCTGGAGGTGGCCGCCGACGCCCTGCGCCTGCCGCCATGGGATGCGGACGTAACCAAGATATCCGGCGGTGAACGCCGCCGTGTGGCCCTGTGCAAACTGCTACTCTCCAAGCCGGACATGCTGCTGCTGGACGAACCCACCAACCACCTGGACGCCGAGTCCGTGGCCTGGCTGGAGCACTTCCTGCACGACTACCCAGGCACCGTGGTGGCGGTGACCCATGATCGCTATTTTCTCGATAATGTCGCCGGTTGGATCCTGGAACTGGACCGTGGCCACGGCATTCCATGGGAGGGCAACTACTCCTCCTGGCTGGAGCAGAAGGAGCAGCGCCTGGAACTGGAACAGAAGCAGGAGTCGGCCCGCATCAAGAGCATGAAGCACGAACTGGAGTGGGTGCGCAGCAATCCCAAAGGCCGCCACGCCAAGAGCAAGGCCCGCCTGCAACGCTTTGAAGAACTGCAGAGCCAGGAGTTCCAGAAACGCAGCGAGACCAACGAGATCTACATCCCGCCCGGCGAACGCTTGGGCGATCTGGTGATCGAGGCCAAGGGGTTGAAGAAGGCCTTCGGCGACAATGTGCTGTATGAAGATCTATCCTTCAACCTGCCCAAGGGCGGCATCGTCGGCATCATCGGCCCCAACGGCGCGGGTAAGACAACCCTGTTCCGCATGATCACCGGCGAGGAGCAACCGGACGGTGGCGAGTTCCGCGTCGGCGAGACGGTGCAGGTGGCCTATGTGGACCAGTCCCGCGACGCCCTGAACGACGACAAGACGGTGTGGGAAGAGATATCTGGCGGCGGCGATATCATCACCGTAGGCAACTACGAAATGAACTCCCGCGCCTATGTCAGCCGCTTCAATTTTAAGGGACCGGATCAGCAGAAGCGCGTTGGCGATCTATCCGGCGGTGAACGCAACCGGGTACATCTAGCCAACCTGCTCAAGAGCGGCGGCAACCTACTGCTGTTGGACGAACCAACAAACGACCTGGATGTGGAGACCCTGCGCGCCCTGGAAGAGGCACTGCTCACCTTCCCCGGCTGCGTGGTAGTCATCTCCCATGACCGCTGGTTCCTGGACCGCATTGCCACCCACATCCTGGCCTTCGAAGGCGACTCCAAGACGGTCTGGTTCGAGGGCAACTATGCCGACTACGAGGTAGATCGCAAGAAACGTCTTGGGGCCGAGGCAGAACAGCCGCATAGGATTAAATACAGGAAGATTGATGGATAAATCGATTGTTCATACAATGGTCGTAGTCGGTGTTGACTCCGACCATTGTCCTGTATCCCTAACTAGTTTGTTAGCGCCTGCACAGCCTCATTGGTTGTAAGGACCCCGTTCGCAATCATACCGTAGTTAACAAGCGCCGCTTTGTAGGCGTCAGCACCCGGAGCGGCGACTGCATCCTTGACAACATAGACCTTGAAACCGTTTTCCATCAGCGCCCGCATATGGGAATCAACACACAGATTGGCAACCATACCTCCAAGAACGACTGTGTTAATATTGCGACTGCGCAGTTGGTAAATTAGGTCGTTGCTCTCTGGCCCATACATCTTGTGGGGCGCAACCACTATGGTATTACCGTCGTTTATGTAAGGCTTGTAACGATCATAGAAGTCGGCACCCGAGCCCTCAAAACCTTTTGGCTCACGTAAACTCGTGCGATGTAGGGCTTGCATTTCTAGTAGTTGACGTTGCAGGGCCCCGGAATTAACCCAATCCTTATCCAGTGCGGTGTATACCAAAGGATCAACCGCCAGTGTCACATTAGTTTTCTTGGCGGTCTGCATTAGTTTTTCGATATTATTGATCGTATCTAATTCCTTTAAATTGTCTGCCAGCAACTTGTACAGCTTGCCGTCTTCGCGCAAGAAATCATTTTGTGGATCAGTGAGTAGCACGGCAGTGTGCTCTTTATCCAGCATAGGCACGGAAGATTCGGTTGCATTTGCTGAAATGGAAAACAACAACGGAATTGTTAGCATCAGACCATATAGTCTCTTCTTCATTAGAAAACCTCGCTTTAATTAGTTAAACAAAAGCTATCGAACTAAATGAAAGATTCTGCTCGATAGTATTGTTGATACTAGGTAGCGCGGTAAGACAATACTGTAACATTTATTACATATTCACCCCGGAAACGGTATTACCTTTTAGGCCAAGTTCAACCATGAACAGAAAATACCAACATGCGATCAGATACCCAGAACTTAGGCAAATGCACCTTTCTTTCTACACGGCTTTCTTCTGCCCCAGTTGCTGTGGCTATGAAATCAAGATACGCCAGCGAACGTTCGCTCGTGTATTGGCATCTTATACAGTACCTGCTGTTCGCGGCATCTATTGCGCTTGTGATTTTATTATTTGTAAAACCAATTTTCGGATTGGATATCCTTTGGAACATCCTGATTCCAGTGGCGCCGGCGCTAATTGTCATAGCCCCTGGGTTATGGCGAAACATATGTCCTTTGGCAACCTTGAACCTTCTTCCCCGTCATCTTGGAATATCGCAAGAAGGTTCACTGACGCGCCGCCAGGCAGCATATTTTAGTGCGGGGAGCCTGCTGGCGCTTTTTATAATTGTGCCATACCGTCATATTAGCCTGGATACAAACGGTCCCTTATCAGCACTGATGCTGATCACAGCCGGTACCATAGCATTTGTAATGGGTGTGGCATTCAAATGGCGAAGCGGCTGGTGCACCACTATGTGTCCGATCCATCCCGTCGAACGGCTTTATGGTATAGCGCCAGCAATAACATTCAGGAACACCCGTTGTGTTCAGTGTGATCATTGCACCACACCCTGCCCCGACTCGACCCGTTCCATGACAGCGGCCATAACAGGCACATCGCGCCTCGCGACTATAACGGGACATATCATGATAGGCAGTTTCGCCGGATTTATCTGGGGATGGTATCAGTTGCCTGACTATTCAGGAGATATTGTCGCGACCCATTACCTATATGCCTACCTCTGGCCGCTTGGCAGCGCACTGGCATCTCTCGCCATCTATGCGATTTTACGCCAATGGATAGTTGCAACGAAAAAAGGCCGCAATATCCTAACCAAGGTGTTTGCAACTACCGCTGTCTCCACCTACTACTGGTTCCGCATCCCCGCACTGGTGGGATTAGGCCCGTATCACGGCACAGGAATGCTGTATGACCTAGCCATGATTCTACCCACATGGTTAGAACATCTTAGCCATGTTGTTTCAACTTCATTCTTTGTCTGGTTTATGCTACTGCGCAGCAACCCAGGTGCCAGCTGGATGAAACGTCCGATATCAACATAAAAGTACTACGTATGCTGGAAGGCACCACACTCAAACGCGGTTACCTCCCAATCACACTATCTGCTGCTTAATCCGGTCGATCAAGTCAACTATATGATCAGACAATGGTGCAATTTTTTCATACTCACGTTCCGCCTCTTCCATATTTCCATGCTCTTTAAGATCAATGATGTTACGGATTAACTTATGTATCTCGACATGCGGTTCACGTATCTGCGACATCTCAGGAATGCCGCCAAAACGTTCCAGTCCATCACCAAAATACCACTTACCAAAACTACAATCATGATCAGAAACAGCCTGTTCCCTGGTAAGCACCGCATGCCCATCCAGATAACCCCGCAACTTGACCTTCCATGCTAAATGAGCAGACTTCGCAATCTCCAGATCAATAAGAAGTTGCTTATCACCCAGATTGAAGTTACCAACCACTTCCAGGAGGGACTCTGACAACTTTATTATCTTTTCGCTCTCATTGGCCAGATATTCAGCATTTTCGGCTCCGCGAGTAGTGACCTCATTGATCCTACTGATATTGCGGTTGATATCATCGGCCACCATACTCTGCTCTTCCGAAGCCGTCGCAATCTGTACATTCATGGAAGTAATTGTTTCCATCCCTTTCATAATCGCATCCAAGGCCTCGCCAGCCTTACCCGCATGCTCTACAGATGCGATGGTATTGTGCTTACCTTTCTCAATCACATCAACCGCCTGCTTGGTACCACTTTGCAGCCGGTCAATCATGCTTCTGATCTCCTCGGTTGAGGCCTGAGTACGTTGCGCCAGAGAACGCACCTCATCAGCAACGACCGCGAATCCGCGTCCCTGATCACCGGCGCGGGCCGCCTCAATCGCGGCATTCAGAGCCAATAGGTTGGTCTGCTCAGCGATACCAACGATAACATCCAGCACACCACCTATATGCATACTGTCGTCGTTTACCCTGTCCACCACATCAGTGATATGTTGCATATCGGTCGCCACATCGTTTATGGCATTAATCGCCTCAGCCACTACTTGCTTGCCTTTACTGGTATCTTCATCCGCCTGCTTGGTGGCATTAGCTGCCATAGAAGTGTTATTAGCGACTTCGTGTACTGTGGCAGACATCTCGTTCACCGCCGTGGCTACCTGCTCAATATCCCTCTGTTGCTGTTGCATACCATGATTGCTTTTCTCAACACCTGAGGAAAAATTCTCCACCGCTGGCGCTAGAGTAACCGCAGATATGGCAACCTTTTCCACCGTATCGCGGATGCGCGCAACAAAGCGATTAAAAGCACTGCTGAGTCTAGCAATCTCATCTTTACCCTCATCCGGCAAATGCACATCCAGATTGCCATCACCATCGGCGATATCCTCTAGGGAAACCGCCACACGCTTGAGGGATGCAGTAATGCCACTAGCAATTACTGCACTGCTAATAATCCCTATCAAGATACCCAGTAGACCCAGCCCCAGCATGATACCCTGCATGGAAGAGATAGCGTCTTTAAAGTAACTACGATCCACAGCAATCTCCACCACGCCTATGGGATTGCCGGAATAGTCACTGATGGACTCAGCCAGAATAGCCACCGGCTTGCCATCTGCTTCGCCATGCAGATACTGAACTTTGCCACGCAAAGCATTTCGCATATTCTCGGAAGTCAATAAGGTTTTTTCTTTCAGGGTAGAACCAAAGGTCTCGAATGCTTTGTCCCTTTGAAGATGCAAGGCCACATCCACGCCATAAGACTCCTTGAAATCATTAAAAAATGCCTGTCCGAATGACAAACCGAATTCCACAGAACCTATGTGTGTACCATTATTTGAAACAGGAACTATGCCACGGATACCCAGACCGGCCACACCGACCTCCAGACCACTAACAGCCTTCTTGTCATTATTGGTGGCCACCACGGTCTTGCGGAAAGATGAAAGATCATCACCGAATTTCTCTAGCTTGTGTACCCGGAGAAATGATATTGCCGGCGGGGTATGAAACTGAAACTGACGAACTGCGAAATCCTTCTTCAATCCTTCGAACCCTGCTCCAAACATCTGCGCCAATGCCTCACGATCACCGGCGGCAAAATCCTGCTGCACCTTGGGAATGGACGCCACCAACTGCGCCATGGAGTGGGCCCTATATTGCTCTGCGCTCAAACGTCCAACCAATATTTCGTGATACTGATCAAGCTGATGGCGTTCTGCATTCTGCAGAGTATCTTCCATGCGAACATCAGCAACCCAAACGATCATTAATACTACCAATGACAGCAGGGCTAAGGTAGCAATAGTAAAACGCCAGAATATGGACAATTTATTCATCTCGACTCCTCATTAGCACATCCCAAACACAGCATGCGTATATTTATAGTTTTTGTGCAATGCCTGTGACAAGCATAGCGTCATCTGAAACAAATACTTAAAAAATTCCCAATTATTTGGGATATTATTTGACGCCCTCATGGGTAATATAGATGCTGAAATACACACGCGCATGCATCAGACACTACTCTATGTGCGCAGTCTCAAGCTAATCAGCATAGGGGAACGTTTATATCATGCGGCTATCAGGTAAAGATCACATATTGCAGGATCAGGCCTGTCTTATCTCGCTTACACAGCCTTTGCTTAAATCCTATATAAGCCTTTCTGCATTCTTGGATAACGCATGCTCGGCCCAATAACGACCAGCAGCAATCAGAGATTTAGCCTTATAGAACTCATGGGTTTGACAGATATTGCTTGGTATTTCGATCAGGATATCAGGGGGGTAGGATGCCAGACGATGACGTGAGATTGCAGCCTGCATGGTATCGATCATCCCTAGCAGCACGTCGGTGAGGCGCAGATCCCGATCCAGTTTCGTCTTGCCGTTAGCCTCCAGGCCGAATCTATCCTGTACGCTGCCCAGGAATTGCTCAATCTTAGAACGATAATTTTCCAGCGTGGTCTTGTGTTCTTCCTGTGGGATAACTCCATAGGGATTGGCCACGTCATATCCAGACAGGCTGACCGCCACGGTAAGGTCGTTGTTTTCAAACATAGCAGGGGCGACGGGCAATGGGTTTAACACCCCACCATCCACCAGTGAGCGACCAGCTATTTTTTTTGGTGTAAATATCCCAGGTATTGCAATAGATGCACGAATAGCATCAAACAAGTCTCCAGAATTCAACCACACCTCTTTGCGCGCGACGATGTCCGTAGCCACCGCCGAAAAGCTGACCGGAAGGTCTTGGATGTGGGTATGCCCCACCATCTCTTTCAGGGTATTTATGATCAGGTCACCCTTCATCATCCCGGACTTGGGTGTAAGTGATATATCAAGAAATTTTAAAATATCCCATTCCGAGAGCTGACTCACCCACTCGGCATAAACATCCAGCTTGCCGGCACAATAAAAGCCACCGATCAGCGCCCCTATGGAACATCCCACCACGGCGTCTATCTCAAATCCGCGCTCCTCCAACTCCCTGATAACACCGATATGGGCCAATCCCCGCGCCCCGCCACTGCCCAGAATCAGACTGATCTTTTTCTTCATAATCCTAGGCCTCACAGATCCACTGGCAGATAGAAAAACACAAAGCGCCCATCTTCGATATCAAGCATCAGGGTGGCCCCGTGATGGATACCGTAATCCACATAACCGGGAATCGCGCTGTCCTGGTGGCACTCGCTGACGTGTTGGGGCGATTCAAAGTCCCGGTCACGGTCATACCAGGACAACAGCATGTATTCTCCCAGACGGGACTCGGCCTCAACATTGGCCAGTTGCATGGCGGCGAGATAGTCTATCAGCGGCCTTTCTGGCTGCAGCCTAATTACATCTATCCCGGAAAGATCGGCTTCTCTGCGTACTTGGCAAAAATCGCCATTTTTCGAATCCATAGTCATCCTTTATCTAAATCGCATCAACGAGGTATCCACCTGAACAACACCCGGTGTTTCACCATTAACCATATACCCAGGATAACCGCACCATGCGCCAGAGTAACCCAAACAAAGCTATCCAAGGACGTATCAGGTAGATTACTGACCAGCAAGATGGCATACACATGCAGGGTGAACACATACAGCGAGGCCTGCCCCAAAGGGATCAGCAGCCAGCCCAGCACCTTGTTGAATCCCAGCCAATAGCGTGTCAACAACACATACATGATGATAAACAAGGATACGTTGTTCAATATACGCCCCAGCCCCAGGCGGGTTTTATCGAACAGGAGGTTATGAATATTCTGAAACGTCTCCGGGGAGAGAAACGGAAACAGGTCCCAGGGCCAGAACAACAGGCTGGGGGCATTTAGGGCCAGGAACATAAACGCCATACTAAGGACTGCGGCCAAGCGCCCGGCCCAGCGGTTTGCATCCGCCACCAGCCAGCCAAACACCCGATCGTGGTAGAAACCGACCACCAGGCCATTAAAAAACAGCAGTTGCCAGGTCAGCAATGGAAACCCCAATTCAAACATGGCCGGGGTAATCCGGATCTTCAGAAACAGGTTGGCGATGTATAGGGCCCATGAGGCCAGCAGGACCCAACCGACATAGCCGCGCATCAGGGCCATGATGACCAGCGGGGCCAAACTCAGCAACACCACATACAAGCCAAGTATCTGGAACTGATGGGGACCGCTTTGCAGCGTCAGCGCCTTCCATAGCCACTCCCACCATGGGGCCGTCTCGGGCGGATAGAGGCGATAGGCCTGGAGACGCTCCCCCGGCACCCACCAGTGGGTTACGTCGAACATATTTATGAATGGCAACAGACTCAGCAGGGCGATGCTCAATATGACAAACACATTCACCCGATACAGCTTGAAGGCGCGTTGCCACAACTTTTTCGCCGCCGGGAGCAGTCCTTCAACCCGGGAACGCTTACCGTAGACCATGCCAACCACTATGCCAGAGAGCATCACAAAACCCTCGGCGCTGGAAATGATGGCGAAGTGTTCCCAGGCAAACAAAGAGAACAACGAGAAGTATTCGATATGCACCACCACCAGATAGATCATAATGAGGCCGCGCATGAAATCTATACGCAGATCCCTCTTATCCAGACTAGGATAGGCCCAGCGGTTACCTGTATCCACCGCGCTGCCCAGATTGGGAGGAGTGTTCATGTTGTCCTGACCGGTTCCGGTGTTTGCTGATCTAGCCCCGGCGCCAGCTGGTGCCATCGGCCCCATCTTCCAGCAGGATATTGGCCTCCTGCAGTTGATCCCTGATTCGATCCGCCTCGGCCCAGTTTTTCTCTTTGCGGGCATCCAGACGTTGTTGGATCAACGCATCAATATCTGCATCGCTCAGGGCATCATCAGCGCTGGCCTCGCCCCGCAGGTACGATTCCACATCGTCCTGCAGTATCCCCAACACCGCACCCATTGACCTTAGCTCTGCGGCCAAAGCGGCGGCAACGGCCTCATCTTCCTTGCGGGTACGGTTTATTTCCCGCACCAGATCGAACATGGCGGCCAGGGCCTCCGGGGTATTGAAATCGTCGTCCATAGCAGCGTTAAATCGCTCACGGAACTGTTCGCCACCAGCCGGATCAACTTCCGGCAGACCACGCAGGGCGGTATAGAATCTGGTCAGGGCGCTACGGGCGTTATTCAGGTGTTCATCGTCATAGTTGAGCGGACTGCGGTACTGGCTGGTCATAATGAAATAACGCACCTCTTCCGCCCTATACCGTTTCAGGATATCCCGCACGGTAAAGAAATTGCCCAGGGACTTGGACATCTTCTCCTCGTTGATGCGCACAAAGCCGTTATGCAACCAGTAGTTGACGAACTTCTTACCGGTGGCCCCTTCCGCCTGGGCGATCTCATTCTCGTGATGGGGAAAGCTGAGGTCCGCCCCACCGCCGTGGATATCGAAGGTATCCCCCAGGCAGCAGGTGGACATGGCTGAACACTCGATATGCCAGCCGGGCCGACCCTCACCCCAAGGAGATTTCCAGGTCGGCTCACCCGGCTTGGCCCCCTTCCACAGCACGAAATCCAGGGGATCGCGCTTCTTCTCCTCCACCTCGACCCGCTCCCCGGCCCGCAGGTCTTCGATAGACTTGCCGGAGAGCTTGCCGTAACCATCGAAACTGCCGACAGAATAGTAGACATCGCCATTGTCGCCCACATAGGCATGCCCCTGGTCCAGCAGGCGCTGCACCATGGCGATGATCTCGGCTATATGGGCGGTAGCCTTGGGCTCGGCGCTGGGGCGCAATACGCCCAGGGCGTCCTCGTCCTCGTGCATGGCGTCGATAAAGCGCTGAGTCAAATCAGAGAAGGGTTCACCGTTCTCGTTGGCGCGCTTGATGATCTTGTCATCAATATCGGTAATGTTGCGAACGTAGTTGACTTCGTAGCCTTTGGCTCGCAAATAGCGGTAAATGACGTCAAATACCACCATTACCCGGGCGTGACCCAGGTGGCAGAAATCGTACACCGTCATCCCGCAGACATACATACTGACCTTGCCCGGCTCTATGGGGATGAACTCTTCTTTCTTGTTGGTGAGATCGTTGTAGACCTTGAGCATGTTCAGATACCAAAAACTAACATCAGCGAATACTCCGTCAGCTATAGCTAGCAACAGTGGTTACAGCAAAAACGCAACGGATAGCCATTATAACAACTATCCCCTCTCCCAAGATTGGGAGAGGGTTAGGGTGAGGGTTGAACAACCTTAAAGTCTACCCCATTATCCCCGACCCTTCTCCCCCAAGGGGAGAGGGTGGATTTCATCGGAAAACCACAACCCTGCGCATAGTAAACGAAACCCAGTCGACAACAAAGTGAAACCGGGGTTTCTTGACCCTAGTTTGTGCATTATCATACCCATTCTGCGATTACCCGCGGGATGGACCTCGTGCCACCTGCCTTTAGTGTTTGACAAAGGAACAGAACCATTATGAAAAAACTGTTTTCCAGACTTTTTCTAGCCACCCTGATCGGACTGGGGTTGATGACTACAGCCAATGCCGAGAACACCAAGGTACTGCTAAAGACCAGCATGGGCGACATAGAACTGGAACTGTACGCCGACAAGGCACCCATTTCCGTACAAAACTTCCTACGTTATGTAGATGAGGGTTTTTATAACGGCACCGTCTTTCACCGGGTCATCAACAGCTTCATGATCCAGGGTGGCGGTTTTGACCAGAACATGCAACAAAAGACCACGCATCAAGCCATCCAGAATGAGGCCAAGAACGGGCTGAAGAACAAACGCGGCACCATCGCTATGGCCCGCCTTACACCTCCCCACTCCGCCACCGCCCAGTTTTTCATCAACCACGTTGACAATACCAACCTGGACTACCCGAGCTACGATGGCTGGGGTTATGCGGTCTTCGGCAAGGTAACAAAGGGCATGGACACCGTAGACAAGATTGCCGATGTCTACACAGTTACCAGAAACGGTATGCAGAATGTCCCGGAAAATCCGGTGCTTCTGATAAACGCCAGCCGCGTACCGACCGGCAAATAACAGCAACATACGACAACGCATTTAACTTAGGATAAGAGAGCTATTTCATGATCACACTTAAGACAAACTTTGGCGACATCACTATTGAACTGGATGAGGAAAATGCGCCAATTACCTCCGAGAACTTCAAGCAGTACGTGCAAGACGGCCACTATGATGGCTGCATCTTTCACCGGGTTATCAATAACTTTATGATCCAGGGCGGCGGTTTCGGCCCTGGTATGCAGGAAAAGGGCACCCGTGATCCGATCAAGAACGAGGCCAACAACGGACTCAGCAACATGACCGGCACCATCGCCATGGCCCGCACCATGGACCCGCACTCTGCCTCCGCGCAGTTCTTCATCAACGTGGCCGATAATAAATTCCTGGACTACCCGGGACAGGACGGCTGGGGTTATTGCGTATTCGGCAAGGTCACCGACGGCATGAACGTAGTCAACAAGATCAAGACCGTTGAGACCGGCTTCAACAGCGGGCACCAGGATGTTCCGGTGGAGGATGTGGTCATCATCAAGGCCGAGATCAGCGAATAGCGTTAATGATCGACACCCTGCTGATATCAGACATCCACCTGTCTGCGGAACGGCCTAATACCGTCGAGCTATTCCTGCGTTTTTTGAGAGACAAGGCGGCACGCAGCCAGCGTCTGTATATACTGGGTGACCTGTTCGAAGTATGGATAGGCGATGATGATAGATCGCCACCCATACCGGAGGTGTTCAGCGGCCTATCTGATATCTCATCCAGGGGCTGCCAGCTGTTTTTCATCCGCGGCAACCGCGACTTCCTAGCCAGCGACGGGTTCAGCCGGGAAACCGGCTGCGCCATGCTGAATGACACCGCAGTTATAAATATCGACGGCGTCTCCACCCTGCTGATGCATGGGGATCTTTTAGTAACTAACGACGTGGATTACCAACGCGACCGGGTCTACTTGCGCAGTGACGAATTCCGGGAAGAGTTTCTAAGCAAACCACTGTCAGAGCGCAAGGTAATCGCAAACGGTATGCGGAAACGCAGTATGGAAACCAAGTCCGAGCTATCCAAATCAGTCATGGATGTGGTTGACAGCACTGTAGAAGAGTACCTGCGCAAGCACAACACCTGGCAACTGGTACACGGACACATCCACGTTCCCGGCGAATACGACCTGCGCCTGGACAGTAGACCGGCCAGACGTTTCGTCCTGGGGGAATGGCTGGAAGATAGCGGGCACTACCTGATGAGCCAGGGAGACGGCCTGGAGAGTTGCATCTTCCGGTAGGTAGGAGCCCGCCCGGCTTTGGCATCCTGCGTCACCCTACCTCCTGCATCCATTCAGTCGTCCTGCGGGCGATGGGCTATGCATGATTGGTCGCCCAGGGGACTGGGCTCCTACTGCCAAATCAAAATACCCCACAAGATTTTCGCCAAGTTGCCGATAAGCTCTTATCTGTGATCAGGAAAATCTACATTTTATGCAACAAATCGGCCGCTTCAGCATAAAAAAGAAACTTGGAGAAGGCAGCCAGGGAACGGTATATCTCTGTACCGATCCTGAGCTGCAGCGTTATGTCGCCATCAAGTTGCTGGAGAGAAAGAAGGGGTTGTTGTCCGGCGAAGTGAATGAGTTCCTGGCCGAGGCGCGTAGCATCAGCCATATCCAGCACCCGAACATCGTATCCATCTTTGACGTCGGCAAACAGGATCACAACCCCTATCTGGTATTTGAGTATGTAAAGGGGGAACTGCTCTCCGAGCGGCTGAGCCAGAAGCAGCTAAGTCTGAACCTGGCTCTGGACATCGCTGCAGGCATCCTTTCCGGAGTGGCCCAGGTACACAAAGACGGTATCGTGCACCGTGATCTGAAACCTGCCAACATCATGTTGAATGGTGACAATAAGCCCAAGATCATGGACTTTGGCATCGCCCGTATGCTCAATGCTTCCAACGATAAAGATAAATTCCTGACCGGCACCCCCAGATACATGGCCCCAGAGTACATTTCACACGGCCGGGTTAGCACGCAGATGGATATATTCGCCCTGGGGGCAATCCTGTACGAGATGGTTACCGGAAAACGCGCCTTTGCCGGCACCACCTCAAGCGAGTTGTTGGAAAACATCAAGACAAAGACTGTCCCACCGCCATCCTCAATCAACCCGGAGGTAGGAGAAAGGCTGGACGCAATAATCATGCGAGCACTGGAGAAAGACCCCAGTGCACGTTACGCCGATGCGGGAGAGATGCTAACCGCACTTCTGGAATACCGGGAAGCGGCCGACCAGATTTCAGGCGACACGAGTTCGTCCAAAGGAACCATAGAGTTCCTTTTGCGTAGAATGCAACGCCAGAGCGACTTCCCTGCCCTATCCGAATCCATAAGGACCCTAAACAGACTGGCATCATCCGAAGAGGAGGACGCCAACCGCCTGGCCAGTGTGATTATGAGCGATTTCGCACTGGTGAATAAGCTGCTTAAGGTAGTGAACTCTGCCTACTACAGCCGCTTTGCCGGCAAGATCGGAACCGTATCCAGAGCCATAGTGGTACTCGGAGTCAAGACCATACGTTCCATCGCAGCATCCCTCATCTTCTTCGAGCATATGCACAACAAGGCCCAGGCTACGCAACTAAAAAATGAAATCGCGTCGGCCATCTACAGCGCCGCCTTTGCCAGGCAGGCCGCAGAGGATGCAGGCATAGAGCATGTGGAAGAAAGTTTTCTCTGCGGCATGTTGCACAATCTGGGTAAGATACTGGTCACCTACTATCTGCATGGCGAAAGCGAAGAGGTGGCACGCCTGGTAAATCAGCAGGGCATGCCACAAGAACAGGCAGAGAAGAAGGTACTGGGGATGTCATTCAGTGATATAGGCATCGCCATAGCAAAACAATGGAACTTCCCAAACACCATCACCAGCGGCATGCTCAAGATAGACCCTGCCAACCCAGGCGACCTAAAGGACAGTGCTGTAAAATTGCGCTGTGTCGCCAACTTTGCCAACGAGGCCACCAGCATACTTGGCAGCGAACAGGGCCAGGACAATGACAACACCAAGGCGCTATTAAAGCGTTATCGCAATGTCCTGGCGATTACAGAAAAGCGCTTCGACAAAATGGCAAAAGGAGCCAAAATAGAATTCAGGGAACTAAGCGGAGGACTTATAGAAAAGGCCAAAGAAGATTCCGTAATCTATCATCTATACCAGAATAATATGGATGATACACAGGAGGATAATGCGGAAAATGCAGATCAGGACCTCACGCAAACTCTGCAGATAAATCCGGATGAGCAACCACAACCCAAGGTGCAGATTGCCCAACCGAAGATCGAGCAAGATATTGATAACGCGGAGACTATACTTACCGAAGGGTTACAGGAGATCACCAGCATGTTGCTGGAAGATCAGGCCAACCTCGGCCAGGTATTCAATGTAGTCATAGAAACCATCTACCGCGCCTTTGCTTACGACCACGTAATCCTCGTACTACAAGACAGGAGCAAAAATGAGTATTGCGCCAAGATGGGATTTGGTGCTGGCGTGGATGACCTTATTCCCAGATTCCGTTTCCCGACGGCATTCAGCACAAATGTATTCCACGCGGCAGTGCGCAACGATGTTGATCTCTACATAGAAGACGCATTCGACAAGAAGATACGCAGCAACATTCCAGATTGGTATAAGAAGATCTTGAGTTCCGGGTCCTTCTTCATCTTCCCCTTAGTGGTCAACCAACGCCCATTGGGACTTATCTACGCAGACCACGCTAAACCCAAGGGGGTACACCTAAGTAAGAAACAGCTGAATCTGGTTAAGGCCCTGCGCAATCAGTTGATACTGGCTATAAAATCCAGGGCATGATTCTGTTTGTAGGAGCCAGCTCCTGCGGGCAATGGCAACCTGTTTCAATCCCGTAATCGCCTATAGGTGTGGGTTCCTACAGTCTAGCTATTCGATGCCTTGCCTGGCCTTATGCGTAATATCCAAATACAGATTATAGATGGCGATACCGGCTGGGAACGCATTGGATAATATCCCCACGGAATCATTCTTCCCGAATATAAAATAGGTCAGCAACAACAAACTTCCAGCCAAACTCATCAACCAGAAGGCGACAGGAAAGGTGGGTTTTTTTTCTTTAGTAGAAGATATAAGTTGCACAAACCATCTACCGGCAAACAGAAGAACTCCGGTGTAACCAACGATCTTCCACGGCGTAACCGCTGCACCCAGGAACTCAAACAACACCTCGTTCATGTATCATCTCCCTCGCACTCTTCAACCGTGGTTATCCGTGCCCTTCTCTGCAACCAACGCACACCAAAGATATCCACTATCCCAACCCACAGTCTGTTGTGTAGACCATACTTGGAGACACCAGCCATCCTATGTCGGTGATGTACCTCCACAGATACGGTCTTACCGCCATTACGCTGGATAAGTGCTGGCAAAAACCGGTGCATGTGATCAAAGTATGGGAGCTCCAAAAATGCCGCACGGGAAAACAGTTTGAGTCCGCAGCCGGTATCCGGCGTATCATCCTGCAACAAGCCTGCACGCACTCGATTGGCAATGCGGGATGAGACCTTCTTCATCCAGCTATCCTGACGCTTCTTGCGATAACCGGCCACCATCTGCAGATTTTCATCCTTGGAACTGGCCTTCAGCATCTCCATCATGGCCGGGATATCGGCCGGATCATTCTGACCATCGCCATCCAGGGTCGCGATCCACTCTGATCTGGCAGCCTTGACCCCGTTACGTACAGCGGTGCTCTGACCACTGTTACGCCCATGCCGCAGATGCCTAAACTGCGGGTACTCCCGGCGCAGGTTCTTCAATACAAGCGCAGATTCATCGCTACTGCAGTCATCGACAAATATGACCTCATACTCATACTTCCCATCCAGGGCTGAACGAATCTCATCGGCCAGGATGGGAATATTCTCGGACTCATTGAACACCGGTATTACTATAGAAAGATCCATTTTTATCTCGTTATCTTGCTGTTTGTAGCTGACCCGGGGAACAGGGTCATGTAATAGTAATCTATATGCCACTGCACCCTCTTTCTGTCAGTAGAGAGTAATTTATCATTCAACGGGCCGTTCTCCGTCAGTAGCACCCAGGAAGATGGCTGCTGCAATATTCTGTCGTACAATTTTTCGCGTGGCTCCAACTGTATATCCCTTTGCAGATACCAGCGTACTGCATGTTCATAGCCACTGCCACCGCCATATATTACAGCGTCTTTTGGCACCATATCCGCAATCGTCTCAGCCGCCACCCTTGGACTCAACTGCTGTTTCAAAACTGGCCTTATTGACACGGCGAAGGGCCACACCAACCCCCAAATCATCACAGCCAGCCCGAATACCAACAGATACCTATTCCGTTTTACGCTACCAAACACAGCTAGCGACGCGGAGATAATAACCACTATAACCACAACCGCCACCTGTACCGGATATTGCAAAAGCAGATCCAGTACCGCCGTCAACTGACTGGCTCCGCCCCGGTTCCGCCCCTTATATAACCACTGCACAACCCAATCCGTATCTGTGTACACACCAGCGATCAGCAGGGCCAAAACGGTCGCGAGCAACAGGGCTGCTACCGAGGATATAATCAGTACCCGACTATGACGCCCGCTGATAGCCTCGCCAACCTTATCCCAGTAAAACCCCATGACCAGCGCAAAGGGTGGCATGAGAGGCAACAGATAGCGCGCCGCCTTTTTTCCTCCCAGGCTAAATAGAATAAAACCGCCCACAAACCAAATCAGCATGGACTTAATACCGGCGCCACCATCTTTTCTCGCGGCACTTATCCCTATAAACAATGCTGCTGGCAGAAACAGTGACCAGGGGAAGACACCGATCAGGATATGCGGCAGATAATATGTTATGGGCTGGCCGCCCTTAGCAACCGCATTGCTGCTCCCTTCCCACCATTGGGTCAACTGGCCGAAGAGAAAATTACTAACCAGCCCTGGAGGACCGGTTATCACCAGCAAGACGTACCAGGAAAGGGCCAGGGCAAGAAAGAGCAAGACACCTTTGATCGGAACATACGTACGCCAATCCTGCCTATTTGGGCTGCTAAGCAACAGGATAAGTGCAACCACCGCGGGGAACAATGCCCCAACCGGACCTTTGGTCAGAACGGCCAAGGCGCTCAACGCATAGAAACCGTACAGCCATCTCGTATATCTATCGTCATTAATTGCCATCCAGAAACAATAGACAGATGAGAGAATCAGAAAACTGAAAAAGCCATCCATCCTGGCCGCCGAACTGTTCTCTAAAAACAGGATAGAGGTTGACAATACCAGCGCGGAAAAAACTGCCGCCCTGAGGCCAAACATCTGACGACCTAGCAAAAACACCATCCAGATAGAACCAAAGGCTGACAAGACAGAGGTGATGCGCACAGACCAGTTCTGCCAGTCAAAAGGTGCGCCGGTAACAATAAGCATCCAGTGGTACAAAGGAGGCTTGGTCATGGTCTCGGCAGAGACTTCATGGTTCAGTGATGGCAGGACAAAGTTTCCCCGTTCCAGCATCTCACGCGCGATCTCAGCGGCCCGAGCCTCCCCGGCGCTTATCAGGTCCGAACCCATGTTAGACAGGAAATAGACCAGACTGAACAGGACGGTTAGGCCCAGTAATATCAGTTGGATCAACCAGTCCCTATTTATTCTCTCTCCACCTAGCATCCCCAAACACATCCCTCAAAGCATAGAACCTTAACGTAGCGTTTCTGAACGGTGCATCTCTTCGCGGCGATAACAGCCGCTGAGATGTCAGTTATTATTATCCGAACAGTTGCGCATTAACCGGCCTCTTGGCCACATCATCCCTTAGATATTGCGGCAACGCCTCCTCCGCGGAGACGGCATCACCCTGCGCCAAACCATATACCCCCAACAACGCCACATCCTGGGCGCTGCAATACAGATCAGAGGTGACTGACTCCAAAACATCCGCCATCAATGCGGACAATTCATCACCATAGGTACCCCAACCGCTGCCCACGCCATGCCAGCCATCACCTTCAGGTAGGGTAACCACGGATGCGGACGCGATCTCATCTGAAAATACGGCCCCCATCAAACCAGAATCCTGTAGCCTATAACAGCCCCAGTAGAGCTCCCGCATGCGGGCATCGAATGCCGGAAGCACCTTGGTATAACCAGACCGGCGATAATGACCCTGGGCCAGGGCGGCCAAGGTGGAAACGCGTACCACCGGCAAATCCGCCCCGAACGCTACCCCCTGGGCCACACCAGCTGCAATGCGTACCCCGGTAAAAGACCCAGGACCGCAACCAAACGCCAATCCGTCGAGTTGTGTTGGCTTCAGAGCGGCCTCCTGCAACAGATCCTCCAGCATAGCCATGATAAGCTCACTATGCTTGCGCGGCTGCACCTCGTAGCGCAGCGCTATCTCCCCGTCGATTAGAAGGGCGGCAGAACAGGCCTCGGCGGCAGTTTCTATGGCTAATAGTTTCATGGGTAGTGATTATATATGGGTTTGGCCAAGAAGTATCAGGTGCGTATTATTGCTATAAGCTGAGGAGCATCAATGCGTTACAATCGCGAATCAAAAACTATTGATTCAAATATTCAGCTTCATTTCATACAAGCCTGTTAGCATCCTTCATCAAATGCACACGGCCACCAACTAATTTAACGATGGAAAGATCACTAACCCGCAAAGAGATTATTCCCTTTATTCTTATTTTGGGATCGCTATTTCTCGCAACCATTATTACAGATGCCCTATTGCACCTGCTGGGTCTGACCTGGATCGGACGTTGGCTGGGGATACCAGGCAGCATACTGATCCTGCTATCTTTCTTATACTCCCTGCGTAAACGCAAGAAGATCAGTTTCGGCAACCCCAAAACACTCCTTGCCCTGCATGAGGTCATGGCTTGGACCGGCTGCCTAATGATCCTGATACACGCCGGCATCCATATCTACACCATACTGCCGTGGCTGGCGCTGGCGGCCATGCTGATTAACATCATCAGCGGCATGACCGGAAAATATTTACTGGATCGCTCCCGCCGCTTTCTGGCCGACAAGAAGGCATTCTACCTCCAGAATGGTTTATCCAAAGAAGATGCGGAACGTGAGATGTTCTGGGACGCCACCACCTACGATCTGATGAAGAAGTGGCGAACGGTGCATATTCCGATCACGCTAGCCTTCGTCGGTCTCAGTCTCACCCACATCATTAGCATCCTTATCTTCTGGCAGTGGAAATGAAATACAAAATCACTACTATTTTCGTTGCGATAGTTTTGGCCACATTGGTATGGCTGACCATCAGCCATCCTGAAACCATGATCAGCCCGGGAAAACCGATAGACGCCCATGCCGAAGTAGCCAGTGACTGCTTTGCCTGCCACACATCTTTTCTGGGTAGCACTCCAGGCAAGTGTATTGAGTGCCATAAGGTGGATGAGATCGGGATAAGGACCACCCAGGGACTGCCCGTAGACAAAGAAGACAAAAACGCGGCCTTCCATCAACAGCTGATCGAAGAGGACTGTGTCGCCTGCCACAGCGAACATAAAGGCGTACAACCATTCCGACCCATCGGCCAATTCTCACATCAACTGGTTAAACCAAACCTTATAGAGGAGTGTAACGACTGTCACACCAATCCTGGCGACTCACTCCACCGCCAGATCACCGGAAAATGCAGTACCTGCCATTCGCAAGAGCGCTGGACACCGGCGACATTCGACCATAACGAATACTTCCGTTTCGACAAGCACCATCGAACCGAATGCGAGACCTGTCACGTCGACAATAACTATGACAACTACACCTGTTACGGCTGTCATGAACACTCTCGCTCCAAGATCCGGCATGAGCATGCGGAGGAAGGTATCCGCGACTACGAACAGTGCACCGAATGCCATCGCAGTGGAAACGAACACGAAGCGAAGCGCATATGGAAATCTAAGAGACGGAAATCAAGTGGATATATGTTTGAATCAGAGCATCACGAAGATGATGATGACGATGATTGATATTCGATAATAGATTTGGAGAGCATGTATCCCGCGATCAAGTCGCGGGATGACGCAACATCAGTATACCCACCCCTCAGGCTTGTACTGATCCGGCAACAGCTTGGTAGTGAAGAACTCATCCGCCTCTTCCAGATCCACATCATTGCCATCTATATCTTCCAACGGCTGATCGTAGTCCTTCCACCCACGTACCCCGGTCTTGAGGGATACCACGTTCTTGAACCCCAGAATATGCATGGAGTAAACCGCCAGAAGGCTTCTATGGCCGGAGCGGCACACCACCACAATCTCTCGATCTCTGGATTGCACCAGCTCCGGTTCGGTCTCGTCGTATTCCCAGTCACATGCTGATTCGAGTATCCCGCGTGGAACTGAGAGCGATCCCGGGATATGCATGGTATTGAACTCATGGGTCTCACGCACGTCGAGGATGAGCAGGTCCGGATTCTCCTGCAGGCGCTCTTCCAGATCCCAGGGCATGATCTCTTTGACGTCCTTCAGTAGGGTGTCCTTGACCAGGTCAATAAATCTATTCATGTCTGTTTACCTTTAACCTTCAGCTAAGTCTTACTCTGGGGTCGACCAAGGTATAGGAGATATCGGTAAGAAGCAATCCCAAGATATAAAGCACTGACCCGAGAAACACCATGGAACGCACGATGGCGAAGTCCTGCATGTTGATGGCGTCGATGGTGTAGCTACCAAGCCCGGGGATGCCGAAGAAGGATTCGGTGATCAGGCTTCCCATAAACAGCAGCGGCAATACCACCACCACGCCGGTCAGGATCGGGATCATGGCGTTCTTCAGTACATGGCGGAACAGTACGACGCCCTCCGACAACCCCTTGGCACGGGCGGTACGCACATAGTCCTTGCCGATCTCTTCCAGGAACAGGGTGCGATACCAGCGGGTACCGGAACCGATACCGCTGATCACGCCGATAATCACCGGCAGAATCAGGAACTTCACTGCACCCAGTCCCGTGGCATATCCGGATATGGGCACCAGATGCAGCAGCTTGCTCACCAGATATTGACCGCCGATGATATAGAACAGACCGGATATGGACATCAGGACCACGCACAACACCACGCTCCAGTAGTCGATATAGGTGGCGCGGAAAAAGGCGATTAACAGCGCATAGCTGATGTTCACCAATAATCCTACCAATAACACCGGCAAGGCAATCGCCAGGCTGGGCCACATGCGTTGCGAGATGTCGTAGCCTATATCCCGACCGCTGTCTGATGAACCGAAATCAAACTTGAACAGCTTTAGCGATTTCTGGAAGAAGATGGTGTCGGCAATCTTATCCGTGCCCGCCGCATCGGAGTTATACAGAAGTGGCAAATTGTATCCCATATCCTCCTTCCAACTCTCGATCGCCTCCGGCGTCACATGTTTCACCCCCAGGTGCATGCGCGCCATATCGTCCGGACTGTTCACCACGAAAAACAGCATGAAGGTAATGATGTTTACCCCTATGAGAATAGGAATGGCATAGAGGATACGACGAATGATATACGCCATCATTTGACAGCACTCCTCTCGTGGCGACGATAGACAATTATTGCTGGTATGGCGGACATGATTAGAAGCAACAGCATGCCCCATACCGGCCAGAAAATTGGCTTATTCCACTCCTGCTGCAACCTAGCGCGCAGTTTGGGATCGACCCGTTTGTATTTGAGGGTATTGTTGGCCATCAGATTGGGCTTTACATTGCTGTACCAGGAGTGGAACAGGGAGAAGGCCTTGGGATGAAAACCCCAAGCCCAGGGGGCATCCCGGCGCAGAATCTCTGTCATCTCATCGATAATCTTTTGGCGCTCTGGCCCATTGGTCATGTTCTTCATTCGATCAAACAGTTTATCGAACTCAGGATTACTGTAATTAGAACCGTTTGCTCCACCATAGTTAACCCTGCCATTAGGCCCGTACAGCAGGAATAAGAAATTTTCAGGATCAGGATAATCAGCATTCCATCCCTGTAGATAGATCTGCGCCTTACCCTTACCAATCTTTTCCTGCAGTCGATTAAAGTCAGTGGCGCGAACATCCAATTGAATTGCCAGCTTTGCAAACTGTTTGCGCATCCAGTTAAGTCTTGCCTTACCATCCGGACCAGCAGCGGCTGAATCATAGTACAGAGTCAACGGTTTTCCAGTTTTGGCATCCCGTCCATTCGGGTATCCCGCCTTGCGCAACAGCTCTTTGGCGACCTCTATAGACTTTCTTTTCGGCTTCCCATCAACCACATCATAAACGTAGCGATTTATACCTTCCTCACCTGAGCGAAACCCAAAAATACCAGGGGGAATTGCCCCCTGTGCAGAGACCCCCCTGCCGTTGGCAAAAATTGACACAAACTCTTCAAAATCCACCGCTATGGAGATGGCTCGACGTAGCAATCTGGCTTGTTCAGAGTAACCACCAACCACTGGATCTTCCATGTTAAAACTCAGATACCAACTTGTGGCGGTAACCGCTGTCAGCAGTTTTATACCCTTCTTCTGCATGGCGTCGGTGAGTCCCACCTCGCCCTGAGGTGAAAACTGGACCGCCTGGTCAAAGCTGTCGGATGAGATGCCGGATACATCATAGTAACCCTGTAGGAACTTGTTCCAATATGGTATACCCTCCTTCTCCAGACTGAATACGGCCTTGTCTATCAACGGAAGCGGTTTACCGGCATCCCGAAGCAGGCCATTCTTGGCATCGCCATCATTTCCATCCGACGGATATAGCTCCCCATGAAAATTGGGGTTACGCTGCAACACCATGCGCAGGTTCGGGTTGTTTTCTACCAGCATGAATGGACCGGTCCCCACCGGATACCAGTTGAGATTGATGTTGCGCTTATCCATCCCGGCCTGAGAATAGAACCTGTCCGCCTCCCAGGGCATGGGAGAAAAAAACGGCATGGCCATCCAGTAGACCAATTGCGGATATCTTCCTTTGACGCGAATCTTAAAACTATAGCGACCGGTCTGTTCCACCCCCTCCAGCTTTATCTCACGCAAGTCCACATAAGGTCGCTCTTGCCCAGTTTCTTTCTGCAGTTTGGCGCTGGCCGCCTCGACTGCTTGGCCAAACTCATTGAACCCGATTATGTACTGCCCGATGACCCCGGCGATCGGTGAGTGCATCCGTGGATTTGCCAGACGCTTGATCTGATAGATATAGTCCTCCGCCGTCATCTCCCGGCTGCCGGTCTGGGGAAAGTCCGCCAGGGTGTTAGCGGCGGCGATCTCATCCGCGCTCATATTATGGTAGAGATAGGCACCGCTCTTATCCTGGGCAAAGGCCGGATGGGGTTGATATCTCACCCCCTGTTTGAGCGTTATCAGGTACTCGCTCATGGCGATATCTTTCTCGGCGGCATCATCCAGGAGCGGCGCTCCAGATGAATCCAGATAACGCGGAACCGGCACCTGTTCCGCCAACAGCGGTATTAGTTGGTACGGACGCTTTAAATAGTGGTACTGCAGCAGTGGCTCATAGATCTGGCCGATGATTTCGGATTCGTTGGAGACGTAGGAACGGGCCGGATCCAGATGTTTGGGGCGCTCATCAAATGAGCTGTAGATGACGTTCTGCCCGGATTCGGTGCTGGAATAAGGGCTGTTCAATACGGTCTGATCGCATGAACCCAGAAAGAACGGCAAGGCCAGGCAAATAAACCACAATCCATATCTGTTATTTAGCGGCCTCATCATCTTAGAGTTCTTTTCCAATGTGCTATTTTCCGGTACTGTACCAACTTTAGAAGTATTAAATCATCGCATTCTGTAACACAGATGTCAGTAAAAACCAGACTTGAGGTATTAAGGCATTCCTATGGGCTTCTTACAAGATAAACGTATCCTCATCACTGGCGTAGCCAGTAACCGATCAATCGCCTGGGGCATAGCAAAGGCCATGCACCGCGAGGGCGCGCAGCTCGCCTTCACCTATCAGAACGATAAGCTGAAAGGTCGGGTGGAAGATTTTGCTGCCGAGTGTGACTCAAACATAACCCTGCCGCTGGATGTAGCCAGCGATGAGCAAATCGAAGAGGTATTCACCGAACTGGCCAAGGTATGGGACGGTCTGGACGGCATAGTTCACGCCATCGGTTACGCCCCGCGTGAGGAATTGGAGGGGACATATATCGAATCCGTGACCAGAGAGGGCTTCGCCATCGCACACGATATCAGCTCCTACAGCTTCGCCGCCCTGGCTAAGGCCGGTCGCGGCATGATGCAAGGTCGTAACGGCTCCCTCATTACCCTGAGTTATCTGGGCGCTGTGCGCACCATCCCCAACTACAACGTCATGGGGGTGGCCAAGGCCAGCCTGGAGGCCAATGTGCGCTATCTTGCGGACTCCATGGGACCGGAGGGCATCCGGGTCAACGCCATCTCAGCCGGACCCATCCGTACCCTGGCTGCATCAGGCATCAGCGGCTTCAAGAGTATGCTGAGCGAAGCGGAGAAAACCGTACCCCTGCGTCGCAATGTAACCATCGACGAGGTGGGCAACGCCGCGGCCTTCCTATGTTCGGATCTTGCGTCCGGCATTACCGGGGACGTGCTGTATGTGGACTCCGGTTACCATATCGTAGGCATGATGAAGAGCTAATATTTCGCCCAGGGGACTGGGCTCCTTACATGAAACGCGAAAGGGCGGATGCGTAAGCACCCGCCCTTTTTGTTTTCCTGAGCTACGTAACCCTATTCTTTCTCTTCCGTAATCACCACGTCTGAGCGGTCACGCATGTTCTCGACCAAGTGATCGAAGCTACTCTCGCCAATGATACGTTCCATAGATGCTTGAAGCTTGGACTTGTCATCATCTGTCAACCCCTCTCCTGAACCATCTATAACCTGCTGCAAGGCAAGCACGGTATAATCGCCATCCGCCAGCGCCACTTCTCCATAGACCTGGCCTGCGCCTTCCGGCCTTGGCATCTTAAACAGGGTCTCTAGGACCTCATCTGGCAGCTTCTTGGAATCACGCGCCACCTCAACTTCAGGATTGAGCTTTACCTTATGTACGGACGCCACCTTATCTAAGGACCCGCCTTGTTTCAGCTCGGCAATGATCTCCTTGCCCTCCTGCTCTGCCAACTTGGACGCCGCACGCTGTTTGAGGATAGTCTCTATCTCAGAACGTACCTGCTCCAGTGGTCTGATCTGTGGCTCTTCATGCTCTGCCACACGCAGCACCAGCACATGTTCCTGCCCAAGTTCCAACACCTCGCTGTTATGGTGTTCCACCAAGACATCCTCGCTGAATGCAGCGGTAATAACGCTACCGTTGCCCAACACACCTGCGCCACCATTCCTGCCGATCCAGTCACTTTTCTGAACCTTCAGACCCAAGGCGTCTGCCGCCGGCTCCAGGCTATCCGGATCTTCAAAGGCCATATTGTCCAGCTTGTTTGCATATTCGCTAAACAGGCGCTCAGCCTCTTCCTTGCGATAGGCCTCGGCCAGCTCCCCTTTGACCTCTTCAAAGCCCCTGCCGTGTTTCGGTTTTATATCGGTAAGCTTGATGATGTGATAGCCAAACTGGGTCTTTACCAAATCGCTTATGGCGCCCTTCTCTAACCCAAACACGGCCTTTTCAAATTCCGGCGTCATTATGCCTTTGCCGAAGAAACCAAGGTCACCGCCAGCAGATGCTGATCCTGGATCCTGCGATACCGCCTTCGCCACGCTGGCAAATTTCTCACCGGATCTAATCCTCTGCAGTGCCGCTTCCGCTGCTGCCAGGGCCTTAGCGTCTGCTTCTGCAGAACCATCCACAGCTATCAGGATATGACTGGCGCGACGTTCTTCAGGAACCACATAATTATCCTTGTTCTGTTCGTAGTAGGCGCGCAGTTCCTCGTCCCCCACCTGTACAGTCTTGGCGATGTTACCGATATCCAGATCTAAATATTCCAACTTGACCCGTTCCGGAGACATTAAAGTTTGCTTATTGGCGTTGTAATATTCCTCTATCTGCTCCGGAGTTACCTCCACCGCCGCAAGATGGTTTGCAGCCGGTATGGTCATATAGATCAACTTGCGGCGCTGATCCTTCAGACGCAGTAATTCATCGAATTCCTTCTGGGTGACAATCTCAGATCCGGATATGGCCCTAGTCAGCTGTTCAGACACCAACTGTTGCCGCAGCTGCGACTCCAGACCTTCGGTGGTGAGTCCCATGCTGCGGGCGACGTTCTCATAGGCGTCATTGTTGAAGATCCCGCCTACCTGGAAGACCGGGGTGGTCTTGATGATCTCACGCAATATCTCGTCACTGGTACGCATGCCAAGCTGCATGGCCTGTTGATAGATAAGTTCACTCTTGATTACAGACGCCAGCAATTCTTTCCTTAACAGTTTCTCGTCCAATAGATCTGGGCGATATGCGCTCCCCATGTTCTGGCGAAGTTGTGCGCGGAATTTATGATAATCGTTCTCGAATTCCTGCTCGCTAATCTCACGATCATTGACGGACGCCTTGATGGAAGCAGAACCGCCGCCAATGTATGACTGTATACCCCAGAGAGCGAATGGAACGCTTATCATTATTACGATGAGCCAAGCGAACCAACCCTGGGCTTTTTCTCTTATTGACTGAAGCATAAGGATTATCCCGAAATCAGTTACCGGTTTCTTTATGGGCAAAAGAAAAACGGGGCATCCTGTAGGATGCCCCGTCTATCTTCAAGTATTGGCGGAGTGGACGGGGCTCGAACCCGCGACCCCCGGCGTGACAGGCCGGTATTCTAACCATCTGAACTACCACTCCTAATCCTTGGTGGGTGCTGCAGGGATCGAACCTGCGACCCTCGCCTTGTAAGGGCGATGCTCTCCCAGCTGAGCTAAGCACCCTGAGAAAGCGCGCTAGTTTACGGCATCCTTAAGGGCTTTACCAGCTTTAAATGCAGGAGTTTTTGATGCCTTGATCTTGATGGTAGCGCCTGTCTGCGGGTTGCGTCCGGTACGGGCGGCACGCTCACGTACTGAGAAGGAACCAAAACCGACCAGCGAAACCTGATCGCCCTTTTTGAGGGCAGCGGTTACGGCATCTACGAAACCATCCAGTGCCCGGCCAGCAGCCGCTTTCGAAATGTCAGCAGATTCCGCAATTGCGTCGATTAAATCGGTCTTGTTCATGGAATTTTTTCTCCCTTAGAAAATTGAATTCACACCTAGTTAGGGTGTGGTAAAAATGTCTGTTATCGGTGGTTCATAATGCGCGAAAACGGGGTCAATTTATACCAAGCGGCTGAAACAACTGTCAAGCGCGATAACGGATAAAACCGTGTTTTTATCTGCATTGGATCAACATCATTGTAGTTTTATGGAACGATGATGCCTACGAACCGGCAAATCAATTATTTCAAAACAATCACTACTGCTCTGTGGCAAGGATCACAGTTTCCAACAACCCAACAAAACAATTCGTAGTAACGGCGTAATTCTATACCGTTTGAACAACCATTGTTAGTGATGCGTCAAGTCATTGCCTGAAGCTTCTTCCTCAGACACACCAGAACCCTTGGCCTTATTCTCTATCTCCTCTTTTTTACCCGGGACAGTTTTTGGTGCCGGCATGCTAATCAGTGCAATTGCCAGGACCTCGTCAATCCAACGCACCGGCTTTATCTCAAGATTCTGTTTTATATTCTTCGGTATATCCACCAAATCACGCTCATTCTCGTGGGGTATGATCACGGTCTTGATGCCACCACGATGGGCCGCCAGCAGTTTCTCTTTCAATCCACCTATGGGCAACACTTCACCCCGCAATGTTATCTCCCCGGTCATAGCTACATCTGCCCGCACCGGAATCCCGGTCAGCGCCGACACTAGGCAGGTACACATTCCTATGCCAGCACTGGGACCATCTTTTGGTGTCGCGCCCTCTGGCACGTGGATATGTACATCATTTTTCTGGTAAAAATCTTCGTTCAAGCCAAACATATCGGCGCGGCTGCGTACCACGGTCATGGCGGCCTGAATTGATTCCTGCATCACATCGCCGAGTTGGCCGGTGTGGCTTAGCACGCCTTTACCAGGCATCAGCGCCGCTTCAATGGTCAGGAGTTCACCTCCGACTTCGGTCCAAGCCAGACCAGTTACCTGTCCAACCCGGTCATTCTCGTCGGCCAGGCCGTGCCTGAATTTCTTAACACCTAAATATTTATCAAGACCCTTGGGTGAAACGGTGATCTTCTTATCAATATCCTTCAGCTGGATATCTTTGACCACCTTACGGCAGATCTTGGATATCTCCCGTTCCAGGTTACGCACCCCAGCCTCTCTGGTGTAATAACGTATGATCTCTATGATGACGCTATCCTTGATCTCCAGTTCATGTTCTTTCAGACCATGATGCTCCATCTGTTTCGGCACCAGATAGCGCTTGGCAATGTTCACCTTTTCATCTTCGGTGTAGCCAGAGAGATGGATTACCTCCATACGATCCAGTAGGGGCGCTGGGATATTAAGGGTGTTTGCTGTCGCTACGAACATCACCTCAGAGAGATCAAAATCAACCTCCAGATAATGATCCACAAAGGTATTATTCTGTTCCGGGTCCAATACCTCCAACAACGCCGAGGCTGGGTCACCACGGAAATCCATGGCCATCTTGTCTATCTCATCTAATAAAAACAGCGGGTTGCGCGTCTTTATCTTGGACAGGTTCTGGATGATCTTACCAGGCATGGCGCCAATATAGGTGCGACGATGCCCTCTTATCTCGGCCTCGTCCCGTACCCCGCCCAGAGACATGCGCACAAATTTACGATTGGTAGCGCGGGAAATAGATTGCCCCACAGAGGTCTTTCCAACACCTGGAGGACCTACCAAACAGAGAATAGGACCCTTGAGCTTACGCACCCGTTGCTGCACCGCCAAGTATTCGGTGATACGCTCCTTGACCTTTTCCAGACCGTAGTGATCCTCTTCCAGAACATCTTCCGCAACCTTGAGGTCGTTACGCACCTTGGTCATCTTCTTCCAAGGAACGCTTACCAGAGTATCTATATAGTTTCTTACTACCGTTGCCTCGGCCGACATGGGTGACATCAGCTTTAGTTTATTCAATTCTGCCTGCGCCTTGGTCTTGGCCTCCTTGCTCATCCCGGATTTTTCGATCCGGTTTTGCAGATCCTCTATCTCGTTCGGCACATCATCCATGTCACCCAGCTCTTTCTGGATCGCCTTCATCTGCTCATTCAGATAGTACTCGCGCTGGTTCTTTTCCATCTGCTTTTTGACCCGGCCGCGAATCTTCTTCTCCATCTGCAGCAGATCGCTCTCCGCCTCCATCAGGGTCATGAGATGCTCCAGACGCTGCTGCACATCGAACATCTCCAGCACCATCTGCTTCTCTTCCAGCCTTAATGACATATGTGCCGCCATGGTATCGGCCATACGGCTTGGTTCATCAATATTGGAGAGAGAGGTAAGCACCTCAGGTGGTACTTTTTTATTTAGTTTTACATATTGATCAAACAGGTCGAAGGATGAGCGCATCAGCACCTCCATCTCCCTCTCCGGCAATAGGGTCTCATCCTGCAGAAGGGTGTACTCCGCAATAAAATATCCTTCTTGCGAAGGCAGGTACGTCATGCGCACCCTCTTCTCACCCTCAACCAGCACCTTCACTGTGCCATCAGGCAGCTTCAGCAATTGCAGAATATTCGCCAGGGTACCGACTGTATGGATATCGTCTATGGTGGGATCGTCAGTTTCCGCACTCTTTTGCGCCACTAACAATATTTTTTTGTTGGCATCCATCGCTGCATCTAATGCCTTAATGGATTTATCTCTCCCAACAAACAGAGGGATCACCATATGCGGGTAAACAACCACATCCCGCAACGGCAGCACCGGCACAACGGTTACAACATCTACAGTTTCCATGCCGCTTTGATCTTCTTGACCCATAATGGTTATCCTCAGCAATATGCTATCCGGAAATGATATTTCCGACTGGTTATAGTTCCGCTTGCCTGGCTATTACAACTTTCAGGGGGAATTTAGTTCCGGCCGCCCCCGCACATCAGCGGGATATTGATGGTAGCAGTACAGACTTAAGCGTATGGGCAGATTTGGAGGTTTTCAAGTGCAGAGAACACTTTTCCCCCGATTACACCTAATCGGATGCGGCCAGCTGTTTGTTATCACCACCATCGAAGATGATATACGGATCGTTCTCACCCTCAATAACAGATTCGTCAATAACAACCTTGCTTACACCATCCATTGATGGCAAATCATACATTGTATCCAACAGCACCTTCTCCATTATGGTGCGCAAACCCCGGGCGCCGGTCTTTCTCTCCATGGCCTTGCGGGCTATAGAACGTAGTGCGCTTTCACGAAATTCCAGTTCGCAATCTTCCATCTCGAACAGACGGGCATACTGTTTGGTTAGGGCATTCTTTGGCACAGTCAGGATCTGGATCAGCGCTTCCTCATCCAACTCTTCCAGAGTGGCAACCACAGGCAAGCGCCCAACAAACTCCGGGATCAGACCATATTTGATAAGGTCTTCCGGCTCCACATCATTCAGGATCTCACCGATCTTACGGGAATCGTTCTTGCTATGTACCTCGGCAGAGAAACCGATGCCGCCCTTTTCAGACCGGTTGCGAATCACACGGTCCAGGCCGGCGAAGGCCCCACCTACAATAAAGAGTATCTTGGATGTATCCACTTGCAGAAACTCCTGCTGTGGATGCTTGCGCCCACCCTGAGGTGGCACGGAGGCTATGGTTCCTTCGATCAGCTTCAGCAGGGCCTGTTGTACCCCCTCGCCTGAAACATCGCGGGTTATGGAGGGGTTATCCGATTTACGGGAAATCTTGTCAATTTCGTCGATATATACAATGCCCTGTTGCGCCTTTTCCACGTCATAGTCGCACTTCTGCAGCAGCTTCTGGATGATGTTCTCCACATCCTCGCCCACATAACCGGCCTCGGTCAGGGTGGTAGCATCGGCAATAGTGAAAGGGACCTCCAGCATGCGCGCCAGGGTCTCGGCGAGAAGGGTCTTGCCAGAACCGGTGGGACCAATCAACAGGACATTACTCTTGGCGATTTCAACCTCATCCTTGTCGCCACCAGTTTCAAGTCTCTTGTAGTGGTTATAAACGGCTACAGAGAGGACCTTCTTGGCCACGGCCTGGCCTATGACATACTGATCCAGGAGTTCGTATATCTCTTTGGGTTTAGGAAGGCTGCTGGATGACTCGTCCTTGTGTTCATGCATCTCCTCGCGAATGATGTCGTTGCAGAGTTCAACGCACTCGTCACACACGAACACAGATGGCCCGGCAATAAGTTTACGGACTTCATGTTGGCTCTTACCGCAGAAAGAGCAATAGAGTAACTTTCCGTCGTCACCAGAGCCCTTTTTGTCATCACTCATACAAACCCCTTACAGATCACTTCTCAATAAAGCTGTCTTACCCAATAATATACATTTGCAGATTCAGTGCAAGACCTTGCTATATCATACTGAAATATAACACATTTTCAGTGCAGTAATTTGTATGCATCTCAATTAGGTTTTATTAACGCTGCGCTCAGAGAGTACCTGATCAACCAGACCATACTCCACCGCCTCGTCCGCGCTCATAAAATTATCCCGCTCTGTATCCCTCTCTATAGCCTCGATCTCCTGTCCCGTGTGGAACGCCATAATCTTGTTCAGGCGATCCCGTAGCAGCAGGATCTCTTTGGCATGGATAGCGATATCCGAGGCCTGACCCTGGAAGCCACCCAAAGGCTGATGAATCATCATCCTGGAGTTAGGCAGGCAATACCTCTTGCCCTTTGCGCCCCCGGCCAGCAGCAGCGCACCCATGCTTGCCGCCTGTCCGATACAGGTGGTGCTGATGTTGGGTTTGATAAACTGCATGGTGTCGTAAATGGCCAGACCGGCACTAACCGAGCCCCCGGGAGAGTTGATATAGACATTGATATCCTTGTCAGGATTCTCAGACTCCAGGAACAAAAGCTGGGCCACGATCAGGTTCGCCATGTGGTCCTCAACCGGCCCCACAATGAAAACCACCCGTTCTTTCAGGAGACGGGAGTAGATATCGTAGGAGCGCTCACCGCGAGCGGTCTGTTCCACCACCATTGGGATCAAACCCAAATTAGTCGCATCCAACGCACCCATATCAGCTTTATCGGTCATCTGAAAGAATCCTTTAGTCTATATAAAGTATAGCCATTACCCCTGCTGGGCAGGGGTCGTAATCTCTTCAAAGCTGGACTTCACATCCTCAACCTTGACCTGCTCCATAACCCAATCCGCCACCTGCTCTTCCAGAACTATATTCTGAACCAACGACATCTGCTCGTTGTTCGAATTGTAGAAGTCGATAACCTCTTGTGGCTTGTCATAAGTCTTGGCAAACTTTTCGATCTTATCCTTAACCCGCTCAGCATCCAGTTTTATCTCATTTGCCTTAATCACCTCGGCCACAATCAGACCGAGAGAGACCCGGCGCTTGGCCTGATCTTCAAACAGATCCACCGGCAGGTCCACCGCAGATTTCTGTCCATACTGCTGCATATTCTGTATGGTCTGGTCCTTCAGGGTCTTGGCCTCTTGCTTGATCATGGCCATGGGGATGGTTATGTCATTGGCCTCAAGCAGGGCATTCATCGCCCTCTCCTTGACCATGGCGCTGATCTTGTCGTCCAGCTCCCTTTCCATGTTACCCCTGATCTCTGACATGAAGGTCTCTACCTGGCCGTCTTCCACACCGAAGGCCTTTACAAACTCTTCATCCAGCTCAGGAAGTACCGGTTCCGCGACCTTGGTTACCTCAACCTCAAACACCGCAGCCTTACCGGCCAGATCATTTGCTTGGTAATCTTCAGGGAAGGTCACATTCAGTGTCCGGTTGTCTCCGGCAGCCGCCCCCACCAGACCATCCTCAAACCCTGCGATCATGGAGTTGGAACCAAGTACCAGCGGCACGCCATCGGCAGAGCCTCCGGCAAATGCCTCGCCATCAATAAAGCCCTTAAAGTTGATGGTCAGCTGATCTCCATCCTGTGACTTGCGCTCAACATCATTCCAGGTGGTACGCTGCTTACGCAGCTTTTCCACCATATTGTCCACATCCGCGTCGGTCACCTCTGCTACCGGACGCTTAACGGAGACCGAACTCAGATCACCCAATGCGATTTCCGGCATAACCTCAAAGATCGCGGTATAGGCAAAGCCCTCCTTCGGATCCTTCTCCACCGGTTCAATGTACGGGTCACTTGCCGGGTGCAACTTCTCCTGGGACAGGGCCTCAAAATAGCTAGAGCGGATCAACTCCCCATGCACCTCCGCCAGCACCTGCTCACTATAGCGCTTACGAATAACTGAAAGCGGAACCTTGCCGGGACGAAACCCGTCAACCTTGGCGCTTTTGGCAATAGTCTTAAACCGTTTTTCCACCTCTTGACTCACCCGCTCGGCAGGCAACACAACGGTCATATGACGCTCAAGACCTTCTTTTGATTCGACTGAAACTTGCATGAGTAGCATCCGGGCAAACCTGTTGCCCCTCCTATCTTTTCAATAATGACAAAATTTGCGACGACCAAGCAATATGGCCTGCCGGGTAAAATATGGTGCGAAAGGAGAGACTCGAACTCTCACGGGCTACCCCACTGGAACCTAAATCCAGCGCGTCTACCAATTCCGCCACTTTCGCATGGACTAATAAAAACCAGCTGGCCATTATACATATAGCCAGCCGTCTATTCTAACAATTATGTCGACCCAGCCAATCAGGGCCTGCCGTCGATATCAGCACCCTCTTTCTTTACCACCATGAGATCCGCCTTGCTGATCCCCAGGGCAAGAACCGCGGAACTGGCGACATATATGGATGAATATGTACCTACAACTATGCCGACAATTAGGGCAAAGGCGAATCCGTGGATAATATCCCCACCAAACACAAACAACGCAATTAACACGAACAGGGTGGTCATAGAGGTCATTATGGTCCTGGACAGGGTCTGGTTGAGAGAGATATTGGTAATCTCTTCCGGGGTACCCTTGCGCAGCCTGCGGAAATTCTCACGGATGCGGTCATACACTACAATGGTGTCGTTCAAAGAGTAGCCGATAACCGCCAGGACTGCGGCCAGTACCGGCAAATCAAACTCAACCTGGAACAAAGAGAACACCCCGACGGTTATCAGCACGTCATGGATCAACGCGATCACCGAACCCAGAGAGAAGCGATATTCAAACCGCAATGCCACGTAGATCAGGATACCGATAATGGCATAGAGCATGGCCAGACCGCCATCCTCGGCCAGTTCATCACCAACCTGGGGACCAACAAACTCTACCCGGCGTAACTCGGCCTGCTCCGCCACATCTTTGATGGCGGCAAACGCCTTATTACTCAAATCTGCACTACTCACCCCCTCCCTGGGGGCAAGTCGCACCAACACATCGCTGGAAGAACCGAAGTGTTGCGCTGTGGCATCCGTAAAGCCGCTATCGGCCAGTCTCTGCCGTACCTGCTGCAGCTCCGCTGCACTCTGATAACCAACCTCAACCAAGGTGCCACCGGTAAAATCTATACCCAGATTCATGCCGCGGGTAACAAAGGAGAAGATGGAGATCAGGATAAGCGTAGTGGAAAAGACAAACGCCAGCTTGCGCTTACCCATGAAATCAATATTCGAATCGAATTTAAAGATCTGCATAAACGTTCCGTTCCGATCAGTTCTTGTCAAATATGGCGTACATACTGATTCATCCTCGGAATCAGATCGACAACTTCTGCACGCGCCTGCCGCCATAGATCAGATTGATCACTGACCTGGTGCCTATAATAGCGGTAAACATGGAGGTCAGGATGCCGACGAACAGGGTCACGGCAAAACCTTTGATGGGGCCTGTGCCGAAACTGAACAGAACCACCGCCGCAATCAGGGTAGTGATATTGGCATCCACGATAGTAGACAGCGCCTTGGCATAACCTGCCTGGATACTGGCCTGAGGTGTACTACCCACACCGAGCTCTTCCCGTATACGCTCAAAGATCAGCACGTTTGCGTCCACCGCCATACCCACCGTGAGTACGATACCGGCAATACCCGGCAGGGTCAGAGTCGCCTGTAACAACGATAGAATCGCCACAATAAAAACCAGATTCATTACCAGAGCCAGATCGGCAACCAGGCCGAACACCCGGTAATAGAGCGCCATGAACACCACCACCACGGCCATACCGATCATTACCGACAGAAAACCCTTGTCGATATTATCCTGGCCCAGGCTGGGGCCGATGGTGCGCTCTTCCACGATCTCGATCGGCGCAGCCAGGGCGCCAGCCCGCAATAGCAACGCCAGGTCGTGGGCCTCAGCGGTGCTATCCAGACCGGTAGTCTGAAAACGGCGGCCGAAGGCCTCTCTGATTGTGGCGACGTTAATCACCTCTTCCACATTCACCCTGCGCTTGACCATCTTGCCATCAACCTCTTTGGTCTCGGTCCTGGTCTCAATAAACACCACTGCCATGGGCTTGCCCACGTTCTCAGTGGTGACATCACGCATTCTACGGCCACCGGCCCCATCCAGTTGCACCACAACTGCCGGAGATCCGGACTGCTGATCGAAACCGGATCTGGCGTCGGCAATCTGATTACCGGTCACTATCACCCGCTTCTTGAGCAGTATCGGTCGACCGTCTCTAGTGCGATAGAGTTTGGAACCAACCGGGACCTTACCAGCCAAGGCATCCTGCAGGTTACCCTCGGTATCCTCCAGGCGGTATTCCAGGGTGGCCGTGGCCCCCAGGATATTCTTCAGTTTACTCGGGTCTTGCGCACCCGGCAGCTGCACCACAATCCTGCGCTCACCCTGTTGCTGGATAATCGGCTCGGCGATACCCAGGGCGTTCACGCGGTTACGCAGTGTGGTTATATTCTGTTGCAGGGCAAATTTGCGGGCCTCTTTCTGTTCGGAAATACCCATGGTCGCCTTGACGAAGAAGGCGCCATCGGCATCCACCGCCTCGTTATCAAGGTTCCGGAATTGATCGTCGATCACCTTCAACGCCTTATCCCTAAGCTCGGCATCGCGGAACTTGACCATGACCGAATCAGAATTCAGGGTCACGGTCACATAACGCAGCTTATTCTCACGCATTAGGGTACGAATGTCGTCCTGATAGCGCTCCAGGGCCTGTTTCACCGCGGCATCAATATCCACGTCGATCAACACGTGGATACCACCCCGCAGATCCAGACCCAGATTCATCGGCTTGGCCCCGAATGACTCCAGCCAGACCGGCAAATCCGGCAACAAGGTCAGGGCAGTAACATAGTCAGGACCCAGGGTGTCCGACAGCTTGGCATGGGCCTTGAGTTGTGACTCCGAGTCGTTGAATCTAATCAACAACTTACTGTCCTTTAGCTCTATCGCCTTGGAGACGATAGCCGCAGACTCTATGATCTGCTGAACCCTGGACTCGGTACCGCTATCAACATTGGCGCGTCTGGTACCGGTTATTTCAATCGACGGGTCCTGATCAAAGGCGTTGGGCAAGGCAAAAAACAGTCCGATAAGGACCAGCGCCACAATCAGGATATTCTTCCATAAGGGATATCGATTCATCGTTGCTCTTCTGAAACTGGAGGTTAGAACTTGGCCCGGCCAGGATACCTGCCCGGGCACTCCGTTATAAATGGGTTTATAGTTCCTTCAGCGTACCCTTGGGCATCACCGCGGCTACTGAGGCCCGGCGGATCTTGATCTCCACTCCTTCAGCCACCTCCAGCAGTATGAAGTTATCGCCAATCTTGGCGATCTTTCCCATTATGCCACCCTCGGTCTGGACCTCATCGCCCTTGGCCAGGGCCTCGACCATCTTCTTCTGTTCCTTTTGGCGTTTAACCTGGGGACGAATCATAATGAAGTAGAAGATAACCAAAACAGCAAGCGGCAGCATCAGTGCACCCAGATCAGCACCAGTAGCAGCGGCCGGCGCCGCTTCTGCCATAGCATCAGAAATAAAGAAACTCATAATTATTTAACCTGATTCCCAGTTATTGAAGCGGCGTATTATGCCACAGTTAACATGAACAAATAAAAGGCAAAACGCCACTGTTACGTAGATTCCTACATATTCGTTCCCCTCCGGCTGCAAGAACAGGTACAATCCCCAGCCAATCCGGCCCATTTGTTTTGCATCTGTTGTTACAAACCATATCCATGCGCATCTACCTACAAACCCTCGGCTGCCGCCTCAACGAGGCCGAGATCGAGACCTGGTCCCGCGGCTTTCAGGGCCATGGCCACCAGCTCACCCAAGAGTTGGGACAGGCAGATTTGGTGGTGGTAAACAGCTGCGCCGTAACCGCCGAGGCGGTACGCAAATCCCGCAAACTCATCCACCGGGTCCACAATAAGAACCCCAACGCCAAGCTAGTGGTAAGCGGTTGTTATGCGTCTCTGGAACAAGAGGCCATAGCCCGGGAGATGGGGATAGATATGGTAATAATCAACCAGGAGAAGGATCGCCTGGTAGAAATAGTCAGCCAGGAACTGGATCTCAAGAGCATGCCACAAGCGGCCACCGAACCAGGAACCAACCACCTACTGGCCCGTGGCCGCCAGCGCGCCTTCATCAAGGTTCAAGACGGCTGCCGTTATAACTGCACCTTCTGCATCGTCACTCAGGCCCGCGGTGAGGAACGCAGCCGCCCCATTCCCGAAGTAGTTGCGGAGATAAACCAGCTCCACAGCGAAGGCATTCAGGAGATGGTGTTGACCGGGGTGCATATCGGCGGCTACGGCGGCGATATTAACAGCAGCCTGACCGAACTGATCCAGTCCGTGCTGGAACAGACCAACATCCCCAGGCTGCGCCTGGGTGCGGTGGAACCCTGGGACCTGCCGGATGAATTCTGGTCCCTGTTCGAGAATCCGCGCTTTCTGCCCCACCTGCACCTACCCCTGCAAAGCGGATCGGATAAGATCCTGCGACGCATGGCCAGACGCTGCAAAAAAGACGAATTCGCCCGTCTGGTAACTGCGGCACGCAGCGCCATACCCAACTTCAATATCACCACCGATGTGATCGTAGGCTTTCCCGGAGAGGGTGAAGCGGAGTGGCGCGAATCCCTGGAGTTTATCGAACAGACCGGCTTTGGCCACCTGCACATCTTCGCCTTCTCGCCCCGCACCGGGACCCTGGCCGCCGAGATGCCGGAACGTACCCCACGCGAGGTCATGCGCCAGCGTAGCCAGGAACTGCATGACCTGGGCATGCGCATGAAGAAATCTGTGCTGCAACAAAACCTGGGGCAAAGCCACCAGGTCCTGATTGAAGGCCTGGAACAGCATCCGGACGGAACCCAGCAGGTATGGGGCGGATATACACCCAATTTCCTGCGGGTTGCGGTACCATACACCCCCGATACCACCCTGGATAACAAGATAGCAACGGTGAGACTGGAATCCATTTGCGCCGATGGCGCAACCATTGCGGGAACTTTAGAAAGAGTAGAATAGATGTCATCCCCTCGCGCACCCGGCCAATGGCGGCCATACATACTCATAAGCGCCAACCTGTTTGGCCTGGCCCTGCTGGCCAGCTGGATGCTGGAACCGACCCGCTCACTCTGGATGGGCCTGGACGACGCGGCATTCTGGGCCATGAACAACTCCCTGGCAGAGGGACGGACCTGGCAGTGGCTGTGGGCCCTGACCAACAATCGCCTGTTCGATCTGGTACCGGCAATTGGTATGTTGCTGATCTTTGCGCAACGCGGCCTGATCAAAGACCGCCCCAACCTGAGCCGCTATATCGCCATTGGCATCCTACTGCTGCTGACGATACTGGTGGCATCCCAGGTCGGGAAGGCGCTACCGATAGAACGGCAGAGCGCCACCATGGAATACCCGGAGGCGCTACGCATCTCTCAACTGGTGCCGGAGCTATCCCCCAAGGACACCAGCGGCGACACCTTCCCAGGTGACCACGGCCTGATCCTGCTGCTGTTCGCCGGGTTCGTCTCCTTCTTTATGCCGCGCGGCTACGGCGTCATCGCCGTTATCATGATGGTAGTTTTTACCTTGCCGCGCCTGATGGGCGGGGCCCACTGGCTGACCGATGAGGTAGTTGGCGCCCTGTCCATTGGGGTTATATTCCTGAGTTGGCTTCTGGCCACACCCCTGCACCGCATTTCTCTGGACCGGATCGAAGGCTGGATAAACAGATCCAGGAACAAATCCCTGGCTAATAATTCTGATCCATAATTCAATGCTGTCCAGTTAGCTGTGAATAGACTAGTTGTAACGCCATGATGATGATTATTAGGTAAAACGGTGCACAGCAATCATACAGACAGTAAAACTCAAAATATCGATCCCTTCTCCCCTGAGGGGAGAAGGGTTGGGGATGAGAGGAAAAAGCAAAGAATATCCCCTCACCCTAACCCCCTCCCCACTAGGGAGAGGGAAATAGGTCCATAATTCCAGTATGTTGATCGACAGCCATTGCCATCTTGACGACTGCAGTTTTGACCAGGACCGCGAGGCCGCCTGGCAACGCGCCCGGGATGCCGGGGTCATGGCGCAGATCATCCCGGCAGTCACAGCGTCGAACTGGCCGCGTGTAAAAGAGACCTGCGCCAGTTACGCCGGACTCTATCCCGCCTATGGCCTGCACCCCATGTACTGCCATGAACACAAAGACCATCACCTGCAACAGATACGGGATTGGATCGAGCAAGAACAACCGGTAGCGATAGGCGAATGCGGCCTGGATTTTTATATATATAACCCAGACAAAGAACGGCAGATGGAGTTATTTACGGCACAACTTGATCTGGCCGCGGAATTCGATCTGCCGGTGATCATCCACGCCCGCAGGGCGGTGGAAGAGGTGCTCAACTGTATAAAACACTACCCCGAACTGCGCGGCGTACTGCACAGCTACTCCGGCAGCAGACAACAGGCGGAGCGTCTGATAGAGATGGGATTCCTCATGGGTTTTGGTGGCCCGGTCACCTACCCCAACGCCACCCGCCTGCACCGACTGGTGGCAGAACTGCCACTGGAGTCCATCATGCTGGAGAGCGACGCCCCGGACCAATCGGATAGCCAACACCAGGGGCAGCGCAACGAACCTGCTTACCTGCCGCTGATCCTGCAACAGATCAGCGCGCTCCGGGATGAACCGGCAGAGACCATCGCCGCCCAGACCACCGCCAACGCCCAACGACTCTTCGGGATTACCATATGAGCCTAGATCAAGAACGCACAGAGATCCTCATCGGCCCGGAAGGGATCGCGCAACTTGCGACAATGCATGTAGTAGTGGTCGGACTGGGCGGGGTCGGCGGCTACGCGGCAGAGGCCATCGCCCGCGCCGGTATCGGTCGCATGACCATCGTCGATCACGACCTAGTGGCGCCATCTAATTGCAACCGGCAACTGCTCGCCCTGCAATCCACCATCGGCAGACCCAAGGTAGAGGTAATGGCGGAGCGGCTGTTACAGATCAATCCCGGTCTAAGGCTAGAGGCAAAAGACCTCTTCATCACCCCGGACAACTGCGGCGAACTGCTGCAAGGGCAACCCATAGACTATCTACTCGACTGCATCGACAGCATCGCCTGCAAGGCGGCGCTGGTGGCGGAGTGTCAGCGACAAGGGGTACCGGTGGCATCCGCCCTGGGCGCAGGCGGTCGCCTGGATGTAACCAGGGCCAAGATCTCCACCCTAAAAAAGACTGAGGTCTGCCCGTTGGCGCGGGAGATGCGGGGACAGATCAGGAAACTCGGGGCATCCATGGACTACCCGGTGGTCTATTCCAACGAAATACCGGTAAAGGGCCTGCCCCATCAACCTGTTGATGGCGCTACCCAGGGACGGCCGCGGGCGGTCAATGGCAGCATCTCTTATCTGCCAGGGCTGTTCGGATTGATGCTGGCTGGGTTTGTGATAAGACAATTTATAACAAAAAATTAGCCGACCAGGACGGAGGGGGACATCAACATAAACAGGATATGAAAATATTATGTACGCTCATGATCAGGATGATTGCTTCAACCAGGACGTAACATCCTCCACGCTCAACGGCATGGCAAAAATATTACCCTGACCTGCCTCGCACCCCATCTTACGCAGTGAATCCAACTGCCTATCTGTCTCTATACCCTCGGCGATAACGGAAAGACCGAGGTGGCTGGCCATAGACAGGATGGTCTGAGTTATGGCTTTATCGTCCGGGTTCGATCCCACCTCATCGATAAAGGTACGATCAATCTTCAACTCATCAATCGGATATTTCCGCAATGCCCCAAGTGAGGAATATCCGGTACCAAAGTCGTCGATGCTCAGTTTGACACCCAAAGCCTTAAGGTCACGCAATATATTTTGGGTGTGGTCCCCCTCCAACATGAGAACCGTCTCGGTCACCTCCAGGGTAAGCAGGTTGGCTTCTAGGTGATAATGGGACAACAGGCGTGTCATCGAAGAGGCAAGATTGGCATTCCGAAACTGCTCAGCAGAGACATTGATAGAGAGTTGCGGCACCTTGAACCCCTGAGTAATCCAACTTGCCAATTGCCGACATGCCGCATCTGCGACCCATTCTCCCAAATGATGAATGAGTCCTGATTGCTCTGCCATGGGAATAAACTTATCCGGCATCACCAATCCCTCGTCCGGATGATTCCAGCGCACCAGCGCCTCAATCCCCACCAGCTCCTGGGTCTGTAGATTGACCTGGGGCTGATAGACCAGGAACAGCTCACCATTCTCAATAGCCCGGCGCAGACCGTGGCCCAGGGTCAGGCGCTCACTGGCGGCCCTCTTCAGATCATCGGTACAGAACTGGTGGTTACGCTTGCCACTCTCCTTGGCCTTGTACATGGCATTATCCGCATTCTTCAGCAGGGTCTCAGCATCGTCTCCATCATCAGGGAATATAGCTATACCCATGCTGGCGCTGACAAAGACCGGACGGCCAGCAACACTAATGGAATGACTAAGGGCCTCGGTAATCCGCCTGGCGGTACTGTCCGCCTCACCGATATTGGTATCTTCAATAAGCAGGGCAAATTCATCACCGCCAAAGCGGGCAACTGTATCTGCGGAACGCAAACAACCACGCAACACCTTAGCCACCTCAACCAGCATCTCATCGCCAGCGGCATGACCAAGGGAATCATTCACTACCTTGAAATTATCGAGATCGAAGAAAAATACAGCAAACATCCCTTTAGTCCGTTCGCTCCGCATAATTGCCTGGCGGATACGGTCGAGGAACAGGGCGCGATTGGGCAACGAGGTCAGTTCATCATGGGTGGCGAGAAACTCCACCTTCTTCTGCGACTCCTTCACCATGGTGATGTCACTGAAGATACCGACATAGTTCGTAACGGTTCCGTCAGAATCGTGCACCGTATTGATGGTAAGCCACTCGGGATAGACCTCGCCTGACTTACGCTTATTCCATATCTCGCCCTGCCACCAGCCATTCTCCCGCAGCCTATCCCACATCTCTTGATAGAACTCATCTTTGTGTCGCCCTGAGGCAAGCACGCTCGGGGTCTCACCGATAACCTCATCGGCATGATATCCGGTCACCTTGGAGAAGGCGTCATTAACCGTGAGAATATGCTGCTCCGGATCTGTAACCACGATCCCCTCCCCGGCCCGATCAAAGACCCGCGCCGCCAGACGCAACTGCTCTTCCGCGTGTTTGCGATCCGTAATATCTGTAGACTGTGTACAGATTCCTTGAACCACGTTGTCCGCGCTGAACAGGGGGAAACGAATGGAAAGCAGATAACGATTACCGTCCTTATGCTCCAGAGATTCTTCCGACTCTATCGCCTCCTGACAACGGATCACCTCCAACTCTTTGGTCCGGGTGTGATCACCGGTCTTTTTACCGAAGATCTGCGTATCGGTCCTACCGACCACATCGTCCGCATTCAAACCAAATCTCTTCTCAAAACGACGGTTGACAAATTCATAGCGTCCCGCCAGATCTTTAAGGGTAACGATGGAGGTGGAGTTGTCCATGATCGCCATAAGGCGCTCACGGCTTTCATTCATCTTGCGTTCCTGGGCCAGATGCTCGGTCCGGTCCAGTAGGGTTATGATGGCGCCGAAATGGCCAGGCTTGGTGGTCTCGTAAGGCGCGATGTAAAGCAGATAGTGCCGCTCGTTGGAGAATATCGACTCCTCGATGGTGACGTTATTATCCATGGCCTCGCGCACCTTCGAGGTAAAGTCCTGCATACCTGGCGGCAGACGCATGGCCGTTAACGCCTGCCCGATGGATTTATCCGTCAACATAAACACCGTGGCCGCCGGGCTGTTAAAACGAGTCAATTCCATCTCTTTATTGCACACCATGATCGGTAGCCCAACGCTATTCTGGATCTTCTCCAGATCATTCAGCGCCTCGGCCAACTCACCTGACCGCACCTGTAACTCTTCGTTTACGGTGGTCAGTTCTTCGTTGGTAGATTGCAACTCCTCATTGGCCGCCTCTAACTCCTCGTTGGAAGACTGCAGTTCTTCATTGGCAGCCTGCACTTCTTCATTCAGGGCCTGCATCTCCTCATTAGAGGTTTCCAACTCCTCAATAACCGTTTGCAGACGTTCGCGGGTGGAGATCAGTTCCTCCTCCATTGCCTTCACGTCCAGCGTCTCGTCCAAACTGTCGATCTGAGTCTGGGACTGCTCCTCCTTTGTCTCCTTCACGTGCTCGAATGCAATCAGGAAAAACGAGCTGGACACACCCCGTTCTATAGGATGTATCACCATACGGATGCGTTGTTTCCCATCCTGAGTCTTAATACTATGCACTCGCCCTGTAGCAGTCTCCAGTTTTTGCTCCACCTGATGCACCAGCAGGTTTAGATCTGCGCGGAACTCGCGGCGGATCAACTGTTGCAGATTAGTGCTTGGTTTACCGGCCACCACCGTTAGGAACGGCGCCACCTCACCATGCATGTGCTGAATATCGAAGGACGCATTGATAAGTATGGTGGCTGGAATATACGCATTAGTGGCCGCATCAAGCAGACGCTGCTGCATATCTGGCTGGGTTTGACTTCTGCGTCCATCGGTATCCGGCAGCCGCAGGGTCGGATGCGGTATCAACCGTGATTGCCCGGGACGCCGCCGATAGATTCGCGCAAGTTTATCCACTACCTCAAACAGCCCCTCCTGTTGAAAAATACCTTCCGATTTACCCAGAAACAGGTAGCCTCCGGTATTAAGTCCGTAGTAGAAGGTTGCCAGCACCTTTGACTGCAGCTCATTCTGCAGATAGATAAGGACGTTACGGCAGGTAACCAGATCGAGACGCAGGAACGGTGGATCCTGTACCAGATCCTGGCGGGCCACCACCACCATATCGCGCAGAACACGCGATATCTCATAGCGGCCATTGGTATTGGTGAAATAGCGGGCTATCAGTTCAGGCGCCATATCCACCAGGGCCGCCTCTGAATAGGAGCCGCGACGAGCAATCGCCAGTGCGCTCAGATCCAGATCGGTGGCAAAGATCTGAATACGGTACTGACTGGCTTCCTTGCCTAACAATTCCGCTAACAGGATAGCGATACTATAGGCCTCTTCGCCAGTGGCGCATCCTGCCACCCAGACACGGACCTCATCGCCTGGTCGCTTGTGCTTGAGCATGCTCTCCAGGGAGCTGCGCAATACGGAGAAGGCCTCCGGATCGCGAAAAAAAGAGGTCACCGAGATCAGAATATCCTTACACAAATGTTCCAATTCTTCGGTATCCATCTCCACCAATGCGAGGTAGTCGTCCGGATTGGAGACATGTCTGGTAGCCATGCGTCGCTCGATACGCCGCCACAACGTCCCCTCTTTATAACCACCGAAATCAATGCGGGTATGATGTTTGACCCGCATCAACAGTTTTTTCAGGGTAGTGGCAGCTGCTGGCGGTTTCACATCTATCGTAACCAGACCGTGAGAGCGAACAAGCTGCGCGATCTCGCGTGCAATACCCTCGGCGGGCAGCACCCAGTCTACGCATCCGGTGTCGATAGCTGCCTGGGGCATACCGCTGTATTTGGCGCTATTTGGATCCTGGGCGAAGGTAAAGCCACCAACCGCTTTAATGTCACGTATGCCGGCCGCACCGTCACTGCCTGTTCCTGACAGAATCACACCGATAGCGTCTTCACTCCTCTCCGCCGCCAGGGATGAAAAAAAGGCATTTACCGATGGCCGTGGCATCGCCTCGCGCGGGGCATCCCGGAATATAAAACGACCGTCGCGCCGAACCACATTCGTGCCAGGCGGCGTGACATAGATGGTATCCGGTTCCGGTACGGTCTCATGCTCAATCTCCTGGACCGCCATGGCCGTCTCGCGGCTCAACAACTGCACCATCATACTGCGGTGAGTTGGAGAGAGATGCTGAATAAGTACGTAAGAGACGCCCAGATCGACCGGCAATGCTGCAACCAGGTTGGAAAGCGCCTCTAAGCCACCGGCTGAGGAACCTATACCGATAAGGAAAGAACGGGTATCTACAGTAGGCTTAGCCTTCTGTTTTCTAGCCGTCGGTTTCGCCACCTTTTTGGCTGTGGTCTTACGAACTGCCTTCTTTTTGGCTACTGTCTTGCTAGCGGCCTTCTTTTTAATAGGCCTGGCGACTGGGGTTGTTTGGGACCGGACTTTTTTCTGCCTGGACGCAACTACGCCACGCTTATTAGTTTCCTTATTTTCTTCTCCGGACCCAGCCTGTTTCTTCGCAGGTCTTTTAGTAACCATTCTTTAATACCCCAAACACCTATGTGCATTCGCTGTCGCCTAGTATCTCATCTTCTTCAGAAACCCATGTAAGAAGATTACCTTAGATACATGGCTTCTAACATGCTCATGATACACACATCACTACTCACATATCCACAACCGCAAACCTCTCCACCCATATAACCTCGCAGGCATGGTTGCCGGTATCCTCCCTGGTCAGGGAACTCTTCCAGCGCCTCCCATCGTCCGCGACCACTTCAACCAGATAACCTTCAAGCTCGATGACATCCCCCTTTCTGGAGCGCTTGATATCCGCCGCGACTACGGAATCCGCCGGGATCATGTGCATGTTGGCGCTGTGGGTCTCAATCTCCCGCTTCGGGATAGGCAGTGAGTTGGCATGCCAGCGATACCAGCGCCCACTTTGGGATATTTCGAGTTGTGCTATAACCGCCTCGTCTGACATCCTGCCCCACCCCAGGGCCAGGTCCACCGGTGACACCTCCGCCTCCTTATCAAAGCTGTAATCCTCACGGGACAGCACCTTGGCCTTGATCTGAAACTTGGCCAAAGGGATGATTTTATTTTTGCCAAACTCAAAGCTGGCTGGATTATCAATATTGATCTGTACTGGATCATCCTCGGCCATCACCCCTGGGCCAAGGTTTACCTCGCCAGGCATTGACCAGAGTTTCCATACCGCCAGGACAATCAAGAGTAGAAAGAAAAGCTTTTTCATAATGCTATTTGCGGCTGTAATGCCAGATATCTTGAGCGGCTGCTTCCGGATGCCGCATGCTATTCGCGGACAGACGAGATATTTTGTCCTTCCCTAAAATAGTCGCTCCGTTATACATCAACCTTACGCATCAGATATCTCTCAAAATCCTCTGCCGACATCGGACGCGCCAGATAATATCCTTGGGCCTCATCACATTCATGGATTCGTAACAGATCCATCGTTTCCTGATCTTCCACCCCCTCGGCCACCGTTCTCAATCCAAGGATGTGCGCCAGCTTGATTATAGCCTGTACAATGGCCGCATCCTCCTGGTTTGTGGCCAATCCGCTGACAAATGATCTGTCTATCTTCAGCTTGTTTACATTAAACCGTCGCAGATAGGAAAAGCTGGAGTAGCCGGTACCGAAGTCGTCAATGGCGAGACTGAGACCGATCAGCTTGAGCCTCTGTACGGTGGCAAGCGTTTCCTCTGTATCCGAGATCAAAATAGACTCTGTAAGCTCAAGCTCCAGATACTCAGGGGGAATACCGGCTTCTTTAATAGCCTCAACCAAGGTCTCTTCCAGGTCGCCTCGCCGAAACTGTACAGGTGACAGATTGATCGCCATTACCAAAGCCGGTAAGCCGGCCTTGCGCCACTCTGCCGTCTGACGACAGGCCTCACGCAGTACCCATTGCCCGATAGAAACAATAAGACCGCTATCCTCTGCTACCGGGATAAAACTTCCAGGACGCACCAGGCCCCGGGTTGGATGGTGCCAACGAATCAGCGCCTCTACTCCGATAATGGCATTATCCAACAAGCGTACCTGCGGCTGATAATGCAGTACAAACTCCTCGTTCTCCAGGGCGCGATGCAGACCGGCGCGCAGTTCCAGATACTCCGAAGATGTTATGTTCATCTCGTCGGTGAAAAAACGGTATGCGTTGCGCCCGGCCGCTTTGGCTTGATAGAGGGCGGTATCCGCCTTCTTCAACAGGATATTGAAATCGTCGCTATCGTCGGGAAAGATGGCGATGCCGATAGATGCCGTTATGGATAGCTGGTGATTATCAAGCGTCATAGGTAAGGCTATGGCTTCCAAAAGCTTATGCGCCGATGTAGTTATGTCATCGGCATCATGCACATCGGAGAGGAGGATTATAAACTCATCACCACCCTTGCGACCGACGGTATCCGTATCGCGTAAGCAAATGATCAGTCTGGCGGCAACCTCCCGCAACAGACCGTCGCCAACCGGATGACCCAGGGAGTCGTTAATAGTCTTAAAGTCATCCAGGTCCAGAAACAGCAGGGCTACCTTGGCGCCGGCACGATCCGCATAGGCAATAGAGCGTTCCAGTCGATCCGCCACCAACAACTGATTCGGCAATCCGGTAAGTGCATCATGATATGCCATATACTGCAGCTCATCTTGATGGCGTGCTTGTTGATCTAATAGCCCATTGAAGGCATGACAAACGACGCCGATCTCGTCACTGGAAAATACCGGGGCACGCTCCTCTAGTTTACCGGTATTGATCATGCTTATGGTCTCACTCAGTTTCTGAATTGGTTTTAGTACAAACCGCCCAAACTTAACCGAGACACCAATACCGAATATGGTAATCAGGCTTGCGAAGATTCCAAAGGTAATAAGCATACGACGCTTAGACCCGGCATAAACCTCCAGCAACATCGTCTCCGATGCACTATTCAATATACGCAAAGCCCCCTGCAACTGAACCAACTTGCGAAAGAGCTGGGACGACAGGATATCGCCAACCTCCGCTGCCTGTCTTCCTGGCCCAACCATACCGCTGGTTACAAGGCCTTCAAACAACGGCCGCATATCGGTTAGGTTGGCATGAATGGCAACGACTGATTTCGCTATCGCATCACCATCAAAACCATCTTTATTAGCAGATAGATTAAGCGCCTTATTGAATTGGTTGCGCCACTGGGTGACCGCACGGGACTGGCCATACAGCAGTACCTCATTGGTGAGCAGTACCAACTGCATACCTTCAGCATATAACGAATCAGCCGCCGTATTCTCGGAAACCGCCTCAGAAACCAAAAATTGGTTAAACCCAAATGAGGCAACTGCGGCAATGATCAGAAAGACACCGATTACTAAACTAAACAGGAATGCGGAGCGAATCCCCATTATCGTCCTACGTTGGAAGATAGGGGATTACGGTATGGCAGGGAACGCGCAGAAAGCACCGTCACTGCGGCAGGATTGACCTGTTTCAGCTCGTCGGCATGGATAAACTTGGAAAAATCCGGGATGGCCTTGTCTTCATTACCTTTCCGGCGCTGCAGCCAACGGGCCTCACCATCCATTGCCACCAACACCTCCTGCGGTAAGGTCACAGACAACTTCATGCGTTGCCACTGCTTCTCTATATATGGGATGTTGAGTCCGAATCTGTTGGCAAGATCTAACTTGGCCTGTTCCCTATGTGCCTGCACCCATTGCTCCGCCTTTACCAACGCACGCAATAGCCGTACCCTGGCCTGTTCGGCACCAGGGATCTGCTTCGCCTGGGTCACCAACAACATATAGACATCGAACCCTTCCCCACCAAAATTGACACAATCCGCTCCCAATGCCGTCTCTATCTCTTCGACGTGCGATCCCCAGGTTATAGCGGCGTCGATATTGCCGGCGATAAGCTCTAAGACGATCTGATCCGCGGAGAGATTGACCAATGTAACATCATTGGTCGTCAACTGATTGAGGGCCAGAAACACACTCAGGGAATACTCCCCCCCGGATGGCATAGTTACCCCGATCCGTTTCCCCTTGAGGTCAGCCGGTTTGGTGATTCCGTGATCGCGACGCCCTATTATCCCCTTGTTCCGGTAGTGCGAAATACTGCTCAGGATGCGCAGGTCTGATTTGATCATAGCCTCTGTGGCCACCACAAACTCGGACGCTGTAGCGACATCCACCTCTCCGGCACGCAGGGCATCCATTGCCTCCTTGCCAGAAGAGTAGCTTTTTACCTCAACAATAACGCCAGACTCTTCATAGAAACCCTGGTCCAACGCGACCCACTCCAGCGCCCCGACATCGCCAGCATAGGCGCCCAGGCGAATACGCTCTGCCGCCCCCAGCCACGACCAATCCATCCAATTTATGTAGGCCGCTAACGGCACTGCCGCAAGCACCAACAGGATGGCTATACCTATTACAAAAGGCCTTTTTACCTGCCTGAGACCAGAGCTCTTGTGATCACTCATAAAACACCACTATAGTTTTACCATGTGCACATAAATCTCAATACCACCGTAAATAAGTTGAAAGACACTCCCACCACTAGATCATACGGCAGCCCAAAATGATGCATGGACATACGGGCTGGCCGCTGGTGAGATGGATGGAATGGCTAGAATGGCAATCCAAAATGTGAGAAACGTCTTGGCGATCGAATAAAATATTCCACTTGTCTAAGCCTTCCCTACCACAAGCCCTCCGCCTATTTACTGAGGTTACCATTTCCCTTTACTTAACCTAGATAGCAACTCCGAATGCGATAGAAACATAGATATCAGACTGGCTCATTTCCCGGCTATTTTCAAGGTAGGCACGTAAGATATGAGTACTAGTACTCTGTGTTGGATAGCTATAGACTCTGGCGAAACCTGTTATCCATCTCTGGCAAGTCTGCGCAATACATAGTGTAGGATGCCGCCATGCATGAAGTATTCCCACTCTTTGGGGGTGTCGATACGCACAGCAACTCTAAATACGATCTTGCCGCCATCTGTCCTGGTTGCGCTGATGTTTAGTTCTCTGGGCTTACTACTGACGTCCGCGAGATCGAACGACTCACTTCCGTCCAGTCCCAGCGTCTCCGCATTCGCACCCGGCAGAAACTGTAGTGGCAACACACCCATCCCCACCAAATTGGAGCGATGGATACGCTCATAGCTAACCGCCAGCACCGCCCTCACCCCCAGCAGGCGCGTACCCTTAGCCGCCCAGTCGCGGGAGGAACCGGTGCCATATTCCTTGCCGGCCATGACCACCAGTGGCGTACCTTCCTCCTGATAGCGCATGGCAGCATCGAAGATAGTCATCTGTTCCCCACTTGGTTGATACCTGGTCCAGCCACCTTCGGTACCAGGGGCCAATAGATTACGCAGCCGGATATTGGCAAAGGTGCCGCGCAGCATCACCTCGTGATTACCGCGCCGGGAACCGTAGCTGTTGAAGTCCGGCTTCAATATTCCCTTCTCTTTCAGATAAACACCGGCCGGACTATCCTCGGCTATGGACCCGGCCGGCGAGATATGATCTGTGGTCACGTTATCGCCCAACAGCGCCAATACCCGCGCCCCGCTGATGGCCGCAACCGGTTCCGGCTCCCGCGGCATGCCGTCAAAGTAGGTCGGCTTGCGGATATAGGTGGATGCCAGATCCCATTCGTACTGCTTGGAGGCAACCGCGTTCAAAGCTTGCCAACGCTCATCACCGGAGAATACGCCATCATAGGCGCTGCGGAACATTTCCGGATTGATGCTGGAGTGAATAATGTCCTGAACCTCATGGCTACCGGGCCAGATATCGCGTAGATAAACCGGATTGCCATTCCGGTCTGTTCCCAACGGATCGGCATATAGATCTATGTCCATAGTCCCGGCCAGGGCATAGGCCACCACCAACGGCGGCGACGCCAGGTAGTTCATCTTTACCTGGGGATGGATGCGGCCCTCGAAGTTACGATTACCAGATAGCACCGAGGTGCACGCCAGATCATTTTGTTGAATGGCGTCAGCGATCGGTCCCGGCAATGGCCCAGAGTTGCCGATACAGGTAGTGCAACCATAACCCACCACGCTGAACCCTAGTTGCGCCAGATCTTCCAGCAATCCTGCCTGTTTCAGATAATCGGTCACCACCTGAGAACCGGGGGCCAGACTGGTCTTGACCCAGGGCTTGCTGTTCAAACCCAACCGCGCCGCCTTGCGCGCCAGCAAACCAGCCGCCACCATAACGGAGGGATTTGAGGTGTTGGTACAGGAGGTTATGGCCGCGATCACCACCGCGCCATCCTTTAGGCTAAACGACTGATCTCGATACTCCACCGCGACCCCGTCTGTATCTAACTCACCCTTACGGAAACCATTGACCGCGGTCTGGTAAGCGGATTTGGAATTTCTCAGCGGTATGCGATCCTGTGGAAGTTTGGGACCGGACAGGCTTGGTTCCACCGTAGAGAGATCCAGTTCCAACATGTCACTGTACTCCGCCTCGGGCGATCCCGGCTCCCTAAATATACCCTGAGCCCGGGCGTAGGCCTCAACCAACGCAATCTGTTCGTCGCTCCTGCCGGAGAGACGCATATAGCGCAGGGTCTCGGCGTCGATCGGAAAGATACCGCAGGTGGCGCCATACTCCGGGGCCATGTTTGCAATGGTGGCGCGATCGGTCAGAGGTAGTTGCCCCAGACCGTCGCCACAGAATTCCACGAACTTACCCACCACGCCCTTCTGACGCAACATCTGCGTCACGGTCAGCACCAGATCGGTGGCGGTGACTCCTTCCGTCAGTTCACCCGTGAGACGGAACCCCACCACCTGCGGGATCAGCATGCTTATCGGTTGCCCCAGCATCCCGGCCTCGGCCTCGATACCACCCACGCCCCAGCCCAGCACGCCTATACCGTTGATCATGGTGGTGTGGGAGTCTGTACCGACCAGGGTGTCTGGATAGGCTTGTGTGACGCCTTCATCCTCTTTGGTGAACACCACGGAAGCCAGATACTCCAGATTGACTTGGTGTACGATGCCGGTGCCTGGTGGCACAACCCTGAAGTTGGAAAAGGTCTGCTGGCCCCAGCGTAGAAAGGCGTAGCGCTCTCGATTGCGATCGAATTCTATTCTGGCATTCAGGTCCAGGGCATTATTGATCCCGAAGTTATCCACCTGTACAGAGTGGTCGATTACCAGATCCACCGGCGAAAGCGGGTTGATCCTGTCGGTATCGCCACCCAATTCCGCCATGGCCGCACGCATGGCCGCCAGATCCACAACCGCTGGCACTCCGGTAAAATCCTGCAACACCACCCGGGCCGGGGTGAAGGATATCTCTTTATCCGGTTGCACCTTTGGATCCCAGTTGGCGAGGGCTTTAATGTCTTCCATGGTGACATCCACCCCATCTTCCAACCGCAGCAGATTCTCCAATAAAATCTTTAAGGAGTACGGCAGGCGCGATACGTTATATCCGGACTCCAGCGCCTGGAGGCTGAATATTTCGTACTTTACGCCATCCACAACAAGATCTGTTCTTGCATTGAAGCTATTCATATATATCTACCTTGTAGCTGAATGCGCCTAATAGCTATCCATATTGCGCCACTCGGCATCCTCCACCCAGGTATCCGGGCGCTGCAAAAACTCGATCAGATTATCCAAAATCAGATAGTGTTTCCCCTCTTCCTCTGCAATCCGTAGACATATTTCTCTTTGTTCTGGATCGTTCAGCTCCTCTGCCTTTTGTTCATACATCTCCTGACTCTTCTTCTCCATATCCCGCGCCTGGATATAGGCCTCAATCTGATCTTTAGTCGGGATATCCATCCCATCTCTCTCTTTCATTGCGGCAAATAAGGTCTTTATTTTGGCAATCGGTCTCGCATTATCCATACTGACAGGATGTTCCCGTTTCATCTGCATGAACACACGATAGTGTTCCGCCTCAGCATCGGCCAAGAGATCAAATACACTTTTGACGCCGAAGTCATCTGTCTTGGCAGCGAGGTCACGATAGTAGGCCTCTCCGTCTTTCTCTGTCTGTAGGGCATAATCGATAATATTCATGTCATCTCTCCTTGCCAGTTCAGATACAGTTATTTATTCATGTAATGCTATGCATTTAAAAACACAGCCGAACACTGGGTTTTATTAATTAGAGTGTAGTTTATAGTTTCAGGTGCTTCACTCTGTGCGGATAATTTTTTCTGTCAAAGGGTATATATTCGTACCGTTTTGCGTTTTTCTTGTTCTTTCATGCATAAAAAAGCCCGCTGTCTACAGCGGGCTTTTTTGCGTACATCACAGCCCCGGCGGTTGGCCGATACCTTGCTCGCGCTCTATCTAGACTGTCACTTTATTGCGCCTGGATAATCCGACCAGACCCAAGAGGCCGGAGCCGAAGAGCCAGACTGCGGCCGGAATGGGTACGGCGGAAACAGTGTAATCAATCGACAGAAAGGCTTCGTGGGAATCATAATTCTCCAGCGGCTGAAAATCGTGCCAATTTTGACCAGTTACAGAACCGAAAAGGTAAAAGGTCAGATAGTTATCGACAGTAAATTCTGCGGAATCGATAGCGGAGATATCCCAGGATATATAGCTGTTGAGATCATTGGCAGTAACAAGCTGCGAATCAATAGCACTGCCATGGTTGCCTGAATCTGTATTCCAGGTAGTGCCAGTATCAACCCATGCGTCGTTGTTGCCCAGGGCAATGTCAATATAACCGTCTCCGTTGTTATAGATGTTATAGGCGTTAAAGGTGATGGAATTTATTGTTATACCGCTAAGGGAGGTTAAGGCTGACATGTCAAAGCCAAAGATACTCTCACTCCGTGTTCCATCGCTATGGCTTCCGGTATAGAGATAGTTAGGATTATTGATGTTGCCAGTTGGCGAATAACTGATAATCGTCGCATCCTGGGCTACTGATATATTCAACACATCCGCATAGGCGATGTTAGTCAGTAACAAGCCAAGTATCAGGCCATGACATATACCATACATTTTCATTTTGTTATCTCCTTATGTTCCATATCAATATTTGAAACCCAGCCCTCTTCCTTAAACATCCATGAAGAGCTGTTGGCTTTCCGGACCAGTCTTGCGACCGGGGTGGCGTCTCATCAAAACGAGTGAAATTGTAAAACCCATGTGTAACAGTGTCAAAAATAGTGCTCACTAGCCATTTGCTGCTGTTCATACATCGTCAGATTGTCTATCTTGTTGTATACGCTTAAGCAAAACCTTCATCTCCTTGGCGGCCTGAATATCGCCTTTGTTGCTGGCCACTTCTATCCCTGTAATCAATACCTTATGCGCAAGCTCATATTCACCACTCTGCTGTAGGACCTTGCCGTAAAGTTTCCAGGCCGCAGAGTATTGCGGGTCTAACTGCACCGCCCTTGCCAGGTGTTCCCTAGCAAGCGCCGGTTCGTCCTTTTTCAGATAGGCGCTACCGATACTGAAACGCAGCAAGGCATTATCAGGTCCCTTTTCGAGAAGCTTTAGTAGCTCGTTTAGCATTTGGTACCAAGTCCTCCTCTTTTGATTATCAGTCCTCGTATGGTATTTTCAAGGTAAAAGCCAAACTCAGAGGTAAACAGCATGATCTTTCGACAATTGTTTGACCGTGTATCCTGCACCTATACCTATCTGATCGCCGAACGTGACACTGGCGAGGCCATTCTGGTCGATCCGGTAATCTCCAACGTACCCCAATACCTGCAACTAATTGATGAGTTGGAGCTAAACCTTATCCTCGGTATAGACACCCACATCCACGCCGATCACGTGACCGGCCTTGGCGCCTTGCGAGAAGAGACCCTGTGCGCCATAGCCATGGGTGAACATGCCAAGGCGGATTGCGTCAACTACAAGGTACGGGACGGAGAGCAAATCAATGTCGGGAATATCTGCCTGGATGTCATCTACACCCCGGGACATACCGACGACTCATACTGCTTTTATGTACAGGGCCGGGTGCTGACCGGAGACACCCTGCTTATACGCGGCACCGGACGCACCGACTTCCAAAACGGCGACGCGGCCGCACAATACGACAGTCTGTTCAACAAACTACTGAAGTTGCCGGACGACACCATAGTCTATCCTGCCCATGACTATAACGGCATGACCATAAGTACCATCGGTGAAGAGAGGAGATACAACCCACGTCTTCAGGTAGCTTCTGAGCAGGAATACGTGGATCTGATGAACGGTCTGGAGCTGGAAGACCCTAAGCTTATGGACATAGCGGTGCCAAGCAATCTTGCCTGCGGCCTGATGATAAACAACAAGGCTTAGCTATTCCCCGGGTGTTGTGATTTACAAAATGTCTCTCCAAGCAGAGTAAAATCGGCCTTGCGCGGGGCTGATCTTCTCCATGCCAGACCGATAACCCTGGACGGTTCCGGTTCACCGAAACGCCTTATCTCGACATGTGCGCTACGCCCGATCTCCACATCTATAGACATCTCCGGCAACAGGGTTATACCGACCTTGCTGGACACCATCTGTGTCAGTGTGCTAAGACTGCTGGCGCGGAAATCACCCAGTTCATGGGCGCCGCCGCCCTCACACACCGGCCATACATGATCCCTCAGACAATGGCCATCTTCCAACAACAGCACCTCTTCATCGCGCAGATCGGTTTGCTGCACATATTTCTTTGTCGCCAGAGGATGTCTTTCTGGCATTGCCAGTAGAAATCGGTCTTTGAACAGAGTCATACTCTCAAGATTGCCGAGTTCAACATCCAGAGCCAGCAAGACCAGATCCAGCTTGCCCTCGTTCAGCAACCGCACCAACACGTCGGTCTTCTCTTCGTACAGGAGCAGGCGCAGATGGGGATACTGCTCTCTCACCTCAGGTAATACCTTGGGCAGAAAATACGGAGCGATGGTGGGAATAACTCCCAAACGTAAGGTGCCGGACATAGGCAATGTAAGTGACTGTGCCGCTTCAATTAGATCATTAGCCCCGTTCAGAACATGATGAGCCCTTCTTACAATATCCTCACCCGCCGACGTCACCATCACCATGCGTTGATTACGCTCCAACAGCTTTAGTCCCAGTTGGTCTTCCAACTGTTTTATCTGGGTACTCAGGGCTGGCTGGCTTACACGACAGGCGTCCGCAGCTTTATGGAAACTGCGCAACTCAGCCAATGCAGTTAGATACTCAAGCTGGCGCAGGGTGATTTTCATAATAACTTCACATTATCACTTCGGTAAGAACTATCAATTAGAAATATAGTAGATCGACCCCTATACTCAAACCATATTTTAAGTACCGACCCTGATTTCAGACATAAAAACTGAACAACAGTAAGAGCAAACAGAACCTTAAAAAATCATTCGTATGACAATATAAAGGTACCGCCTGTTCGAGCAGGTATTGAAACCAGGCATACAGTCATCATATGAATGATATACCGTTGCAGTTAAAACGGTCGTAGGTTACCGATCTACATTAATTAATCTACATACAAGGAGAGAGACTATGGCTTACGAACTTCCTGCACTCCCCTATGCACAAAACGCTCTGGAACCACACATCTCGGCCGAGACCCTGGAGTATCACCACGGCAAGCACCACGCCGCCTATGTGGCCAACCTGAACAAGCTGGTTGCGGGAACAGAGTACGAAGGCAAATCCCTAGAGGAGATCATTACCAGTGCCGATAGCGGCGGCATCTTCAACAATGCGGCCCAAATCTGGAACCACAGCTTCTATTGGAACTGCTTGGGTCCAAATGGTGGCGGCGCCCCAGATGGGGATCTGGGCAAGGCCATTACAGACGCCTTTGGATCATTTGATGCGTTCAAGGAGCAGTTCACCGCCTCAGCCATCGGCAATTTCGGTTCTGGCTGGACCTGGCTGGTAAAGAATCCTGACGGGTCGATTGAGATTGTAAACACCAGCAATGCAGGCACCCCTCTGAGCAACGGTCAGACACCGCTGCTGACCTGCGACGTGTGGGAACACGCCTACTACATCGACTACCGCAATGCACGTCCCGCCTATCTGGGGGCCTTCTGGAACCTGGTTAATTGGGAGTTCGCCAACCAGAACTTTGCTGGCTAGGCACGAATTATTTTGACATATATCATTTTATCGTTGACGAATCCGGCAACTAATGCCAATATAGCGTCAACTTTGATGATATTTGATCCTCACACAAAGACTGAACCAACCTAAAGAGGCAAACAACATGGCACAGATAACCTTGAAAGGAAACGCTATAAACACCTCCGGAGAGCTGCCGGCGATAGGATCCCAGGCCCCAGATTTTGTACTGACCAAGACCAATCTATCGGATGTGACAATGTCCGACCTGCAAGGCAAACGGGTAATCCTGAACATCTTCCCCAGTATCGACACCGATGTATGCGCGGCCTCTGTACGTCACTTCAATGCGGATGCAAACGCCCTGGACAACACGGTGGTCCTATGTGTCTCCCAGGACCTGCCATTCGCCCACGCCCGTTTCTGTGGCGCTGAAGGTCTTGAGAATGTTGAGTCCGTGAGTGAGCTTAGGAACAGCGACTTTGGCGCAGACTATGGCGTACGCATCGTGGATGGCCCGCTGGCCGGACTTTTGTCTAGGGCGGTGGTGGTTATAGATGCATCTGGAAAGGTTATATATACCGAACAAGTCCCCGAGATCGTACAGGAACCAAACTATGACGCAGCTTTGAGTTCCATTATGTAAGATCTCCACTTCTGGGCCGCACCCCTTGCGGCCCTTTTTTTTGGAGGATACAAAATGGCTATAGAAGAAGGTAAAACGGCTCCCGCATTCACTCTCCCCGACGCCCAAGGCAACAAAATCTCCCTTAAGGACCTCAAGGGCAAGGATGTCATCCTCTATTTCTATCCAAAAGACGACACCCCCGGATGTACCAAAGAGGCCTGCGGCTTTCGTGACCTGTGGGGTGAGATAGAGGCATTGGGTGTGGTGGTGCTGGGCGTATCGCCGGACGAAAGTGCATCCCATACAAGCTTCGCCAGCAAATTCAATCTACCCTTCACCCTACTCTCCGATCCAGACAAGGCGATAATGACCAAATACGGGGCCTACGGCGAAAAGGTAATGTACGGCAAGAGGACCATGGGGGTGATCCGATCCACCGTCTGGATTGGTCCGGATGGAAAGATAAAGAAGCACTGGAAGAGGGTTGCCAAGGCGGCAGATCATCCACTCAAAGTGCTTGATGCACTAAAGGCAGGAATATAGATAAACCGGCGACCAGCTCCCGATTTATGCTTTTTGTTCCTACCTGAGGAGCTTAAAGAAAATGGTTCCTGTAGTTTCTAAATCCATATTAAAGAAAATCCCATCCTTTACCGCAAATAAGGTATGCCATCTATTTGGGATGTATCTATATTCTCAATAGAACAATATGCATAAATCTTTGCAAAATGAATAAACAGAAGTATTGGGCAATCGGGAACCATTAAGATGCAAACTCTCAAGATCAAGACAACTGTTTTGCTGTCACTTGTCGTGTTCGTGGCGACCGGATTCTGGCATGGTAACGCCGCCAACGCCGCAGCGGTAACCATTATCGAAGATACTTGGATAAATTGGCCCGGGTATACTTCCGCCAACGGCGATGAAATCGGCAACCCAAAGCTGGACCGGATGCGCGTTACTATCAATGACAACAACATCCTGGAAAGAGTAGAGCTACTATGGCGTCCCAACAGTGGCGAGTTTACCAGAATCAAGTTTGATTCCCTGTTCATAAACAGCTACGACATAACAACCACTAACAGTGATTGGGACGATTGGGATTATTTCGTACATGATGGTGGCGATCAACACTCAAATACGGGCGGACATATCCATGACGTTGTGAACGGACATGTTCCATGGGATGGTCTATGGGAGGTGAAAGCCAACTATAAATACACCACCGCTAAATCCTCTGACACCAGACAAGACAATCCTAATGGAATTGATCGGACATCTCTAAAACATAGAGAGCATTTCTCTTCGTATCTGACCTGGGATTCCCAAAATGGGATACTTACCTACGACCTGGCGGCGTTTGGAATCTCTGCCGAGAACGGCGTATTCGTTGCCTATGCACCCTACTGCGCCAATGATCTAATTGGCGGTTATGCCAGCGCCAACCCCGTACCCATACCGGCAACGGTTTGGCTGTTCGCATCTGGGCTACTAGGATTGGTAACTATGCGCAGGCGCACCGGCAAATCGGTCTAGTCCCATCCCTGACTGTTTTGTTTCGCGATCTCCTCGGCATCCGCGGTCAAAATTTGTTCGATATGTTCTCTCGCTTGGAGTGACAGTAGCCGACGGTCTTCGTCGGTTTCCGTCTCTTGCAGCTTATGCAACAATTTCTGGTCGTATGCCTGGAATACCTGAGCAGCCGTTTTAGATCTATAGGCGCCAAATCCTAGTTGTTTCAGGGCCTCTTCTCCCAGGTGTAGGGCTGAATCATACAACTCGCGCCGAAACAGTGAGACCCCGCGCCGCATGATCTCATAGGCATGACCGTTATTGCGGGCACGCGTGATAATGGTTAGATGGGGAAAATACTTCTGCACCTGCTCGATGATCTGCAAAGTCATATCCGCGTCATCAATGGTGATGATCAGCAATTTAGCCTTGTCAGCACCGGCCGCCTCCAACACCTCGTGTCGGCTTGAGTCACCGTAGTAAACCTTATAACCGAACCTGCGGATGGCCTCGATCTGATTCGGATCATGATCCAGGATGGTAGTCGGTATTCCGTTAGCATGCAGTAGACGCCCCACAGTGCGGCCGAAACGTCCGAACCCTGCAATGATGACCGGATTATCCTCTTCATCAATAGCATCCGGTTCTGGCCTCTGCTGCAGGGTGATGAACCGCGGCGCTATCATATGCTGGTAGATAAGTAACAAAAACGGAGTGGTCAGCATGGACAGGGCCACGATCACCACCAGATAGTCCACCGTTTGTTTCTCCAAAACACCGCTGTTGAAGGCCACAGAGAATATTACAAAGGCAAACTCACCTCCTTGTGACAATAAAAACACAAACAGACTGCCCTGGCTCTTGGGAATCTTGCCCGCCGTTGCCAATAACCAGAGTACCATGCCCTTCACCACAACCAGCAGAAATACCAAGGCCAAGATATACCACGGATCTCTCAGCAACAGCCCAAGATCTATGGACATCCCGACAGAGATAAAGAACAGCCCCATCAACAATCCCTTAAACGGTTCGATCTCCACCTCAAGCTGGTGTCGGTATTCCGATTCCGCCAACAGTACCCCGGCCAGAAAGGCGCCGAGGGCCATAGACATACCGACGGCATTCACCAGCATGGATATGCCAAATATCAGCAGCAAGGCAAAGGCGGTAAAGATTTCCCGCATACCGGTGTTGGCTATGTAACGAAAGATGGGACGGGTAAGATAGTGTCCGCCCACCACGATGGCGGCGATAACAGCTACCGCCTTAAGCAGTCCGAGCCAGGCACTATCACCGCTATCCGCAACCACCACCCCAAGGGCTGGCAACAAAGCCAGGATCGGAATAACCGCGATATCCTGAAACAACAGCACAGAGAAGGCGGAATTGCCGGCATGGGTCTTCATCAAATTACGCTCTTTGAGGCTCTGCAAGGCGATGGCGGTGGATGAAAGAGAAAGACCCATGGCCACAATCATGGAAGTATTGAGTGGGTAACCCAGCGACAAACCGATCATCAACAACAGGGCAGATGTGAGCAGGAGCTGACTTCCACCCATAACCATGATGGTTTTGCGCATCCTCCAGAGACGCCTCGGCTTTAGCTCCAGGCCGATGATAAACAGCAACAGCACTACTCCGAACTCAGCGAAGTGCCTGATGTCATCAACATTCTTAACGAATCCGAATCCCCAGGGGCCAATCACTGTCCCGGCGGCAAGGTAACCCAACACCGAACCAAGACCCAACCGTTGCATGATCGGAACGGCAATCACGCTGGCAGAAAGATAGACTATCGCATTCAGTAAAAAATGCTGCTCATTCATATGATCATGCCTTACCCGGACGATAATTCAGCAAGCGTTTGCGATACAGATCAACATACCCCGACATGGTGCTTTCATCTTGTCTATGAGCGCTAAAAATCAGGATCGGCTCAAGGTAGTTCATACCGCAGTGATTAGCCATGCACTCATAGGGACAGAGAATTTCCTGTATCTCATGTTTGTTGTGTCCTACGGTGCTATATGCCTCCCTGCCCTGACCGATAGTAATCACCGGCAGAAAATCCTTGCCATGCAGGGCATCCCCTCCGGTGCCGAAGGCAAAACCATACTCCAGAACCACATCCTGCCACTGTTTAAACATGGCGGGCGCGCTATACCAATAGAACGGATGCTGCACCACCAGCAGATCGGTTGCGCGCAGTTGTTGCTGCTCTCTGTTTTTATCTATGTAAAAATCAGGATACTGTTCATACAGATCACAAACGTGTACCCCGGGAATATCGCGCACGCCCGCAAGCAGCACCTGGTTCGCCCGGGAACGATGGGGAAAGGGATGGACAAACAGTAACTGGATGTGAGGGATATTTGTGTCTAACATCTGGATTCCTATAGACCGCCCTTGAAATAGGGGCCCAACTACCCATTTATTTTACATAACCAAGAAATTTTCGATATAGCAGACTACAGTTATTGAACTGCAACCGAAGAGGAGCAAATATGGCAGCAAAAGAGTTGAATGCAATCGTCGGCGAGATACAGTTCATATCCTCGGATACCATGATCCTCAGGGTTACCCCGGACGGTTGGGAGATACCGGACTACAGCCCGGGACAGTTCGTGGTGCTGGGGCTTCCTGCTACTGCCCCCAGGACGGAGATCTCCGATACGGAAGAGCATCCCATAGCCTCGGATAAGACCATCATGCGTTCCTATTCCATCGCCTCATCCTCATTGGAGAAGAAGTATCTGGAATTTTACATCTCCCTGGTGCGTTCTGGATCAATGACCCCCAGGCTGTTTGCCCTCAAACGCGGCGACCGGATATTCATGCGCCCAAAGATCGCCGGCATGTTTACTTTGGATCAGATACCAGCAGAATCCAACCTGATACTTATGGCTACCGGAACCGGCGTGGCGCCCTACATGAGTATGATCCGCACCTTCATCCAACCAGGTGACAGCAGAAACCTGACCATCGTCCACGGTGCCAGACACTCATGGGATCTGGGTTACAGCTCTGAACTAAGCACCCTGAACAACCTGTTGCCAAATTTTCACTATATCCCCTCCATAACCAGCCCGGAGGAAGAGGTGATCACCTGGTCCGGTAACGTCGGGCGCATCCAGGAAATTTGGAACAGCGGCATTACCGATGCAAACTGGGACAGCAAGGCCTCACCGGACAACACCCATATATTCCTGTGCGGTAATCCGGCCATGGTCGAAGATATGGTAAAAATACTCGCGACACAGGGTTATCCGGAACATACCAAGAAAAAGCCAGGATTGGTGCACCTGGAGCGTTATTGGTAACACTTGTCCAAAACACAACCAAGATTAAAGGAAACAGATAATGAACAAATATAAATGCGAAGTCTGTGGCTATATCTATGACGAGGCCACTGGTGATCTGGACGGCGATATACCAGCCGGGACCAAATGGGAGGATATACCGGACGACTGGGAATGCCCAAAGTGCGGTGCAACTAAGGATGAGTTTGAATTGCTGGAGTAATCAGTTCTAACAATACCCCAAACATTACGCGGCTAATCTACAACACCTATCTATTGACATAACCGTGAAGCTGGGCGACCATCTCAAAAGTAACGTATTGAATCTTATATTTTAACAGGATCAAAACCGCAAACCATGAACCGTTCTGAGATGACAAACAGCCAATACACCACTCTGGTAGTGGTAACTGTCGTCTCTGTCGTGAACGTCGTGGTGGCCTCTGCGCCGTAGCGGGATTGGTAACAGTTTTAATCAAACCCCGTCGGCGCAACCGGCGGGGTTTTTTATTGCCCGCCGCCGGTCCAGCCCAAGGGGTCAACACTGGAGACCCTTACAATGCATACCATGACCGGAGCAGAGCTCACCATCCGCCTGCTCGAACGCCAGGGCATAACCACCATCGCAGGTATTCCCGGTGGCGCCAACCTGCCCCTGTATGACGCCCTGTACCACAGCGAAATCCGCCATATCCTGGCGCGCCATGAACAGGGTGCCGGTTTTATTGCCCAGGGCATGGCGCGGGTCAGCGGACGGCCCCAGGTCTGCTTCGCCACCTCCGGCCCAGGTGCAACCAACATACTCACGGCGATCGCCGACGCCAAGCTGGACTCAGTTCCGGTCATCTGCATCACCGGTCAGGTCCCCAGCAACATGATAGGCAGCGATGCCTTTCAGGAGGTGGACACCTACGGACTCAGCATCCCCATCACCAAACACAATTTTTTGGTGCGTAGCGCAGAAGAGCTATTGCAGGTAATACCGGACGCATTCCGCATAGCGGCATCCGGTCGTCCCGGTCCAGTGCTTATTGATATCCCCAAGGATATCCAAAATCAGGAGATTAGATTCGAGCAATGGCCGCAGCCAGGCCAGCCACAAGAGCATCCAGCAGCCAGACAGGAAGATATTGAGCAGGCCGCCGCTATGATCAATCAGTCCCAACGCCCAATTCTCTACCTGGGTGGTGGAGTGATCATGTCCGAGGCATCGAACCAGGCACGTGCCATGATGGAGAAATCCAACATCCCCACCACCATGACTCTTATGGCCCTGGGCGCTATTCCGTCGGATCACGAACTATCTCTGGGCATGCTAGGTATGCACGCCGCGCCTTACACCAACATGGCGCTGGAGGCATGCGACCTGCTAATCGCGTTAGGGGCGCGTTTTGATGACCGCGCCACCGGCAAGGTGTCGGCCTTTTGTCCAAATGCCAAGATCATCCATATCGACATAGACCCCAGCGAGCTGAGCAAGATAAAACAGGCCCATATAGGCATAACCGGTGATGTACGGATGGTACTGGAGCAGTTGATTCACAAGGTTGCCCCCAACAAGCGCGATGCATGGATAGATGAAATCAACCAGCTAAAAGATGCATACCCATTCTTAGCCACGGATACGGACAAGGCCGACTCTGCCTACGGTTCCATCCGTAAGATCGCCGAACTGGCTGGAGATGATGCCATAGTCGCCACGGATGTGGGGCAACACCAGATGCGTACAGCCCAGCTCTACCCGTTCCGCAAACCGAGGCGCTGGTTGACCTCCGGTGGATTGGGAACCATGGGCTTCGGCTTGCCTACTGCTATCGGTGCGGCCTTGGCGGAACCGGACAACCTGGTTATCTGTTTCAGCGGCGACGGCAGCCTGATGATGAACATTCAGGAACTGGCTACCGCAGTGGAACAGCAGGTCAATCTCAAGATCATATTGATGAACAACAATGCCCTCGGACTGGTACATCAGCAGCAGACCCTGTTTTATGGTCGGCGCATCTTTGCTACCGAACACCAAGCGCAGATGGATTTTATGACCATCGCCCGTGGCTTCGGCTTGCAGACCTACGACCTGGGCTCTAGTAATGACCACGAGATTACGCTCAAGAAGGCCATGGATAGCCATGGTCCTTGCCTGATCCACATCCCGATCGACGTAAATGAAAGGGTACTTCCCATGGTGCCACCTGGAGCTGCCAACACAGATATGATAAGAGGAACCAACGATGCAGCAGCCTGAAATGACAAACAATGATGCTGGGCACGAGATCCTGGAGTTGACGGTACACAATCACCCAGGAGTGATGTCTCATATCTCTGGCCTCTTCGCCCGCCGCGCCTACAATGTGGAGGGCATTCTGTGCATGCCTGTGGGTGACCGCAAGCAGAGCCGAATCTGGCTACTGGTGGGCAAAGATAAATGTCTGGAGCAGATGATAAAACAGGTGGAAAAATTGGAGGATGTGTTAGACGTCAGAAGGCATGGTGCGGATCACATGGTATTCGAGAAACTGGAGGAGTATTTTAGATCCAGTAACTAGCAATTAGTAATTGCAACCTACTCAGATTATTTCTAATATATCAGCAATATTGTTTCTATTTTGGAAAATACACAATGATCACCAATCTGGTTGGAAACCGCATCCGAGAACTCAGGGCCAAACGTAAGATGACCCAGCAACAGCTGGCGAACCGAGCCGATATACCACGCGCCACCCTGGCCACCATTGAAAAGGACGAATCCAATCCCAGTCTAGCTGCGGTCTACAGGATCGCTGTAGCACTGGATTGCACTATTGATGACCTGCTGGAGACACACCACGACCGGGTTGAGGTGACACAAAAAGAGGCAATGGGTAAGTTTGAGTCCGGTGATGGTTGCTATCGCGCCATAACCATATCCCCCCAGGGTAGCCCAACAATCTCACAGCAGTTGTTTGAACTCGACGCCGATTCAACCTACCACGGCAAACCGCACCCTCCAGGCAGCGAGGAGTATCTGCACATAACGCAGGGAGAGGTGATATTGGAGATCGCTAATGAAGATACGAGGTTACGCAATGGAGACAGCGCCCATTTCCGTGGTAACGTAAAACACAGCTACCACAACCGGGGGAAAACCATGGCCCGCGGCATAGTCACCATTCTTGAATTCCCGGAAAATAACTAGCCGCTGTTTGCCAATACATCCAGAGCATCCAGGTTCAAGATCCGCACCTGTTTATTGCGGATCTTGATGATGCTGAGCTTTTGCAACTTCATAAGGATGCGGCTGACAGTCTCGCTGGCCAGCCCCAGGTAGCTCGCAATATCGCTACGAGACATGCTCAGCCTAAAATCCATTCCATGGATACCGCGTTTGTCCTTGCGGTAAAACAGGCTCAGCAGGAATGCCGCTAGACGTTGTTCACTGCTCTGACGAATAAGGGTCGAATGTAGGCTTTGACTAAAAGCGACTTCATTACCAAGTATTGAGATAATCTTGCTCTGCAACTCACTCTCAGAACAACAAACATTTTGCAGATTATCCAGTCTTAACTTGCAGATTGCCCCCGATTCCAGGGCGCGAGCGGTAGATGTGTAACAATTGCAGGCTATACCTTCAGTGCCAATCATCTCACCTGCAAGGTGAAAACCTACTACCTTCTCCTGCCCCTGCGGAGTAGAGGCCATAGTCTTAAATGACCCGGATTGCACCGCTATAAAAGAACGAAACGGCTCACCCTCTTTAAAGATAATTTCGCCGCGGGAGACTGGCTGAGCCCGTAACAGGGTACCTTCGGGCAGTTTGGTGTCGCCCTCTCCATACTCAAGAAATGCACAAAGGGCATCCAGTCCGCAATGCCTACACTCTATTTCTATACAACTCTTTTTTACTGACATCGAAACGCCGCCCGAACCTACAATTGAATTCAACAATTCTTATTGTGTCGCCAAGAATAGCTACGCCTACAGGCCTCAATATTGCCAGAGAAATGGCATATTGGGAAATATTACTTGAATATAGTATCTATGGAAAATCCGTCCTTCTCCAAGATAATTCGCAACCGTTTCAGCCCATCCATCTGTATTTGACGCACCCGCTCCCTGGTTACACCTAGCTCTTTGGCCACCTGCTCCAAGGTGGATATCTCGTATCCATGCAGACCGAAACGCCTCTCCACCACCTCACGTTGTTTCTCATTCAGCTTGCTGAGCCAGGTATCCAGATTAGAATTTAGATTCTCATTCTGGATCTTATCCGCTGGATCCTCAGATTTTCTATCAGAAATAGTCTCCAACAGCGGCTTATCGGCATTCTTGCCGAAAGGTGTGTCTACCGAGGTGATGCGCTCATTCAGGCCCAACATGCGCTTGACCTCATCAATCGGCCGATCCAGCAGTTCCGCCACCTCTTCGGCCGTAGGTTCATGGTCTAGGCTTTGGGTCAACTTGCGTGCCGCCCTCAGATAGATATTGATCTCTTTTACCACATGGATGGGCAGACGAATGGTCCTGGTCTGGTTCATAATCGCCCGCTCTATGGTCTGGCGAATCCACCAGGTAGCGTAGGTTGAAAAACGAAACCCCCGCTCAGGATCAAACTTCTCCACCGCCCGCATCAGACCAAGATTACCCTCCTCGATCAGATCCAACAGCGCAAGACCGCGATTCATGTAACGCCGGGCAATCTTAACCACCAATCTTAGATTGCTCTCAATCATCCTCTGCCTGGATGGCTCATCGCCTTTTTGGGCCTTGCGGGCGAAATAGACCTCTTCTTCAGCCGTCAGCAGTTCGGATGCGCCTATTTCATTGAGATAAAGACGGGTCGCATCCATCTGCGACTGACTGACGTCCTCAGAAGCCTGCTCACTTTGTTCGTCATTGTCATCACTGTCATCGCTGGAATCAAAATCCGCATCGCTATCTGACGCTTCTGAATCATTTAAAACATCTGAGAAATCCACCTCAGCCTCAGAGTCAACCCTATCAACATCCTTTTTACCCATGCGTCTCTATTCCTCCAGTGTGTAAACAATTATGACTTGCGCGGCAACAACGATAACGGATCAACTGGAACACCATTACGCCTTATCTCAAAATGTAACACAACGTTCCCGCTACCATTTTTTCCCATATCTGCGATATGGGTCCCTTTCTTGACCCTGTCTCCCTCTTTAACCAACAGCTTCTGGTTGTGGCCATACGCACTTAAATAGTTTTTATTATGCTTAATGATAATGAGCTTTCCGTAGCCTATAAGCCCGCTTCCACTGTATACAACCGTTCCAGACTCTGCAGCGGTTATGCCCTGCCCCAAACGTCCTGAAAGCACTACGCCCTTACGGCTGTGGTCGCCTTTCTCAAATGTTGTCCTGACTTTACCATTTGTCGGCCATTGCCAGTTTAGCTTTAGGGATGAATGTGATTCGGTTGTTGAAGCAGCCCTTCCTTCAGGAGCTTTTTTCCTTTCCGGCACAATTGCCAACTGGGATTTGTTCTCTTGCGCCTGTCTGGTAACGGCACTGCTTTCTGCAGTACGGCTGGATGCGGTCGGACCTACAACACGCAAATACTGCCCAGGATGTATCTGATACGGAGAACGAATATGGTTCCAGGCGGCAAACTCCCGGTAATCCAGCCCATATCTCCAGGCGATGGAATAGATAGTATCGCCCCTTCTTATACGGTAATACCCAGGACCGGCTGGTACTGGTGCTGGAGTATAAGGATAGTGCTGACTCCGCGCCCCCGCCTCGCGGCTTATCACCGGTGCCGCAACAGGTGGTGCACAGGCATGCAACAAGAGTGATATAAGCACCAGAAACAGTACGGTCAGAACAGTATGGGATTGAGGACAAAAGCGCCCTGAGATTGCTGGTACTCCGGATTGTGCCCTGGACCAATTCACAAAATTGTCACCATTGGATTATGACAAACAATACCACCACCAATAACACCGTCACCCAACCTATGATGTCTATATATTTGCGCAGGGTGCTCTCCATAGCATCACCACCCCAATACAGCAGCGCCGCCACCAGGAAGAATCTGGCCCCCCTGCCGATAGCCGATGCCACTACAAACGGCAGGAATGCCATCGAGATCACACCGGCTGTTATGGTGAACACCTTGTAGGGTATAGGGGAAAACCCGGCCAGAAACACCGCCCAGAATCCCCATTCATCGAACCACTGCTTGGCGAGAAGATATTTTGGATAGTAGCCGGCATCCTGCAACAGCGGCTCAATCAAATCGAAGGAGAACATACCTATCAGATAACCCAGAACGCCACCAAGGACAGACATAACAGTCGTCAACAGCGCCAGATTCCAGGCCTTGTGGGTGTTGGCCAATACCATGGGTGCCAGCATTACATCAGGCGGAATCGGGAAGAAAGAAGATTCGGCAAAGCTTAAAGCAGCCAGATAACGCGGTGCATGGGGGTGTCTGGACCAGGTTATTACCCGGTCATAGATCGGTGAAAACAACTTCATCTCTGCACCCCTCCCATCAGAGGCACAAATATCACCTGCTCCAGAATCTCTTTTTCATAACCATCGGTGGTCTTGGTAACCTTTACCAGCACCTGCTCACGATCCGATCCAACCGGCAATACCATCCTACCTCCTTCCTGCAGTTGATCCACCAAGGCCAACGGGATTCCCGCCGGGGCCGCTGTCACCATGATGCCGTCATAGGGCGCATATTCAGGCCAACCCATACCACC
>JBNKSV010000008.1:0-71983 GCA_050297535.1 Sedimenticolaceae bacterium
CGATATTGTATTCACATTCAGTCAAAGTTAAAAGTCTAAATTACTCAAATTTAGACAAAAATTAAACCGATTATTTTATATTAAAATCAGTATGTTATTACTGTTATTTAATGTAATTAATTAATATTACTGCGTATTAATTATCCCATAAACATGCCGCCATTGACATGCAAAGTCTCGCCGGTAATGTAACTTGAGGCATCAGAGGCAAGGAATAATACTGCCTTAGCTATCTCATCAGGACTGCCAAGCCGTCCCAGTGGTATATTGCCCAGCAAGGCATCACGCTGTGCTTCCGGCAATTCCCTGGTCATATCAGTATCTATAAACCCAGGGGCGACCGTGTTTACCGTGATGTTACGGGAACCAACCTCACGCGCGAGAGATTTGGTAAATCCGATTATACCAGCCTTTGCTGCGGCATAGTTAGCCTGACCTGGATTTCCTGTGGATCCTACGACTGATCCAACATTGATTATACGGCCACGTTGCGACTTCATCATCCCGCGCAGACAGGCCTTAGACACCCGAAAGATAGAGGTTAGATTAGTTTCAATGATATCCGCCCATTCCTCATCCTTCATGCGTAGCATCAGGTTGTCGCGAGTGATACCTGCGTTGTTAACCAGGATGCTAGGTGCTCCAAACTCGGAACCGATCTCTTTAATGATGGCGGCTACGGACTCTGGATCGGTCACATTCAGGACCATACCGGTACCCTTGATTCCAGCAGTTTTTAATCTTTCGGTGATGGCAGATGCGCCAGCTTCGGACGTGGCTGTACCTATAACAACAGCGCCATTTTTTCCAAGCATATCGGCAATAGCTGCGCCTATTCCTCTGCTGGCCCCGGTAACCAGTGCGATCTCATTCTCTAGCATGCTGTCCTCTATTAATAAGTAAGCAGAACCGAACCCCAGGTAAAGCCGCCGCCGAACGCCTCCATCAGGAGCGTCTCTCCGCGTTTTATACGGCCGTCCCTTACCGCCACATCGAGGGCGAGCGGGACAGATGCTGCCGAAGTATTTCCATGTTCATCGACCGTTACTACGACGTGATCCATATTTATCTTCAGCTTTTTGGCGGTAGCATTGATTATACGTATGTTTGCCTGATGAGGTATTAACCAGTCCACATCAGATTTTTCCATATTATTAGCATCAAGTGTTTCATCGACTATACGTCCCAGAGTAGTCACGGCTATCTTGAACACCTCATTACCGCTCATTTGCACATATGGCGACGCGCCGTTCAGTATTTGGTCAAATCCCTTGGATACGCCAGAGGGAACAGATAGAAGGTCGCTATATTCACCGTCAGCGTGCAGATGTGTGGAGATAATGCCTGGCTCATCTGACGGCTGCAGTATCACAGCACCTGCGCCATCACCAAATAAGACACAGGTGTCACGATCGCTCCAGTCGATGATTCTGGAAAATGTCTCTGCTCCGATAACCAGTGCGTTGCGTATACCGCCGGCCTTTATAAATTTATCGGCAATACCGATCGCATAGATGAATCCGGTGCATACAGCCTGTACATCAAATGCAGTACTGCCATGGATTCCCAGGCGTTTCTGTAATAGACAGGCCGTACTGGGAAACACTTGATCTGCGGTAGTTGTTGCTACGATGATAAGATCAATCTCAGATGCGACTATTCCCGCAGCACTTATGGCATTCCGTGCCGCCTTCTCCGCCAGATCGCAGGTAAACTCATCATCAGCAGCGATATGCCGCTTCTTTATGCCAGTACGTTCCTGAATCCATTGGTCAGTCGTATCTACCGTTTTTTCCAGATCTTGATTTGTCAGAACCTTTTCCGGCAGATAGCCTCCGGTTCCGGCTATGCGGGCATATGTCACGCCGCCCCCCGGCTTGCAAACTGTTTCTCAATACCTTGAGCAATGTGTTCTGACACGTGTTCCATCACCTCTTTTTTGGCCATGCGAATGGCATTCTTAAAGGAATAACTGTCTGCCCCACCATGACTCTTAACTACAATCCCGTTCAATCCTAAAAGAGTAGCGCCATTGTAGTTTCTTGGATCTAAAGAATCCTTAAAGTGTTGCAGGACTGGCATAGAAATAAGTCCAGCAATTTTGGTAAACAGACTATGTTTGAAAGATTGGGTTAGATAATGCCTAAAAAGCCTGGCGACACCTTCACTGGTCTTAAGAGATATATTCCCGACGAAACCATCACATACAATCAGATCCGCGCCACCGGTGAAAATGTGATCGCCTTCAGTATAACCGATATAGTTCAACGAGCTATTTAGCAGTAGTTCGTGGGCCTTCTTCACCTGTTCATTTCCTTTGATCTCCTCTTCACCCACATTAAGCAATCCGACCTTAGGTGATGCAATGCCATCCACAGACGAAATCAGCTCACTTCCCATTACCGCGAACTGAAACAGATGTTCGGCCTTGCAATCAATATTTGCGCCCAAATCAAGCATCCAAGTGCGACCATCTATACTTGGCAGCGCTGAGATAATGGCTGGTCTATCAATGTTTGGCAGAGTCTTTAACACAAACCTAGCGGTCGCCATCAAGGCTCCGGTATTACCAGCGCTTACACATGCATTGGCAACACCTTCATGCACCAGATTGATAGCCACACGCATGGACGAATCTTTTTTGTTCCTTAGGGCGCTAGATGGCAACTCATCCATAGTTACCTCTTCAGAGGCGTGTTTTATGCTTAAACGCTCACTATCATGGCCATTTAGATGTTGCCTAATCACATCCTCATTCCCAACCAGGATTAGATCAACTTCATTGTCATGGTTCAGGAAATCCAAGGCAGCCGGGACCACAACACCCGCACCATAGTCTCCACCCATTGCATCCAATGCGATGGTGATTCCGTCAGATCGAGCCATCGAATTCACATGCCCCAAAGATGTTAAAAAACGTTGTTTTATTTCCTCATGGTTGACAGGATGGTCTGCCTCTCAAGCCAGCCATGAGGTTTATTATTTTTGGTTATTCGCCTTTGCTGGCGACAACTTTACGACCGCGATAAAAACCATCAGCAGTTACGTTATGACGCAGATGCATTTCACCAGATGTTGGGTCGGTGGAAAGCGTCTGTCCGGTCAGCGCATCATGGGAACGACGCATACCGCGTTTTGATGGGGTTTTTCTACTCTTTTGTACCGCCATGGGTCAAACTCCTAAATCAATAAATCTTAAAAAATTCTGTCTACTTTTTCAGGTCTTTCAAAACAGCAAACGGGTTTGTCGGTTTATCTTCCGACGCATCGTTTGTATCGTTCGAACACCCGCTAAAATTCTCGTGTTCCACCTTACACCCATCTGCCGAATGCATTGGCACCTGTGGTAAGGCTAGAAGCAGCTCTTCCTCTACAATCTCAATTAGCCTGATTCTTTTATCATCGACCAAAAGAGGTTCTTGCTCATTTGGAAGCAATATTGCCTCATCGTATCCTTCGACTACTGTTACAGACACTTCCGCAGCAACCGGAATATCCACAGACCCAAGACATCTTTGGCACTGCAACTGCAGTACGGACTTCACGCATCCGGTAATATGGACGCGCTGCTTCTCTCCCTTGTGGAATCTGAATATAAAATCCACTGCGCCAGCAGAATCCACCAAAACATCCTCAAGGCGGGGAAGATCCTGCAGTCTAATCTGGCCAGTTATCTCCTTCCCTATCTCTGCAAAATGCCATGGATCTATGAATTCAGGTAGGCGAGCTGACATAAGCGGGGGATTTTATTACGCAAGATGTTGGCTGTCAAAGAAAAACCAACTATATCCCAGGATGTACCACCCTAGGTTACAGTTGGTTCTCTAAGATTGCTGGTGAGTGTAACTTGTTGTTTCTATTGGCCTCCCACCACTGCCAGTAGTACGCCTGCAGCAACAGCTGAACCGATCACACCTGCCACATTCGGTCCCATGGCATGCATCAACAGGAAGTTATGGTGATTGCTCTCCAGACCAACTTTGTTGACTACGCGCGCCGCCATAGGCACCGCAGACACGCCCGCAGCGCCTATCAGAGGATTTACCTTCCCACCACTGACCTTATTCATAATCTTGCCCATCAGTACACCGGTCGCCGTACCGATACAAAAAGCTAGCGCTCCCAGAGCCAAAATACCCAGGGTCTCAATGCTCAGAAATTTATCAGCGGATAGCTTGGAACCAACAGCCAGGCCCAGGAATATAGTAACTATATTGATGATCTCGTTCTGAGCGGCACGACTGAGACGATCCACTACCCCGCTCTCGCGTAGCAGATTACCAAACATCAGCATACCGATCAGTGGTGCTGCGGACGGCAAAAACAGTATGCATAGCAACAGTACCGTAAATGGAAATAAGATCTTCTCCAACTTGCCGACATGCCGCAGCTGCTGCATCTCTATCTTGCGTTCTTTTTCGCTGGTCAGAGCACGCATGATGGGCGGCTGAATAATCGGTACCAAGGCCATGTAAGAGTACGCGGCCACGGCAATCGCGCCCAATAAATCTGGAGCTAGCCTGGATGCCAGGAATATGGCTGTCGGGCCATCCGCGCCACCGATGATGGCGATGGCGGAAGCGTCGGCCATGCTGAAATTGAATCCTGGGATGAAATTCAGCGCCAGAGCGCCCAGGAGGGTGGCAAAGATACCAAATTGCGCGGCAGCGCCAAGCAACAGGGTGCTAGGCATGGCGATCAGCGCCCCGAAATCTGTCAGCGCCCCTACGCCCATAAAGATGAGCAAGGGAAATACCCCTGTCTCAATTCCTGTGTGGTAGATCATCCCCAACAGCCCATCAGGTCCAGCGATACCGGCTACGGGGATATTGCTCAAGATCGCGCCAAAACCGATTGGCAATAGAAGTAGAGGCTCAAATTTCTTGTTTATAGCCAGGTAGATAAGCAGGCAGCCAACCGACATCATCAAGGCCTGCCCCCACTCTATGTTGGCAATTCCCATGGATTGCCACAGTGCGTCGAATCCGTTCATTGTCTACCCCAACACTATCAGGGTATCACCGACATGTACGGCGTCACCCTCTTTGACAGCAATGGAGGAGACGGTGCCACTGGCCGTAGCCCGCACCTCGGTCTCCATCTTCATCGCCTCCAGGATAATAACCACGTCACCTTCGGTTATGGTCTGGCCGACAGTTACATTGACCTTGAAGATATTGCCGGTAAGCGGAGACTTTATGGTGGCTTCACCACCTGCCACAGCAGGAGCGGACGCTGGAACCGCAGCAGCTGGCGCCACGCTGCTTACCGCGCCACCAGCAGATACGGTTACGGCGTATGACTTGCCATTCACCTGCACGGTGTAGGCCTCGGCGCCACCAGCGGCAGGCGCAGATGCTGCAGGAGCAGCAGGTGCAGGTTCGCCCCCTGGGGCAGGCTCAAAGGCATCAGGATTATTGCGGTTCTCCAGGAATTTTAGTCCTACCTGCGGGAACAACGCATAGGTCAACACATCGTCGATAATGTTCTCCGCCAGTTCAAACTTCTTCTCCTGGGCGATGGTTTCCAGTTCTTCGGTAAGCTTTTCCACTTCGGGTGCCAGCAGGTCGGCGGGGCGACAGGTGATAGGCTCTGCCCCTTCCAATACCCTGGCCTGCAGCTCCTTATTTACCGGTGCTGGAGATGCACCGTACTCACCCTTGAGTACGCCAGCGGTCTCCTTGGCAATGGATTTGTAGCGCTCGCCGGTCAGCACGTTCAGTACCGCCTGGGTGCCAACGATCTGGGAGGTAGGGGTAACCAGTGGGATAAAACCCAGGTCTTCCCGCACCTTGGGTATCTCATTCAACACCTCATCCAAGCGATCACTGGCGCCCTGCTCCCGGAGTTGGTTTTCCATATTGGTCAGCATGCCGCCAGGCACCTGAGCCACCAGGATGCGTGAATCTATACCTCGCAGCGCGCCCTCAAATTTGACGTATTTCTTGCGTACTTCACGGAAATAGGCGGCGATCTCTTCCAGTAATTTCAGATCCAGACCAGTGTCATATTCGGTGCCATCCAGCACGGCGACTACAGACTCGGTAGCGGAATGACCATAGGTCATGGCCATGGATGAGATGGATGCGTCCACCATATCGACACCGGCCTCACAGGCCTTGGCGATGGCGGTGGTGCTCATGCCGGTGGTGGCGTGGGAGTGCAGTGACAAAGGTACACTGACGTTCTCTTTCAGACGGCTGACCAGCTCAAACGCTACATAGGGCTTGAGCAGGCCTGCCATGTCCTTGATACATATGGAGTTGCAACCCATATCCTCCAGACGGCGCGCCATATCCACCCAGTAGTTTATATCGTGAACCGGGCTGACGGTGTAGGACATGGCACCCTGGGCATGCTTCTCGACTGCCAGGGTCGCCTTGACCGCAGTCTCAAAGTTGCGCACATCGTTCATGGCGTCGAAGATGCGGAACACATCCATGCCGTTTACTGCGGCGCGCTCCACAAAGGCCTTTACCACATCATCTGCATAGTGGCGATATCCCAGTATGTTCTGGGCGCGGAACAGCATCTGCATCCTGGTATTCGGCATGGCGGCCTTGAGACGGCGCAGACGCTCCCAGGGATCTTCACCCAAGAAACGGATACAGGAATCGAAGGTGGCGCCACCCCAGGTCTCCAGAGACCAGTAGCCGACCTGGTCCAGCTTCTCTGCTATCGGTAGCATATCCTCAATACGCATACGGGTAGCGAATAGGGACTGATGACCATCGCGCAGTACAAGTTCGGTAATGCCTAAAGATTTTTTATCGCTCATAGGTATTCTTTCTTTGGGTAGATTTTAAAAAAATATCTGGTTTGGCCAGACCTATTTCCCTTCTCGGAAGCGGTTTATAGCAGCGGCTATAACTGCGATCAGTTCGGCATCGCTCTCTCCTGCGTTACAGCTCACAGGAGCCTTAGTCTCCTCTGGTACAGCTATCGAAGCGGCCAGGCGGGACATGCCATTAAGCGCCACAACCAGTATTGCCAGGAACACAAACACTATCCCCATTCCGAGAAACATCAGGTTTATGCCTTGCAGCAAAAGATCCGATACGGCCATATTTCGTACCTCTTATCTAATTAACCGGTTGGATATCAGTATATTGAGGTCTGGATTAATCTTGTGTTACCCAGACGATATCATTATGAACAAGCATTTCTATTGGAATCCGACATGGATGTCAAGAAACCCTATTCCCATGTCATCCTAACCTATTGTTTTAAGGTTGTTTCAGGAGTTTTTTAATAAAATCTATTGTAATTTTACATGCAGGATATCCCATTTATTTTTTAATGGGTGATCGGTGCTAGAATGGATTTATTTGCTGAAGGGGTCGGAGTCAAACTATCCACTCATATTTGCTTAAACCACAATTTCCCAATCGTTTGACTCCGACCCCGTAGGATCTCTCAGGTGTCAGAGTCAAGCCAATCACCTGACCGCTTTGGTTTCATATCAACCTTGTTGTATGGCTTGACTCTGGCACCTCCTCGACATCTCACCGCGAATCCCTGCCATTACTTATACGCGCAACCTTCAACAAAAATTCCGCCTGCCCGATACCGATCCCCTTCTCGGTACCGCGCCGTATATCCGTCAACTCCTTGCGTGACAGCGCCCGCCGAAAAAGATCGCAGTACGCCTGCTCGCACCCAGGGTCGGAGTCAACTTTTTGCACAGGCGGATGATTACTACTCCTCGATAATTTCAAATTTGACTCCGACCCTTCTGCACCTGCCGACCCCTCACAGCCGCGTATCAAATCCAAATACACCGCATGCGGAGTAATCAACTTATCCGTCTTTCCCAGGGCATTGGCGTGATAACTTGAATAGGGATAATCCTCTGGTCTGCGAGCAATACCTGCGCGCACCGGGTTCAACTCGATATAGCGGTAACATGCCAACAGATAGCGCTCCGTATCCACCAGACTGGATTTGTAACGCCCCTCCCACAAAGAACCGCTACGGTGATAGGTACGATTAAAATACTGGGCATAACGTCTACCCAACGACTGCATGGTTCGCGGTAGCGAATGTTCATCAGCCGGGGTGACAAGCAAATGGATATGGTTGTGCATAAACACCCAGGCATGCACCGCCAATCCATTGGCCTCTTTTGTGTCCCGCAGACAGGTATAGAGAAACCGAAAATCCTCAGGGCGCGCCAGAACCGGATCACGGTTATGACCGCGCACCACCACATGCTGCGGTTGATTCGGAAGATAAAGACGTGGCCTCCTTGGCATAATTAACCTCCTTGTTGCTTCTCTAAGGTACCGGAGTCAGTTTTCCCACGCTGGTAGCTATTAAGGGGTCGGAGTCAAACCATTCTACCCCGCTGGTTTATTTCACCATTGTTTCATGGTTTGACTCCGACCCATGATTTACAAACCATGAAACAATAGTAGTCTAGACCAACATGGGTGGATGGTTTGAGTCCGACCACGGAGAATGAGGTGCCAGAGTCAAGCCAACAACATCTCTCGCTATAAACCACCATCATCGCATGGTTTGACTCCGACCCCTGGCTGACTGTAGGAGCCCACTCCCGTGGGCGAAAGAAGTCTGCAGATCACGCATAATTCTGGGTCTTGCGCCGTATTGTGGCATTCCATCGCTCGGAGGACCGAGCTCCTACAGGTAAATAATAGGATGTTGATGCTAGAATAAACCCATTTACACGAATAAACATAACAGTATGAAAATAATCCTTGGCTCCACCTCCCCGTTTCGCCGCGAACTGCTACAGAAGCTGCAGCTGGATTTTTCTGTCGATTCCCCCGATATCGACGAGTCCAGACTGCCAAACGAATCACCACAAGATATGGTACAGCGTTTAGCGGTCGAGAAGGCCAAGGCGGTTGCCGCCAACCACACCGATGCCTTGATCATCGGTTCGGATCAGGTAGCCTGTATCGGTTCCGATATCCTGGGCAAACCCGGCACCAGAGACAAGGCAATTATTCAGCTCACCACGGCTTCAGGACAAAAGGTGAGTTTTTATACTGGCCTGTGCCTTCTCAATAGCGCCACCGGCAATATGCAAGTGGTGTGTGAACCGTTCTATGTCCACTTCCGCAATCTATCCAGAGAGCAAATAGAACGCTATCTGGACGTGGAAGAGCCATACAACTGCGCCGGTAGCTTCAAATCCGAGGGTCTTGGGATCGCCCTGTTCGAGAAGATGGAGGGTGATGACCCCAATGCCCTGATCGGACTGCCGTTGATACGGTTGATCACCATGCTGCACCAGGAAGGCATAGCTGTCCCGTAAACATATGAACAAAGCCCCCGACCTCATCCATACCAGAAATATCGGCATCGCCGCCCATGTGGATGCGGGCAAGACCACGCTTACCGAACGCATCCTATTCTACACCGGGGCATCCTACAAAATCGGCGAGGTCCACGATGGCGCGGCCCATATGGACTACATCGAAGAGGAACAGGTCCACGGCATTACCATAAACTCCGCCGTCACCCGTGCCAGTTGGCAGGGACATCTGATTCAGATTATCGACACACCGGGACACGTGGACTTCACCATAGAGGTAGAGCGCGCCATGCGCATCCTGGATGGTTGTGTCCTGGTGTTGGATGGAGTGCGCGGCGTGGAGCCACAAACGGAGACGGTCTGGCGACAACGCAATAAATTCGACCTCCCTGCCCTGTTCTTTATCAATAAAATGGACCGCCCCGGCGCAGACTTCGACCACGCCATGGAGAGCATAAGCAGGCGCTTGCAGGGTGAACCAGTAGCCATCACAGTGCCGCTCCCGGAACAGCAGGCCGTGGTGCACCTCATCGACAAGAGCATACTCCACTTCGACGGTGAGCATGGAGAGATCCTGCGACAGGAAGCATGCGACGATACGACCTGGAATGCCATATCACCATATCGCGAGTCCATGCTACTTGCCGCCGCAGAGTTCGACGAAGCCGTTGCCGATCTGGTTCTGGCTGGAGAAGAGCCGGAAACCGAGGCCGTTTGGTCAGCCCTGCGCAGTGGCACCCTGGCTGGCAAGATCCATCCCTGCTTTGGTGGTACCGCCCTGCGCAATCAGGGTGTTCAGCCGGTACTGGACGGAATCATCCGGCTGCTGCCATCCCCTCTGGATCGACCTGCCGCCACGGCCAGATCTGCAGATGGGATAGTGCAAAGTATCAAGCTTGGAGACGAGGGCCCCCTGGCGGCCCTCTGTTTCAAGGTGCAGATGTGGGAGGGACGCCGTCACGTCTATGCCAGGATCTATCGCGGCCAGATTAAGCCGGGCGACAAAATCGCAGCAATACAACCTGACGGAACCCAAATAAATGAGACGATAGCCCGCATATTTGAAGTGGACGCCGGAAAAAAGAGCAAGCTGGATGTAGCCAACGCTGGTCAGATAGTGCTCATTGCCGGACTGCGGCATATAACTACCGGAGATACCATCTGTGATCCGGAACATATCCTGATGATGGAGCGCATAGACGCCAGAGAACCGGTTTTGAGCCTTGCAGTAGAGCCGCAGTCCAGTGATGATGAGGAGAAGTTTCTGGAGGTACTGGACAAGGTACAACAGGAAGATCCGACACTGATCATGGAGGAAGACAAAGACACCGGACAGCGCCTGCTCCGTGGCATGGGTGAACTGCACCTACAAATCGTATTGGAGAGGCTGCAACGAGAATTTAATCTAAACATACGTTCTGGAAGACCGGCCGTGGCCCTGCGCGAGACCATCACTAAATCAGCAACGGCAGACTGTCTCTTCCAGCCCCTCTTCAATAACAAATTGCATGAACATGAGATCAAGGCGCGGGTGGAACTGAGGGTAGCGCCGCTTGAGCGTGGCGCAGGCAGAAAGATCATCTTTGAACCCGCAATTAAACCTGAAGGACACAAACTTACCCAACTGCAACTAGATGCCATAAATGACGCGCTACAACTGGTATTGACCAGTGGTCCGATAGAGGCCGCCCCCCTGGAAGACCTGGAGCTAGCTGTAACCATAGTGGAGACCTTTGGAAAATTATCCACCCCGGACGCGCTCCATGCCGCCACCGCCAAGGCCTGTATCCTGGCCATAAAACAGGCTGAACCCTGTCTGCTGCACCCGATCATGGCTGCAGAAGTGGTGGTGCCGGAAGAGAACCTGGGCCAGGTTCTGGGTGATCTGCAAGCGCGTTTGGGGGTAATTCAAGACACCAATAAATGGAAAGACACCGCTACCATAAGCTGCGAGGTGGCCTTGGACAAACTCCTGGGGTACACCACCGACCTACGCAGCATGACCCAAGGACGCGGACATTTCAGTACAATATTCAAGAGGTTCGACAGGGTCTAGGTCATTATCCCGTGGTCTGTATCACATGGGTTGCTTTATCAGATATAATGCCGGTCAGACTGCATCATAAATGAACATTTTGCTGCAATTTGCATATGATTCGGTCGGTCATTTATAGCGGGAATATTCCCTGCGTCCTGTCTTCCTAATAACAGATGGAATAAAGAGGTCTACATGAAAAAACTACTTACCATCGCCTTTATCTCAGCCTTCCTGACTGCCTGTGGCGGAGATGCCCCAGAACAACCTAAGGCCGAAGCGCCTGCAACCGAGGCTCCTGCACCTGCCGCTGAAGAGGCTGCACCTGCTGCTGAAGAGGCTGCACCTGCTGCCGAAGAGGCCGCCCCTGCTGCTGAAGAGGCTGCACCTGCTGCTGAAGAGGCTGCACCTGCTGCTGAAGAGGCCGCCCCTGCTGCTGAAGAGGCTGCCCCTGCTGCTGAAGAGGCTGCACCTGCTGCCGAAGAGGCTGCACCTGCCGCCGAAGAGGCTGCACCTGCCGCCGAAGAGGCCGCACCTGCCGCCGAAGAGGCCGCACCTGCTGCTGAAGAGGCTGCACCTGCTGCTCAGTAATCCGTTAAAGATTTGATGAGCTGATGCAAAATGGCGGTTGTCAAACTCTCGGCAACCGCCAAATTTCACCCTGAAATAGCCTTTTTCTAATCCCCTGCGAAAGTTAAATCACCTCCGGCAGAGCCGGAGGCTTATCAGGTTGCGCCCTCAAAGGGCTTTCATTGCGCCCAAGGCGCTACATTCCAAGAGACAACTGATCTCGCCTAACATCTTCCAGCTCCTGATTACGAATATACTCCCTAACCATTTCTTCATCTAACCCAACGGTTGAAACGTAATATCCTCTCGCCCAGAAGTGCTCTCCTGCAAAATTCCTTTGCCTGCCTTTAAAACGCCTAGCTATCGTAATCGCGCTCTTCCCTTTCAAATATCCAACTACGTTAGAAACTGAATATTTCGGTGGAATACTGATACATATATGCACATGATCAGACATTAAATGCCCTTCCTCAATACGACAACCTTTCCTCTCTGACAACTCATGAAATATTTCGCCTAACCCCTTTCGGAGTTCTCCATAAATCAGTTTCCGCCTGCGTTTGGGAATAAATACTACGTGGTACTTACAATCCCATCTCGTATGCGTCAGACTCTTAAAGTCTCTCATAGGTTTTCCTCTCGTTTCTTGGTCGAAACTAAAGGTTAAATGACCGTAGCATCGGTCCAACCTATTCGAGTCCCCCCGGCATAGCCGGGGGTTTACCTAATGATTAATTAAAAGAATCCCCAAATTGAAGAATGTCATTGAAGGCATCTTCTAAAACAGAATATAAGGTGCTAGCTAGTATTCCGTTACAGTCCAGTATCTGACTTATAGGGGTATCACGATGGGAAATTCACTCTGGTTCATCACGATCTTGCAGCAAAAACCATGGTTAGGTTTTTTGATAGGCTTGGGTTTCATAACCATCATGTTCTTGGCAAAGAATCTCGTGGTTTACATGTATTCCAAGAATCAAGAGAAGAAGATGCCGTTGGAAGAGGCAGAGGAAGTGGAATAACTGCGGCAGATCAGCCACATAACTCAGGGTGTTTAGCTATATAAGCCGGTAATCTAAACGCCCTCATCCTTTGCACTTACCGCGAATATTCCAGGGGCATTCCTCAGATAGCCCTTGTAGTCCATACCATATCCGAATACATATCTGTCCTCCACCTCAAGTCCAACAAAATCAGCCTTGAAGCCGTTACTACGGTCATGGAGCTTCTCAACCACTACCGCTGTGGTGATGCTGCCAGCGCCCAACTCATTGCAGAACTCCACTATGGCCTTGAGCGTGATGCCTTCATCCAGGATATCGTCGATAATTAAGACATGCTGATCCTTTAGATCTTGATGGTTACGTTTGATCCAGTGCAGTTCTCCAGCTGAGGTTTGGCCGTGGTATCTGGTGGCGTGGAGATAATCTACCCGTAGTGGGAAATTGAGTTTTGGCAGCAGCTTACCTGCGGCGATCAGACCACCGTTCATGATGCATAGTACAATCGGATCCTTGTCTGCCAAACGCTGGGATATTTCACCGGCTATTCTGTCCAGCGCGTCTTCAACGGCCTGCTCTGAATGCAGTTCATCTGCCTGATCGTATACTGCCTGCGCGGTCTTTGCGTCTATCTTCATAGCTAGATATCCAGATTTAGAGAGGGTGACTCTTCATATTGGGCGATTGCATCCAGCGCTGTTTTCCAGCGCGGATCCAAATGTATCTCATCTCTACTCACGTGGCCACGGCCATGCATCCTGACCATGCGCACCTGGGCTGCCGGGTCACGATAATCGCCCAACTCTTCCATAACCTGAATGGCCCCCGCTTGATTGTTGCATACCAAAATCATGTCGCAGCCTGCATCCAGGGCCGCCCGGGCGCGCTCCTTGTAATCACCTGCGGCGTCCGCAGCGGCCATGGTCAGATCATCACTGAAGATGACGCCTTGAAATTTCAGCCTGGTGCGCAACACATCCTTGAGCCAGAAACGGGAAAATCCAGCCAGATCAGATGATATGTTCTCGTAGATCACATGAGCAGGCATGATCGCCTCCAGACCATTGGCTATCATGCGCTGAAAGGGAATCAGATCGGCAGTCCAGATATCTTCCGGTGTCCTGCGATCAACAGGAAGCTCAAGGTGGGAATCCTCCACCACACCGCCATGTCCTGGGAAATGCTTGCCGACCGCAGCCATTCCAGCTTCATGTACCCCGCGCATCCATGAGTAGGCCAGTTCCGAAACCACTGTAGGTTTTTTGTGGAAGGCCCGATCCCCGATTACGCTGCTGGCGCCATATCCCAGATCCAGGACCGGGGCAAAGCTGAAATCCACCCCCACCGCCCGAAGTTCCGCTGCCATAAGCCAGCCTGCAGATTGGGCCGTGGCCTTTGCTGTCTTGATGTTGGCTTCGTGCAGTTCCCCAAACCAAGATGCAGGTGGCAGCCGGACAAACCCTTCTTTGAAACGCTGTACCCTACCCCCCTCCTGGTCTACTGCGATCAGCAGTTCTGGCCTTCTTATTTCATGAATTTGTCTTATAAGTGCATGTATTTGTTGAGGTGATTCGAAATTTCTGCTGAACAGGATAACCCCGCCGGCAGCTGGATGCTCCAGCATCTCACGCTCTTCCCGGGTTATCTCCAATCCAGTAAGATCAAACATCAATGGTCCGTGGCTCATACTATAATTTCCAATCAAGTTTCTTCTTCTGGTGCCGATAAGGCTTTTGACGATCGTTATAACAGGATTTTAATGAAAATGATGCGTTTATTCTCCCTACTGATACTAACCTGGTCTGTACTTTTTCCCGGTTTCGCGATTGCGGAAGAGGATGGAGAAAAGAAGCCAGCGGTGTATTTCTCCATCTCTCCGTCACTGATTGCAAATGTGCAAGGCAAAGCCAGGTATGCCAGGTGTGATATCCAGCTCATGCTCGAAAATGAAGAGGCCGTTCCCGAAATTAAACTGCATGCCCCAGCTATTCGTCATGAATTACTCCTGTTACTTGGCGATCAAAACGGAGCGGATCTGCAAGATCCCAAGGGAAAAGAGCGATTCCGGCAGGCAGCGCTGAGTGCGGTGGGTAGTGTCATCAAAAAGCAGACCGGCAAAAACAGTATAAAGGACCTGTTCTTCACCAGTTTCTTTGTGCAGTAGAGACACTGCTAGAACTAGTTACGAGTCACTTGGTTTTTAACATCCAGGCGATCCCGCAATCTGTCGCCCAGCAGGTTTACTGACAACACCACCAGCATGATGCAGATCCCCGGCGCCAGCACCAGGTGTGGCGCCACCAGCATATATCTGGTCCCATCCCGAATCATGCTACCCCAGGATGCCGCTGGTGGTTGCACACCCAAGCCCAGAAAAGAGAGACCGGCCTCAGCAATCACTATCCCAGCCACCCCGAAGGTGGCCTCAATGATCAGGGGCGCGGCGACCAACGGCAGCAGATGTCTTCTGATGATGGGGATGGTGCCCTGCCCCAAGGCTATGGCAGCGGCGACATGATCACGGTGCTTCAGAGTCAGCACCTGGGCCCTGGCCAATCTGGCGTATCCGACCCAACCCACGATAGAAAGGGCGATGATCACATTATCTATCCCAGGTCCCATGACCCCGGCCAGGGCGATGGCCAGTAGGATGCCTGGAAAGGCGAGGAATATGTCAATCACACGCACCAGCAGCAAATCAGCAACCCCGCCCGAATATGCCGCAAAGGCACCCAGCGCAGTGCCTAAGCACGCGGAGATAACCACTACCCAGAGCGCCACCAGAAATGATGTCTGGGCGCCCATTATCAGCCGGTCCAACACCGGACGACCGAGATCATCATTCCCCAGAGGATTTTCGGCAGATGGCGAGGATAGGATATGTTGTAGGTCAATCTGGTTCGGGTTCAGCGGAAGCATAGGGCCAATAATAGATACCAGCATCCAAAGCAGGAGGAGTGAGAGGAAGGGCTTATATTTCATCTCTGCAGCCCATTATCACCCTCTCCCCTTGGGGAGAGGGATGGGGTGAGGGGTGTTACAGGATGACAATGATATCTCATCGCTCATCACCCAGACGGATACGCGGGTCGATAGCTGCATATACCAGATCGGTAAGGGTATTCACCAGGACATAGGAAAGGCTGATTAGCAGCACACACCCCTGCACCACCGGATAATCCCGTTTCTGGATCGATTCCACCAACAGTGACCCGATCCCGGGCCAGGAAAACACCGTCTCGGTTATAACCGCCCCACCCAGGAGTGCGCCCAACTGGAGTCCCAGTAAGGTGATGACGGGCAACCAGGCGTTGCGCATGGCGTGTCGCCAGATCACGATCCGCTCCGGCATGCCTTTGGCCCTGGCGGTGCGCACAAAATCCTCGTTCAGCACCTCCAGCAGACTGCTGCGAACCATGCGCGCCAGTATGGCAGCCAGGGCGGTACCGAGGGTGATGGTCGGCAGGATTGCGCTCGCCGCCCCGCTCCGGCCGCTGACCGGGGTAAGTCCCAACCACAGCGAAAAGATCAGTATCAAAATAGGCCCCATCCAAAAGTTGGGTATGGATATGCCCAACATGGAAAAGCCCATAGCCCCAAGATCGGCCATGCTGTCCTTTTTTAGCGCCGCCAATATTCCCAGTGGAACTGCCAGCACGGTTGCGAACAGCAAGGCATAGGCCGCAAGTTCCAGGGTCGCTGGCAATCTCTCCGCAAGGATGGCGCTGATTGGCCGTTGGGTGTGCAGGGATGTTCCGAGATCGAGATGGGCCAGCCCCCGGAAATAGCCGATCAGTTGCTCATGGAGAGGCAAATCCAGCCCCAGGGTTGCGCGCAGCGCTGCCCGGTCCGCAGGTTGTGCCGCCTCACCCAGCATCACCTCCACCGGATCACCAGGGACCAGATGGATCAGCATAAACACCATGCACACCACACCGACGATCACCAGGAGAGCGCTTGCCAATCTGGAAACGATAAAACTCATTCTGCGATCTCGACCAGGGTGTCACTGTCCACTAGGTCAAACAGGTTCAGCAGGTCGCAATTTCTCATCCTGATACAACCATGAGATGCAGGTATACCCATGGGTTCTGTATCCGGACAGCCATGGATATAGATAAAGCGCCGCAGGGTATCGACATTGCCACCACGATTTCTGTCCGGTTCCTGACCGGTCAGCCACAGGATACGGGTAAGTATCCAGTCACGTTCAGGATATTCCTCTCCCAACTCCTGGGTGTAGATCTCTCCCGTAGGGCGGCGTCCCACAAATACGCTATTTTCCGGCAGACCGGCACCGATCTTGATCCTGATCCGATGCAGACCCATTGGTGTGCAGCCGCTTCCCATCTCCTCGCCGGGGCCATCTTTGGATGTGGATACCGGATAAGTCGCCAGCAACTCATGTCCCTGATACAGAGACAACTGCTGCTTATCCAACTCTATTCTGATTATGCGTTCCAGTTTCATCTATCATCTATCCTTTGCACCTGTTCCAGACCGTCATAGTTACCATCTGTGGCCAATTTATAGCCAGTAATATTATCTCTGCCGATGAATACATGATCTTCGTACCATAAGGGTACATATGGCAAGTCGCGCAATAGCTGCGCTTGAATCTGCTGATAGAGCCGAGCCTTGCGGGTAAAATCCGCGCTGGCTTCCGCCTGGTCGATCAGACTATCCACTACCTGACTGCTATAGCGACCCCGGTTGGCGCCATCCGGCGGAATAGAGCCGCTGTGGAACACATAGCGAAAGATATCCGGTGTCTTTATCCCGACCCAGGATAGGCTGTAGAGTTGGAACCGGCCCTGTTTTACATCACCATAGAATGTACCCCAGTCATTGCTTTGTACTTCTACTTTAATGCCGATCTGGGCTAGTTGATTCTGGATCAGGGTTGCCAGCCGCACCCGGAAGGGATCGGTGGAGGTCTTGAAGCTGAGTTTTAGCGGATTCTGTTGGGAATATCCTAACTCCCTGAGTATGGACCTGGCCAGCTGTGGGTCGAATGGGATAGGTTGCAGCCCCTTTGCCCCCGCCCAATGCTCAGGTGGTAGTAGCGCCTGGGCCGGTCTGGCACCGTCTTGCAGGAAATATTTTATTATCTCGTCACGATCTATACCCAGCGCTATGGCGCGTCTTATCTTGAGTTGACAGGTAATCTCATCTTGCAGATTAAATCCAAGATAGGAGAAGTTATTACCCGACATACGCTGGACACGTATCCCCTGCTTGTCCGCAAGATAACCAACCAGTTCCGGCGGCAGATCGTTTTGCAGCAGGTCGATCTCACCCCTTAACAGCTTGAGGATGCGCACGCTGGGGTCCGCAACCGGGATAAACTCAAACGCTTGTTTATCCCGCAAGCGACTCAGACGAGGCACTCCCTGATACGGCCAGCCAGCGAACACAAAAGGACCGCTGCCGACCGGATCGGTGTTAAAGGGATGGTTAGTCTCTATCAGGTCGGCCGGAAGCACTCCGATATGTAGATATCCAGGAAACAGGCTGTCCGGCCTCTTTAGAAAGAAGTCGATATGCTCATCCCCCTCCGTCTCGATACGTTGAATGACCTCTACGGTGGAACGATGGGGGGAGCCGTTATCAGGGTTCAGGATAAAGTCATAGGTAACCTTTACATCCTGGGCTGTCAGCCGCTTACCATGGTGAAAGGTCCGACCGCTCTTGCCCAGGGTAAAACGGTAATGGGTGGGGGTTAGTTGTTTCCAACTAGCCAGAGACGGCACCGGCATGCCGGTCGCATCAAATTCCACCATGCGACAATATAGCAGGCGGTTGATCCTGGATGAGATGGCATCGGTAGCAAACCGTGGGTCAAGATTACTCGGGGCCGTGGTCAGGCCCATGCGTATGGTGTTGTCTGGCTGGTCTGGGCTGCAGGCGGTCAGGGCGAACGCTATGAGTAACGATTGGAAAATACGCCAGATAGAGCGACTCATCTCAGATTAGAATTCATGCCAAGTGCGATATGGCTCTTCCGCCAGGTGTGAGTTGGCGTACCTGCGATCGTCGGTGACCTCGGCACCAATCCACTCCGGCAAGTGAAAACCCTCATCCTCCGTCTGCAGCTCCACCTCGGCCAATTTAAGACCATCATTCTCGCCGTAGAATATGTCTACATCCCAGATATGATTTATATATCTGACCTTATAGCGGGTCTTTTCTATGACCACACCGTTTGAGCGCATTCTGAGCATGGCCTCTGCATCTTCTACCGGGATTGCATACTCAAACTCATCCCGACTTATCCCGACTGTGGGTCCTTTGATGGTCAGAAACGCCTTGTCATCCGCAATGCGCACCCGGACGGTGGCATTCGCCAGATTGGCAATATAGGCCTGCTTGAGATCGGCGCTGGATATAACCAGTTCGCGCCACAGATCGTTCTTTATCAGGAACTTGCGCTCGATCTCAACCGCCATAACAACGCTCCTTATCCCTTCTCAAACACCGCTATAGATTCAACATGGGCGGTATGAGGAAACATATCCATCACGCCGGCGCCCAGCAACCTGTATCCATGTACATTCACCAGTTCGCCCGCGTCCCGGGCCAGGGTTCCAGGGTAACAGGATACATATACTATACGTTTAATCCCCAGCTTTGGCAGATATTCCAACACCTCAAAGGCGCCAGAGCGGGGCGGATCGAGCAAGGCCTTATCAAATCGGCTCTGCAACCATGGTTCGTGTTGCAGGGATTCGTACAGGTTTGCGGTGAAATAACTGACGTTATCCATACTGTTTTTCCGGGCGTTTTCCCTGGCCCTGGCAACCAAATCCGGAGCGCCCTCTACCCCAACTACGGACTTGGCCCGTGTGGCTAGCGGCAGGGTAAAGTTGCCGATACCGCAAAACAGATCCAGCACCGACTCATCGGACTGCGGGTCCAACAGCTCCAGAGCGCGCGCTACCATGAGTCTGTTCAGCTCTGAGTTCACCTGGGTAAAGTCGTTGGGCAGAAAGTGCAGATCAAGGCAAAAATCCGGCAGCGAGTAACGCAAATCCACAGGAGCGCCATGCAGAGGACGCACACTGTCGGGACCGGCCTCCTGCAGATAGATATGCATGCCATGTTCGGAACCGAAGCGCTCCAGCAGGTCGATATCTGCTACAGATGGTGGCTCCATAACCCGAAACACCAGCACACACTCCTCGTCTCCCATGGACACCTCGATCTGCGGCACTTTGTCTCTTATAGACATGGACCCGATCAGATCACTCAGGGGCATAAGTAGTTGCCCTACACGGGGATGCAATACCTCGCAACTGTGGATATCCGCCAGAAAACTTGAGGACTTCTCTCTGAAACCAACCAGCACCCGCCCCTTCTTAGCCACATACTTGGCCCCGAGCCGGGCCTTGCGACGATATCCCCAACATGAGGATGCGGTGAGAGGCGGGAATATCTCATCCGGTTCAACCTTACCAATCCGCGTAAATCCATCTAACAGACTCTTTTGTTTTAGCTCGATCTGCACCTCTGGTTTGACGTGTTGCAGGGTACAGCCCCCGCACACGGCAAAATGGTTGCAAGCCGGCTCCACCCTATCCGGGGATGCCGTTAATATCTCCGTGGCGGTACCTTCGTCGTGTTTTTGTCGTTTTCGGGTGTAGGTGAACATCACCTCTTCTTGCGGGAGGGCACCTTGTATAAACACTGTCTTGCCGTCGAGGTGGGCAACGCCGCGCCCATCGTGGCTAATGGATTCGATACTAGCCCTGACCGGTTCAGGTGGGAGTTTTTTCTTTCTTGATCTGGCCATGCGCCTTCTTATTCCAAAACCGTTTTATGATCACAGCAAACCACATTTATTTGGATATTTCTGGCTTCTATGACAGCGAATTACAAAGATAAAATACTTTAACTATGACACGTAACTACATTGTATTTAATGCCTTTATGTAGGGAATACACCGGTTGAAAGATATCTGTCGCCACGATCGCATACAATGACAACTATAACAGCATTGGTTAGTTCCTTGGACAGACTCAGCGCGGCAGATACGGCCCCGCCGGATGATATCCCGGCCAAAATTCCTTCAGTTGCCGCCAGTTGCCTGGTGGTGTTCTCGGCATCTTCCTGGCTTACATCGACGATCCGGTCCACCTTGTTGGCATTATATATTCTCGGTAGATACTCCTTGGGCCAACGGCGTATCCCGGGGATGCTGGAACCATCCATAGGCTGAACACCGATGATCTCTATATCTGGATTCTTATCCTTCAGGAAGCTGGATACCCCCATGATGGTACCAGTTGTCCCCATTGAACTGACGAAATGGGTGATTCGCCCTTTTGTCTGCTTCCAGATCTCAGGCCCGGTACTCTTTACATGGGCCATAGGATTATCCTGGTTAGAGAACTGATCCAGGATACGCCCTTCCCCGGCGGCCTCCAGCTCTCGCGCCTTATCAATTGACGCCTCCATGCTACCCTCAGCCGGAGTTAGGATGATCTTTGCACCATAGGCCATCATCAAGGCGCGGCGCTCCAGGCTCATGTTCTCAGGCATTACCAGGATCATACGATATCCCTTTATGGCAGCCGCCATGGCCAGGGCAATCCCGGTGTTACCGCTGGTAGCCTCTATCAGGGTGTCTCCAGGGCTAATATCGCCTCTGGATTCCGCCATGCTGATCATGTTCAACGCCGGTCTGTCCTTGACCGATCCGGCAGGATTATTCCCCTCTAGCTTCAGCAAGATGGTATTGCTGGTGTCCCCTGGGAGACGCCGCAAAATCACCAGTGGCGTATTTCCTATGCATTCTTCGATTGTTGGATAGTTCATCTGTCGAATTCTACTCAAAAGATGTGTTAAAAACGATGTCCCTACATATAAAGATCAGTGATCGATATTTATTGTAAAGAAATGTTAATGTCAGCTGTATAATTCGCACAAAATACTACAATCTGGGTTCAGGATGCGCCATGTTTAAAAAAAATACTAAATCTATCAAACATATTGCATTACCGCTCTGCGTAATACCTACCCTGTTTATAACTGGGTCCTACTGCCACGCCAGTGATGAAATCACCATTGAGCCTGATGCGGTAAGCGATGCTGACATAAACGTTGAGATTAACATAAACCCTAATGAATATATTGCTTATAATGACGCGGTTACTGAAGAGTATTTTTTTAGTGACCTCCCTATAGTATTCAGCGCCACGCGCCTGGAACAGCCAGTTACCGAAACCCCGGTTTCCATGACCATCATAGATAAAGAGATGATCAAATCTTCTGGCGCCACCGAGATTGCTGATTTGATGCGCCTGGTACCAGGTATGCAAGTAGCAAACTACGGTGGAGACGAGTACCTGGTCACCTATCACGGGCGCGCCGATCTGTACTCCAGGAGTCTTCAGGTACTGGTGGATGGGCGTTCCATATACAACCCGGTTATTGGCGGCGTATCCTGGTCAGACCTACCACTTGCCATGGATGATATAGAACGCATTGAAGTGATCCGAGGATCAAATGCCTCTGCCTATGGGTCAAACTCATTTTCCGGCGTAATCAACATCATCACCCAGAACCCTTCAGATCAACAAGGGACCCTGGTCAAGACCACCTTGAGTGACAAACAGACCCGTCAGGTACTGGCGCGTAATGCCGGGAAATTCGGAGATCTCGATTATCGTCTTACCCTGAACTATGATGAAAAAGAAGGGCTGAAAACCAACTATGACGATGCCACCAATAAGTGGATGGCCTTCCGGGGGGATTATACATACGATACCAATAATAAGATTTTGTTTCAGACTGGATACTCGAAAGGGACACAACAGGCCGGGTATACCGACAGTGAATGGAATATACCGCGAGACACCGACAACATCAGTAGTTTCCAGCAGATCAAGTGGACCCACAGCATTGATAAAGACAACGAATACAGCCTGCACTTCTTCCACAACCACAAAGAGCTAGATGACAGTTTTGTGTTCCAATATCCATTGCCATGGCCAACTGACATTGCGGCGGGCTTCAGTTATGAATCAGATAGATATGAACTGGAATTTCAACGCATAATAAAACCAGCGGATGACCTGCGCTTTGTTTGGGGGGCGGGTTTGCGTCACGATCACACGTTAAGCCCTGACACACTGGATGAAGAGCATACGGCAATCCGCAACCAAGCGCACGCCTTCATCAATGCAGAATGGAAACCACTAGATGATCTGACGCTGAATCTTGGCGCCATGCAGGAAAAATATGATGGCTTCAGTGGTCTATTCTCACCTCGTATTGCATTAAATTATGCCCTCAAAGAGAATCATATATTTCGCATATCCCAATCCAGGGCCTACCGCATGCCTAATGTGTGGGAGGAACAGATAGACCTGAAATTCCGCACCCGAATCGGCGACCTACCAATCTATCAGCTCCACCAAACCGTAGGAGTGCCGGAACCGGAAGAGATCAACTCTGTTGAACTGGCATATATGGCCTCATTAAAAGATATTCCCCTAACGATGGATGTAAAACTATTCAGAGAAAAGATAAGTCCAGTAATTAACTACGCCTGGGACAATACTCCAAATTGTGGCTCCTGCTTGATCAACGATGGTGCAGGAAATTTCAATAACGATGGGGAAGTTGAGATAGATGGATTTGAACTGCAACTTGATTATCAACCAACAGCCAATACAAATCTCCATGCTGTGTATAGCCGCCTACACTCATCCGGGTGGCAGGTTAAAGGGTATGACTCTAGTGGCAACCCATCTGAATATTTAGAAGTGGCGGACATTGTACCTGGCGAGACATTCGGTATTTTGGCCAGCCACCGCTTCGATAATGGCATTGAGTTAAGCTCAGGATTTTACCACACCGGCAGAATAACCTGGCTTGAACCAGGTAATGAGGTCGATGCCTACAACAAATGGGATATCCGTGTAGGAAAGACATTCAATCTCCCGGATGCCAGCATAGATGTTGCCGCCATCCTGCACAACGTAACTGACGATGATTACCAAGAGTATTTCAATGAAAACAAGGCCCAAAGAGAATTCTATCTACAGGTAGGGATCAAGTTTTAGAGAAGTATAGCTATTACGGATAATCGGCAATAACTATGGATGCATATACAATAATCGGAGAAACACAAGCCATCTGGCCGCAAAAATACCGACCTGTATCGGTGGCAGGATTGGCTGTCTCCGATCTGTTGGCGAAGATGCTCTTGGTATTGCTACTAGGCCTTGCTATCGCCTTTACTACTGAGGCTGGAGAGACAAAGCTGCTTTTTGTAAAAAGCGGGCCAGCATCAGTTTACGATAGTGTTATTAATGCGGCAAAACAGCGTATCAACCAGAGCTGTCAATCAAAAGATAGTGACTGTACCAAACCATCTATATCTATAACATCAGTTGATCATGACGCACATCTTCTTGACTTAATACGACATACCAACTGGGATCTCATAATCACTGTTGGCACCAACGCCGCAAGGAAGATAAACGATTATCATACATCGTCGCCGACACTGTACACGCTCATTCCAAGCCATACCTATCCGTCAATACGCGATGGTAGTGCCAGCCGTAACAAATCCGCTATATATATAGACCAACCAATAAGCAGGCAGCTACTTTTAATAAAGGCTGCAATGCCGGATATAAGCAGGGTCGGGGTTTTACTGGGAAGCCATTCAGGTACAAGCGAACAACACCTGAAGCAGACCATGCGCGGCATGGGTTTGGAACCAGTTATAATTAAGGTTACCGGCACCAATTTAGCTCCAATACTTAAGGATATATTCAGCAAAATAGATGTGCTCTTGGCTCAACCGGATCCGAGTGTATACAACAAAAAGACCGTTATGACGATTCTTCTTTCGAGTTACAGTCATAGTGTTCCGGTGTTCGGATACTCTGCGGCGTTTGTGAGATCAGGAGCAGCAATGTCTATATATTCATCCCCAACGGATATAGGCAAGTACATAGGAGAAGAGGTAGACAAGTATCTTTCCTCCAATAATAAACAACTATCTGCTCCATCCTTTCCTGGATACTTTTCCATTGATGCAAACAGGAGTGTTATAAGATCGCTGAATATATGGATACCGACAACGAATGAAATAAAGTCCAGAATCATTGAGGCCAGATAATGGGCATCATACGCGCATCAAAGCTTAAGACTAAACTGCTCCTTATCAGCATGGTTCCTACGGCTATCATAGCTCTCTTACTCGCTGTTTATGTGATAAATGCGCAACTGGATACCCTTAAAACCTCATTCACGGAGCGCGGCAATGCCGTAGCAAAAGAGCTGGCTGCCGTTGCAATTTACGGTATATATTCCGGAAATAAGGATGCTCTCACCATAAGCACAAACAATATCTTTACGCGTGACAACATCATCGCCATCTACATATTTAGTGAAAATGGAGAGCTAATACTTAGTAAAGAGAGACAGGGTCAACACGACACACCCAATAAAGCAAATAACTCACAGCGATTCTCTGCCAGCATATCATATGATACTGCCGTATCCGGTCTTGCCGATTACCCGGAACAAATTGGCGTGGAGCAGGACGACGCCCAAGTCATCAAACTCGGTAAGGCAACTGTTGTGATGACCGACAGTGGTGATCTGGTGAACCATAAAGAGATAATACGTAACAGTCTGTTGCTTGTCCTTATGGGGCTTGTGGTTTCCGGGATAATAGCCGGTCTATTGAGTCATAAAATTGTCTCACCGATTACACGCCTAACCAGGGCCGTAATAAGGATGAAGCACGGAGATTTCTCCGCAAGGGTTCCCGCTTATTCAAATGGCGAGATCCGAACCCTCGAGGACGGATTCAACGCCATGGCTTACGAACTGGAGACCATGCATGAACATCTACAAAGCCAGGTTGATCAGGCAACATCAGATCTCACCCATACCCTTGAAGAATTAGAGATACAAAATGTCGAGTTGGTATTGGCAAGGAAAAGAGAGCAAAAGGCCAACAAGGTAAAGTCGGAATTCCTGGCGAATATGAGCCATGAAATACGCACACCGATGAACGGGGTAATCGGCTTTATCAACCTGCTACTTAAAACTGAACTGTCCGCCGAACAACGAAACATGATCCAGACGATATCCAAGTCTGCTACCGACCTGCTGGGTATAATCAATAACATTCTGGATTATTCCAAACTGGAGTCTGACAAGCTAAAACCGGAACGCAATGTATTTGATGTGCGCGAATGTTTTGAAAGCCCGATAAATTTTCTAGCACCAGCCGCACACGACAAAAATCTGGAGCTGTTGATGTTGATTTATTCAGACGTGCCGGAACAGCTGATTGGGGACGATCTTAGAATCCGACAAATCCTGGTAAACCTGATTAGCAACTCCATCAAATTTACCAGTAAAGGAGAAGTAATAGTCCGCGTTATGCTGGATGATCACGATGATAATGGAAATGTCACCCTGAGATTTACCGTCACCGACACTGGTATCGGCATCAGCAAACAGGCCCAAGAATCACTGTTCAGGTCGTTTCATCAGGCGGACTCATCCACCAGCAGAAGATTTGGCGGCAGCGGCCTTGGTCTCAGCATCAGCCAAAAATTAGCCAACGCGATGGGCGGAGATATTATAGTAAACAGCAATGAAAACGAGGGTTCGGAATTTATAGTCACACTAAAGCTGCAGCAGGCACAGAAATGCCACTCCAAACAACTTAATACTATCTGTTTTAGTAACATTAAATGCGGACTTATTGACAATCACACCCTATCCAGACTGGTAATGCGCCATAACCTAACAGCTATGGGTATTAATGTTATAGACATGGAGTTTTCTGATCTTAATCTGGAAAACGCCAATAAACTAGACTGTATCATCATCTGTTTTGCAGCCACAGAGACAGATAAAAACGACATTATTGAACGCCTGGAATCAATAAAATACAGCAACCGCACCCCTGTGCTGGTACTCATAAGCTCATCCAATCATGAAACAATTCATCACATTGAAAAATCCGCCAATGTTTTCTGCTTATCTAAGCCGCTTGGCAACAGCATGCTGGCACACACTATCAACGTTATATTAGATAATGGGAACACGCTTAAACATAAGGCTAGGACTCTCATGAATACTGGTAACAAACAACCAGTCAATGAAAAGTATGACAACACGCCATTTGAAAACATTCAAATCTTGATCGCAGATGACAATCAGATAAATCTTGAACTAGTCACCACGCTGCTACGCCTGCTCGGTGCCACAGTCACCCAGGCTGTTGATGGAAATGAAGCGATAAATCTCGCATGCACTCATAGCTACGACCTTATACTCATGGATATCCACATGCCGAATGTTAGCGGTCTTGAGGCCACACAGATGATCAGGCAATACGAGGCCAATACATCCAGACACACCCATATAATTGCCCTAACGGCAGACATAATGCCCGACACAAGAGAGAAAGTTAGAACGTCCGGGATGGATGATTACCTAGTAAAACCTTTGGATGAGACCAAGTTGATAGATATTGTCAGTAGACACTTGGCAATAAAACAGATACCACAGCATGCGTCATTGCCAGAAGCGCCAACACCATCGGAAACACTAATGAATGACATCATTCGTGATATCGAACAGGCGGTAAATATAGCTGGAGGCAACCAGGAACTTGCACAGAAATTATTCGAACAATTTTGCAGCGAGCTTCCGCAACAGTCCGAGTCCATAAAGCGTTCCGCCATAACAGGCAACTGGGATGAACTGGGTGAATCAGCACATTCGTTATGCGGAGCTGCATCAATATGCGCTGCCGAATCCCTGAAAAATATCACCAAAGAATTAGAAAATGCCGCTAAAAACAGATCAGAGAATAATATTGATGAATTAATCTGCAAGTTGGATGAAGCAGTGAAATTGATTTTAAATTAAAGATCTGTCAACCGCCATGTCTTACTATTATCTGGCGTGGTAAAATAGATAAGCCCTACCCAAATAATTAACCACTCATTATGTTGACCCATGCTTCTGAAAATACAGTGTCATTAAGATTATCGGTAGCCATTCTGCTGGCACTCTCTCTAACCCTGCAGGTTTCTATTTGTAAAGCATCTGGCAGACCAAAGCGTATTGCCTCTATCAATCTGTGTACCGATCAACTGTTATTGATGCTGGCGCCATCGGAAAGAATAGTATCCGTTAGCTCGCTATCTCTTGACCCCCATAGCTCTTACATGGCGGATGTTGCTAAAAACCACCACAGCAATCACGGCAAGGCCGAAGAGATATTACCTCTGAAACCTGATCTGATTCTGGCTAGCGGCTATGCCGCCCGCCCTGCTGTAGAGTTGCTGCGCAAGCTTGGTTATCATGTTGAGATATTGCCAATGGCAACTGACCTCGCCGGTATTCGCAGCAATATAGAAGCTATTGCAACTCTTGTAGGCGAAGAGAATAAAGGCCGCCAGTTGGTAGCGCAAATGGATAAAAAGATTTCTCAAATCCAAAAGCAATGGGGCGAAAATAAAGAGAGGGCGATACTCTATCAACCCCGCGGCTACACCAGCGGTAAAAATACCTTACAAGATGAAGCCTTACGGCTGGCCGGCTGGGAGAATGCCGCTGCTGAGGTCGGTATTGATGGCTACGGATATATCGGTCTTGAACAACTTCTTATGGCGCAACCGAAGCAGATATTTACCTCCAGCTATGCCCCTGGCACCAGCTCCATAGCTCAGAGACAATTACATCACCCGGTACTCAAGCGTCTAACTTCAGATCGTCCAATGATCGAGATAGATTACAGATTTTGGATCTGCGACGGCCCCATGTTCACCGATGCCATTGAAGCCCTGGCTGCCGCCCACAAATGAGCAGTGCATACATGATCTCCCAGCGTAGACTGCTATTCATGCTTATCGTCGCAGTGGCTGCGCTGTTTTTTCTTTCACTCTCTACTGGAAGCAACCCGTTTTCCCTGATCATGGCGGCTGGCGACGCCATGGCTGACAGCCCTTCTGTCATATCATTGATACTGACTGAAATCAGGCTACCCAGGACGCTTGTCGCCTTGCTCGCAGGCGCAACACTTGGGCTATGTGGTGCAGTAATGCAGGGACTGTTACGTAATCCGCTGGCTAGTCCAGGTCTGATCGGGAGCTCCAGCGGTGCTGCATTCGGCGCTGTATTGATGCTATATCTCGGCTTTGCCGACATTGTGCCGGTGGCCCTGCCATTGGGCGGCATGTTAGGTTCACTCCTGGCGATGCTGCTCGTCTATGCCATGGCGGGACGCGACGCCAGCATCCTGACGCTGATTTTGGCAGGTATCGCCATCAACACCCTGGCGTTGGCGTTGGTGTCGCTGTTGCTCAATCTTGCCCCTAGTCCTTATGCGGTGCAAGAGATAGCGCTCTGGATGCTTGGATCTGTAGCGGACAAGGGTATGAATGACTTCTGGTTATTGCTGTTCCCCACCCTGATCGGATGGACCCTATTGGCCGGATCAGGCAAGGCCCTGGATGCACTGACCCTGGGGGAAGATACCGCTGCAACCTTGGGATTTAATATTGCAGCTATGCGCTGGCGCCTGTTTCTGGCCACGGCGCTTGCAGTGGGAGCTGCTGTCTCCGTCACCGGGGCCATTGGTTTTGTCGGACTGGTGACGCCCCATCTGATAAGACCATTCGTAGGTCATCAACCAAGCCGTCTGCTAGCCAGCAGTGCTATCGCCGGTGCAGCCATGCTCATGCTTGCGGACATCATCGTGCGACTATTACCTCCAGGTAATGAGATTAAAGTCGGGGTTATCACCTCGCTGGTGGGTGCACCATTCTTTCTATATCTAATCCTCAAGACTCGGAGGGTGCAGATATGAAACGGCTACAGGCTGATAATATCTCTCTCTCTGTTGAGGATGTATTAATCCTCAATGGCGTTGACCTGAACCTGAAGGCTGGTGAATTGTTAGGGCTCATTGGGCCGAATGGCGCCGGTAAGAGCACCCTACTGCGTACTATCGCTGGCCTCACCAAACCAACAGGCGGAGCAGTCCTTCTGGATGACTCTAATCTGCTGCAGATGGAGCCAAAACATCGTGCGCGTAAGATCGCATATTTGTCCCAGGAAGGAATTGTACATTGGCCTCTAGTTGTGGAGAGACTGATCGAACTGGGCCGCCTCCCCCATCTGGATGGCTGGCAACGGCCATCCTCTCAGGATATGGATATCATAGATAGGGTTATGCAACAGACAGACGTGCAACATCTGCGCGGACGTACCTTCGATACCCTATCGGGCGGCGAGGCCATGCGGGTATTGCTGGCGCGGGCCTTGGTTGGAGAACCTGATATTCTGCTGGCGGATGAACCAGTTGCCGCGTTGGATCCGGCCCATCAACTGGAGGTGATGCAACTCCTGAAAGATCACTGCAAATCCGGTGGCGCAGTTATTGTGGTGCTGCACGATCTGTCACTGGCATCGCATTTCTGCGACAGACTGCAACTACTGGATTCAGGGGAAACGATTGCGGTTGGTGGCCCGGCAACCGTGCTGTCAGATGATAATCTTAGGGATGTTTACAAAATCAAGGTGAACCCTAATGCTATATCTGCAATGGACGCATTCTCATTACGTTATACAGAACTGTAGGAGCCCACTCCTGTGGGCGATTCTTGATTAGTACGAACCAACTGGAATCGCCCACAGGAGTGGGCTCCTACACCATAGTTCTAATAAAAATCGTAACCGACGGTTAGCCAGAGGTTGCGTTCCGGCGATGGGTAGTATGCCCCTGATACTCCTGAAGCTACCCCCATCTCGCTGTATTCCTTATCAAACAGGTTATTCACCTTCAGCACAATACCCAAGTTACCAATGTCATACTCACCACTCAGATTGACCACTGTGTAACTATCTAATTTCTCATAGTTATTATCATAATCGCTGTCCAGGGCCCTATCCCCAACATATTTCACCTCCGCATGCAGACCAAGATCATGTATTGGATAATAGTCCAGCATTATGGACGAGCTATGCTCCGCAACCAACGGAACCCTGTTCCCTTCATATAGCCCGGATGTTATCTCAGCATCCACATAACTATAGCTAAAGCCGACCTCGATATTTTTCGTTATCTGCCTTTTTGCCTCTAAGATCAATCCGTTGCGCTCGGTGGAGTCCAGGTTGACGTTCATATATGCCACTGCGTCATAGCTGATCTCGTTCTTCAGGTTGAGCCGGTACGCCGTAGCCTTAAAGCTGGCATACGAAGTCTGCCACTCACCTCCAATCTCATAGGAAACACCGGTCTGGTTCTTCAAGCCAGTAGTACTACTCCAAACACTGGTATGCTCATCTACCTTGGCAAAGCGAAAGTTCTCGTCAGCGCGTGCAAACAGCCGCCAGAATTCATTGGGTCGAAACACCACGCCAAAGGTGCCGACGGTAACCTCATCATCCAGATTTTCGCCATCAGAGAAATTACTGCCAAAGGTGCTATCCTCAGTTACGTGATTTCTAACCAACGCCCTGCGGGCACCCGCGGTCACCGACCATTTATCAGTGATGGGAAAAACACCCTGAAGATAATAGGCATAGATCCTTTGATCTATCTCGGTATTTTTAGTAAAAAACCAGCTTGGGACATCCACACTGTTTTCATAATCGGTCATCTCGAAATCAGCACCGACGGTAAACTGGGCCTCGCCTCCGTTCATCGGCACCACGCCAACCAGGCGCGGTGTCAAAGTAAAGACATCTCTGGTCTGATCTCCATAGCTTTTCCCCATCGTCCTGGAACCCAAGATATAATCCCGATCAACATCGCTATAGGACAACTCTGATTCCAGCGACCACTCATCAGTCAATCTACGGCTTATACCGATTCTACCCATAGCAGTGTCGGTATCCTGGTAATCTCCAGCATACGCAGAATGCGATTGGCTACGATCAGCATTCATCTCATCTGTGTATAACGCACCTGGCGTTTCAAGATCGTCATTCGTGTTATGAAATTCAGCAAACACCTTCCCTGATGTGGATTCATAATCAATCCGTCCCATCAGGTTCTGATAGTCCTGATGATTGTTATCGCGGTAATTATCTGACTCGCTCTTTTCGGTGGATAACCGATAAGATATGCCATTATCCAGTCGGTTGTTCAATGACGCGGTAAGGCTGCGACTGTCATAACTTCCAAGGGTGAGATCAACATTAGCATGAAATTCCCGCGGGGTTCGGGTAATGATATTGATTACTCCACCCACTGCCTGGTTCCCGAACAGGGTGCCGGCGCTGCCCTGAATAATCTCAATACGTTCGACATCCTTGAGTGCGATAGTCGAGATATCGGGCACACTGCTATCGGCGGCACTGTTCAAACGGCGCCCATCTACCATGATCAAGGTGTTGGATGATGCGTAAGAGCCAAATCCACGCAGATCAAACATCGCTCCACTGCTGCCACTACCGTAGAGATCACGTACTTGAATCCCTGCCCTGGCTCTCAGCAGCTCCGCTACATTGTGTGCGCCGCTCTGTGCGATTTCTTCTTCTGAAATAACCGTTATGCTGGCAGGGGTCGGAACTGCTGACTGCTCCGATCTGGTGGCGCTCACCACCACGGTATCCAGAACGGTTGGAACTTCAGCTACGACATTAGTAGTCGCCACCAGAATGGGCAGCAAGAGGATATATCTTTTCATTATTCTTCCCCAACAGCACTCACCCGTGCCGTTTCTTATTGGTGAAATAATGGATGTGTGGGGGGAAGGAAGGGAACTTATCTGACTGTCGGTCAAAACGTTCACCTGTGGCCGCCCTCCGCGACATCCGGTTAGTTACCAAAGGCTGGTCTCCGGACTCGCAGGGCGGATGTACTCCGTGATACAGCGCCTTCCCATGTGTGAACACAGTGGCCTTGTGCTGATCATTTACCCTGCCTACCGTTGCGGGGGCAGTGTCGGCATTGAGCGATTTTCGCACCGACTTCCCATTTATCTGCATGCAGCAGATACCTCAGGTGGCGAGGACTTTAAGTGGATAATCTATTGCCGTCAAGTATGTATATTTACACATGTTTGATTCAAGACTGTAACAATAAATTATAACCACTTGTTTATATTAAAAATATTTACAGAATAATTATTAAAGGATTATGTTCTTTATGCCGATACGTATCTATGAAGGTATACATATAATTGCTCAATAAGAACATCAGAATATAAATATTAGTCAGTACGATTTCAATGAATGTGGTTGCAAAAGTATCGGTCTGCTCAGGCGCTAGAGGTAAGGCTCTGGTAGCAGATGATGAACACAGCAATCGCGTGATGATTAGTACCATTCTGAAACATATTGGCTATGAGGTAATTCAGGCAGGAGACGGCTCAGAGGCTGTTGCACTCTACAAATCAGAACGACCGGATATCATCCTGATGGACGTGATGATGCCGGTTATGGACGGTTACCAGGCAGTCAACGAGATCAGGTCTATTCCAACAGATCGCTTCATTCCAATCATCTTTTTAACCGGAATAAGCGATGAGCAGGAACTGGCTAGATGTATTGAGGTAGGTGGAGATGATTTTCTTACCAAACCGTTCAGCACCATCCTCTTAAAGGCGAAGATACAGTCTATGGAGCGCATCTCACAACTGCATAACCAGATAAATATGTTACACGCCAGGACCCAGCATGATCAGCGCCTGGCACGAGAGGTATTTGCCAGCGCCGTAATATCTGAGAATGTTGCCCTGCGCAGTATCAACACCCTACTAAAACCGGCGGAAATATTCAGTGGCGATGTCCTACTAACGGCCTACTCGCCTTCTGGTGATCTTAATATCTTGATGGGGGATTTTACTGGTCATGGCCTTGCCGCAGCGCTCGGAGCCATGCCGACATCAGATATCTTCCGGGCCATGACAAACAAAGGGTTTTCGCCCCAGCAGATCTTATCCGCCATCAACTCCAAACTTTTGGGACTGCTACCCACCGGAATGTTTATGGCGGTCCAGTTTGTTGCGGTCGCACATACGCTGGATCATGTATTTATGTGTAATTGTGGCATGCCTGATATCCTGCTTTTGAATAGAGATGACCATCAAATTAAACACCGAACACCATCACGCGGGGTACCACTCGGCATTCGTAACAATGTTGACTTCGGGGAATTTATTGAACTAATCAAAATAAATCATGGCGATAAGATCCTACTGTCCTCAGATGGCGTGATTGAGGCGATAAATAACCAGCAGGAGCAATTCGGTAATAGTAGACTTGAAGATGCCATAACAAACTGCTGCGTAGATGAATCGCTTATCTCATGTATATCCCAATCCCTATACAGACATTGCGGCAAGGCAACCCAAACTGACGATATTAGCCTGGCGGAGATCCCATGCGATTCTAATCTATTGCAGGAGATTACGACCGAATCGCCTGAGACAACACATAACCAAGAGCATACACATGAATTAACCAAAACCGATTCCGTGTGTTTTTCTTTGGCGCTGCACGGCAAGCGCCTGTGTGACGCAGACCCCATCCCACTGCTAATAAATCATATACAGGAAATTGACGGACTTGAGGGACATCGCAGGATACTCTATACAATCCTTACGGAACTATATACCAACGCACTTGACCATGGCGTGCTTGGTATGGATTCTTCACTCAAACAGACCCAAGACGGTTTTACCCTCTATTTTACCGAACGTGAGAAACGCCTGGAACATCTGACAGACGGCTTCATTCGAATCAACTTAAGCTCTCGTGCGACCGAAAATGGAGGCGAGATCGTGATAACGATCGCAGATAGTGGACCAGGCTTTGACTATAGAAATTACCAGTATGAAAATACGGATCATTCCCGCCTGTTCGGACGCGGTTTACAACTATTGAATGAACTCTGTAGCGCTCTCTCGTTCGCAGAACCAGGAAATCAGATTGAGGCTATCTATTCATGGACAAAGAACTAGAATATGTTACAAAACATAAGCAAAAAAACCATAACCATTAGATAACATTATGAATATACTCCTGGTCGATGACACACGCACTGAGCAGAACATCATGACGGTTCGTCTGAATGAGATGGGACATGATGTGATGTGCTGCTCCAATGGCCAGGAAGCCGTAGAATTATATTGTGAATATGATTTTGACCTGGTTCTCATGGATGTAATCATGCCGGTTATGGATGGTTATGAAGCGGCACGACAAATAAGAAAAGAGGATGATGACTGGGTACCAATAATATTCCTCAGCGGACGCACTGAACCGAACGATGTCGCTGCTGGCATAGAGGCCGGTGGTGATGACTATCTGACCAAACCTGTGGACGAAATTATACTCGCTGCCAAGATGGCAGCCATGCAGCGTATAGCCGCCATGCGTCACCGCCTTATAACCGTTTCCAACGACCTTGAAAAGGCCAACAGTGAACTGCAAAAGCTAGCCAATGCAGATGGTCTCACGGGACTTGCCAACCGCCGTATCATAGATGAATACCTTGAAAAAGAGACTGCCCGTGCCGTTCGTAGCGATCATCCTATCTCTGTGATTATGATAGATATCGACAATTTCAAGCTATACAACGATAACTACGGGCACCTGGCTGGAGACAGCTGTTTAAAGAAGGTATCCAAGGTCCTTAAAAACACCGTACGCAGACCTGAGGATTTGGTGGGACGTTATGGTGGCGAGGAATTTTGTGTCATCCTGCCAAGCACAGACATGAATGGCGCTGGATTCGTTGCTGAACGCATACGTAGCGAGGTTGAAAACCTAGAGATACCGCACGCCAAAAATTCCGCCAGTACCTTTGTAACCCTAAGCCTTGGCATAGCATCCCGTATCCCCGGGAGTAAGGCCACTGCCACCAAATTGCTTAGCGATGCGGATAAGGCCCTATATATAGCAAAGACCGCCGGGAAAAACCAAGCCGCCAAGGCGGAATATAAATAACCACCTCTGAATACTCCCTTATTTATTGCTGCTTAGTCGTTCTCACGCAGGCTAGAATACAAATTAAGTGTAGTGTTCCTGATTTAACGATTATCCAATCTTCAAGGTTTCCTATTCGTTCTAACTCTGCTAGGATAGAACAGGAAGAGAACTGGAGAATCGCCATGCCCAACATCCTTACTAGACGTCAACAGGAAATATATGACTTTCTGGTCCAACACCTGGAGGACTTCACACACCCTCCTACCCTAGACGAGTTATGCTTAGCCCTTGGCCTAAGTTCGAAGGGATCTCTACATAAACAGATTCAGTCCCTGATTGAGGCCGGTCTGGTAGAACCGATGAATAACATGCGCAGAGGAATACGCTTGGCCAACCATCCAGATCAGGATGATAGCTCCCTGCCAATGCTAGGATACATTGCAGCCGGACAGCCTATTGAGGCCATTGATCATCAAGAAACTATTCAGATTCCAGAATCCCTACGTAGCAATAAACCCTGCTATGTCCTGCAGATAAAGGGCGACTCCATGATCGACGAAGGTATCCTGGATGGCGATTATATAGTTGTTGAGAAATGCTCACAGGCCAGGAACGGCGATATCGTTGTCGCATTAATAGATAAATCAGAGGCGACTTTAAAAAAGATCGAGCAAAAACCCGGACAGGTAATCCTACACCCGGCAAATGCCGATTACAGTCCCATGCAGTTCACGCCGGACCAGGTTGATATACAAGGTGTATTGGTAGGACAGATGCGCCGATACCACTAGCTTATTAATACAGCTAGGCTGCGGTCGGGACGGCCTTAATAACAGGTTCAGACGGCTTTATGCAGGAAATAAGATATTCAAGTACCGGCGACCCCTGCTTAGGTTGTTGCAGATATTGTGGATAGAATTGTGGTTTATCCACCCACTGGCGCTCTACCATCTCGTTGATGATATTGAGGTAGTTAAACCCGGTCTTGCCTACATATAGATTGCGCAGATCGTCATGTTTGGCTGTATGCAGCGCCTGACAAACACCGTTGAGATATAGGTAGTCTTTGGTAAAACCACCGGCGCGATGCACCCGTACCGCCAGCATGAAGGCATCGTCCGGTAACAACTGATGCTCTTCGTGCAGGTAATTGAAGGTGTGGCGGAAGTCGCCGTGTTTGGTCATCTCATTAACGGCCAGCACCCTTAGCGCCAGTCCCCGCAGGCGCTGCAACGTCATATTTCCGGACTGGTATTCATTGAGGATAGCAAGCCCTTCCTGGGTAAGGGTATTACCCGGAAGGCCAAGGATAAACACCTTCAAACGCTGTTTGCTGGCGTTTAGGCTGGTAGCCATATGCACACCAAGTTCGTGCTGAATAAGGGCGGAGGCCTGCGTCTCTGTAAGTTGCAGATTCTTGGCCAACTGTATGATCTTTTTACCGTTGAGTACCATGGCGGAAGCAACCAGCCTGGCGCTACTTTCAACCTTACAACTCATACCCCACTGCTTCGCCGTCTGTTTAAAGCGAGAGATAAGCTCCTCTGTGCTAATCTCAGCCCTCTCCACTTCTCCGAACTTGGCAGCATGCAGGATAAAGTTCGCATTCTGTATATCGGTCAGACTAGGCTCACCATAATATTTGAGTGATTCGTACAGGAAATTCGGTTTCCCGGCCTTTACCAGTAGATCAATCTTCCCGCCCAGATTGTTGATTACATCGCGATACAGGGCCTGTACGCCGGGATCGCGGATATCATTGACTGGCAGACGATACAATCTCTCACGGAATTGATATGGATCTATGTTCAACTGACGATATATAAAGTCAGGCTGATAATTGGCGTGATGTTTAAAGAATTTCTTCTTCTCACTGGGTATATTTATCGGGTTGATGTAGTACAGGGTTTCCATCCCCTTGGCCACCTGATACAGGGCGCGATCAACCTTACTAATCGCCGGTTCCATCTTTTCAGAAAGCAGCTGTATATTCTTATTTCTACGTTTGCGGGCATATCTGCGGGCGAAAAAAGTGAATATATCCACCATGCTGTCTTTAATCTGATGGACCAGGGCCTGCATTACCAATGGATAGATCTCACCACTGAGTTCATCCATGAATATCTTTTTCACTTCCAGGGGCAATACCAGGGTATTCTGAAAATGGCTATTAATGTGTGCTGCCAGGTAACCCCTGCCAGAGAACACCTTGTTTTCTTCGGCCGTAACCGGGAGATTAGGCAAGGTGATTTGCTCCAGACGGCTTAGGGTCAGATTGATAATGCCATGCCAACGCTCACGATCAAGCTGTTCAGTACCGATATTGAATGTTGGTGTTACCGCTCCGTTCCGACGCAGATAATTATATGAGTGAACATCGAATATCAGGGCCGCGCCGAATTTCTGTTCGATCTTTTTGACCAGCACGTCCAGTATCCGATAAAAACACTGGTGTTTATCGACGCTGATCTGACGCTCTTTCTGGGTAAGTCGTTTTGCCCAGACGTTTTTGCCCCAGGCCTTGTTATAGATACAGGTCGCAATGGGACGGTTGAGATCATATTCGTAGCGGGAGTCGTTCGCTACAACCGTAATCGGCATCGCCTGGATCATCTGAGAGGTGTAGGGATCTTCTTCGTAAAGACGCTCGCTTTCGGATAGAGCGCACTTGGTCTGAAGTTCCTTTCTCAGGTTATGACCGGCATGCACGGCCATGCATATCGCCGGAGAGTATGAGTCAATTTTTAGGAAGAAACTGCCATCTGCCACCTCGCATTCAAAAAGCTGCTCCGCCTTGATGCGGTTGATGATCTCTGTTTCAGATATCTTCAGCATCTTCAATGGCCTTGCGAAAGGCGCTCTTGCGCTCTAACACAGACTCTCTTGCCGATACAACATTTTCCACAAAGTCTAAAACCGGTTTCTGCAGCTTGGTACGATTTAGTCTGTTGATGCGAGAGATACCGCCTGGGCTTAACACATTAACCTCAATAAGCTTGCCATTAATAACATCCAAGCCGACAAAATAAAGGCCGTCGCGCACCAGTTGTGGCCCCAGGGCCTTGCACAGCGCCTTTTCTTCTTTGGTTAGGTTGTGTTTGACTTCGTGACCACCGGCACAGATATTGGAGCGGATGTCTTTACCGGAAGGAACGCGTTTCATGGCGCCAATCGGTTCACCATTCAGCATCAGAATACGCACATCGCCCTGCTCTGCCCCTTCTACATATTCCTGCAGGATGACGTAATTTCCTTGTTTGCCACCGATGTAGAAGTCAAGTAATGATCGAAAATTCTGCTGCGCACTTTTCTCAACAACTATCACGCCCTTGCCGCCAAACCCATTTAGCGGTTTCATTATCATCTTCTCGGCCGAGGACTCTTCCAGTACCTGCTCCAGATACTCCTGACTCTTCGATACATGGGTAACAGGTATAAAACGCGCAGCGTCACCACTGAATGATGCCGGATAGAGTTTATTGTTAGCGATTCGCAAGCCATCCAAATCGTTCATAATGAACACATCATTTCTGACTGAATCCAGAAAATTCAGGGCGATCGAATCCAGCGGTGGGTTGGTACGCATGATTATGGCGTCGAATCCGGCCAGCGGCAGCTTACAACGCTTGAACTCTGCACTTTTATAGAATGTGGCAGGACTACTGCTTATACGGTCACGTTTTTTTAAAACCTTGCAGAAGGCGTATGGAACACTATCACGTACCGTCAGGCTATGTGCAGTAGTAATAGCCACCGTCTTTTTGCGCCATGCGGCCTCGTGGATAAGACGCAGAGTACTATCAGTTTCAGGAGTAATGCGATCCCATGGATACATTAAGAATAAAAATTTCATGGGGCGGCTATATCTCAAAACTCATCCAGATCTTCAGATAGTTTTCCTTCATCCATCTCAATCTGTGGAACGCTGCTTTTTATAATGGCACCAAAGGCAGACACAGTTGGCCTTTTCTCAATCTTCCGGCGATAGCGCATCCAGACTTCTTCATGCTCAGTCTCTGGATTGGCATCTCCGCGACAAACCAGGAGGAAATGCGCTTCCTCATCATTTATAGGCTCCCGCTGACCCTTATCCAGGGCCTCATAAGCACGGCCGTGACGTTCCAATAAATCTGCCTGCGCGCGACTAAATTCGCCACAACGGGCAAATCCATGCGGGAAATATTTATCTGAATAGAACTTGGAATTGCTAAGGAATGAGTCTTTTTTCTGCATTTCGATAAAAATTCACAATCAATTTTTTAACTTGTGAGGATTATCGGCAGGGTATATTTGTGAGTAAAACGACGATTTTTTGTTATTATTGATAGATATTATCTATCGTTATGGCATGAGAAATGAACACTGATTTGCTAAGAACCTTTCTGGAAGTTGCCAAAACCCGTCATTTTGGGCATGCGGCGGAAAATCTGTATCTGACCCAGTCCGCAGTCAGTTCGCGCATTAAACAGCTGGAAGAGGTATTTGGAGTCACCCTTTTCACCCGTAAACGTAACAATATACTGCTTACTTCTGCTGGTGAACGCCTCCTGCCACACGCCGAGAACATGCTGGCTTCCTGGCAGCTAACTGTTCAAGAGGTTGGAATCCCCAAACAACAAAATCTGCAGTTGGCCTTAGGCGGCACATCCAATCTGTGGGACACATTTCTTAAATCTGTGTTACCCAAATTGTCATCCCAGTTCCCTAACCTGTATCTACGCACCGAGATAAACCAGTCACACAATCTGATACGTGCCTTGCTTGGCGGACGCCTGGATATATGCGCCACCTTGGATGCACAAACAAATATAGATCTTGATTCCAAAAAGATTGGAACACTTGAATTGATTATGGTCTGTAATACACCGGTCCAAACGCTTAGCGACGTGGCTATGCTGGGTTATGTATTTGTAGACTGGGGAACAGCATTCAACCTGCAACAGGCAAAACTATTCCAGGAACCTGTTGCGCCGATACTGCATACTGGGCAGAGCCATATCGCCTTGGAATTCATCCTCAGCCATACCGGCGCTGCATATCTGCCACTGGCCTTGGTTGAAAGTTACCTCAATCAAGGAAGGCTGTTTCGGGTTATAGATGCACAGCAGATTGACCAAAATGTCTACCTGATATATCCCAAAACTGCTGACAAGGCATCATCACTAGGGCCTATCATAAATTTTCTCGAGGAACTGGATATCAGACCAGAGACCAGGGTTCAGATGATCAATCCTTAGGGCTGTAATACAACCCCATGCTGCGCTAGCCAGATGCGATCCAATTCCCACTTAACCTGTTGCACATTATCTGACTCCATAACGATCCTGCTTACACGCTTTTGCACCTCGGCCAGCTGCTGCTGAGCTTGTACCAGATCTGGATTATCCTGGGCGCGGTTTGCCAAATGTGGATAGATGACTCCCAGTGCCTTGTATACCGGGAATTCACTTGTGCGTGGTGTACTGAGAACGGCCACACCATTACTCAGGCGTAACAGGCGGAATTTATATGGATAACTCGAAACTATCTTATCTTGCTTAAGCAGATCATTTATTTCTGATAGTTTCGGGTCCTCATATAACGCCCATACCAGCCAGATTAGGGCGATGCTTGCCAGGACGATTGAATAGTTTCTGGTGAATTTATCCATATGTTTAATGCCCAAAATATATAGCTATTAACCCTCCTCCACACAGATCTGCTTCAATCGCATCGCATTGAACGTTTTATACAAAAGCAATGCAATCAGAAAGGTAACAATGCCCAATAAACCAAACGCCATAAACTTAAACAAAATAATCCCACTCTTTTGATACATAAGCATAGTAGCAATAGTGATTGCCGCCATAGGGAATGAGTAGGCCCACCATGAAAGAAAGAATTTCAGTTTGGCAAAACGCGTAATCTGAGTCAAAAGCAGCAACGTTAGAAACAGTGCTGCGTAATATAGTATCTTGGCAAATATATCCAATTCTCCGTTCAGCTTGATATATGAAATAAACCCTATCGCCGGAGGAGCTATCAGGATAAACAGAGTCGGTAACAATCTTTCCGGCAGAGCCTGATGAAAGATAATGCGATTGAATATAATGCTCAGCAACACAATCCAGAACAACAGACCGATGCTGAAAAAGAAGGTGGAGACCTCAATATAGCCATGAGTAACGCCGGCTATGGGCACCAGAATATTACCTACTACAGGGATAAACCAGGCTGGATTTGTATGGTGGATCTCGAAGTGTTCGTGATGCATCCAAACCTGCATCACATATAAAGTAATAAGCAGGTGAATGCTGGTACCAGCGACCCAAAGTACAAATGATAACGTATGGTACGCATGCAGAGTGCAGATACTGAGAAGGATCATACTTATCGAAATAGTAGGGAAAAAGCTAAGCTTGATGGGGTGCGCTAGTTCTTTTTTCACGGCCAAGCGATGACGAATTAGCTTGGTTAGGTAAAATCCAGCTAGCACGATAAAAATACCCATCGTGACCATAGCTAATACCGAGGATACAAATGCTGGCATGTGCAATACATCATGTGACTTTTCCCAAGCCAGGGTTAATCCAGACATTCCCATAACCATGGCAAAAAACGAGATAGGAAAGTGCTGAAGCCTTGATTGTTGATCCATCTAGCAACTCCAAAAGGTTAGAAACGCTCAATAATAGTTAATCAGAATATTAGATCAAGCTGATCTTCACACGCATTGACATATATCATAGTATTTTAGTCGGTATTTTTATCCGGACTTCCCACTCAACAATCCCACATGGTATTTGAGCTAATTATTCCCACACCGCATTTTATAATTTCCTTATTACCATGGATTATTTGACTCGAATATTGCTTACACCAGCAATCTAGTTTAACCTTGCGCACTTGTTTTTGGAGAGGTGTCCGAGCGGCTTAAGGAGCACGCCTGGAAAGTGTGTGTACGTTAATAGCGTACCGAGGGTTCGAATCCCTCCCTCTCCGCCAAATACAGTAATAGCCCCCGCGTGGGGCTATTATTGTTTTGAGGCCAGGGCGGCCTTGATGAGAAACCTGTGTTCGACAAGCGACGTAGGAGCGCAGCACGAGCCGCGACAGCGGCGAGAGGGCCATAGGCCCGGTAATCCCTCCCTCTCCGCCAAACAAATATAAGCCCTGCTCTTGCAGGGCTTTTTTCTTTATCAGGTAAGTAAGATTAAATGTGAATCTCTAACTTCTATAAAACCCGACGCAATTCGCCACTCAGGACGAACTGGGTGTTATATGCGCATAGTAATATCTTCTTATATCTGCGCCATTGTTACAGTAATAAAACATGATGTTATGTTTTTACCCGTCATATCAAAAGATGTAGCAACAGTTTCATTAACAATGTTTCCTATTTCTAGTATATTTTAAACTTAGCCACGACGGGCTAGTTCACAGGTAAAGGTTAATGGCGAAAAATAAAGGCAATAAAAAGAACCGAAAACATAAACCAACCTTGGCCGATAAAGCCGATCACCATAAGTTGTATGAACTATCTGTGCAATGCGCGGAATCCGAAATCGACTTTATTGATGCGGCCTATAAAAGCATGCGTGACACCAAGGCAAAACTGTTACGCGAAGATTTTTGCGGTACTGCAAACGTCTGCTGCGAGTGGGTACGCAGACGCAAAGGAAATTATGCTATTGGGGTAGACATTGACCAGGAGGTACTCGCCTGGGGCAAGAAACATAAAGTTAAAAAGCTTTCACCCGCGCAACAAGAGCGTGTCACTCTGATCAGTTCTGATGTCCTAAATGTAGCTACCGACGCGCCAGATATCATCTCTGCCATGAACTTCAGCTACTGGCTATTCAAGAATCGCAAGGATCTACTCTGTTATTTTAAGACCGTACTATCCGCTTTGAAGCAGGATGGAATATTCTTTCTCGATGCCTATGGTGGCTATGACTCTTATAAAGAGATAGTTGAAAAGCGGCAGGTGGAGGATGGTAACTTCACCTATGTTTGGGAACAGGAGAGATATAATCCGATTGATGGCAACCTAATATGCCATATACACTTTTCATTCCCGGATGGCTCTCGTCTGGATAAGGCGTTTAGCTACGATTGGAGATTATGGACGCTACCTGAGATTCAAGACCTGTTAAACGAAGCTGGATTCAGCAAGATCACAACCTACTGGCAGGGTTTTGATAAGGACGGAGAACCGGACGGCGACTTCAAGCCAGCGACTGTGGCAGACGCTGATGCTGGGTGGATATGCTATCTTGCTGCTGAAAAATAGCCTGTCTGTTATACAGCCTTTTTAACCCCATGCAACATAACAAGCAACTCCGCCTCGCTTTTGCTAAGGCCTAACTCCTCCACCAATCTGGAAGCACCCGCCCCCTTCTGCACCATCTGGATAGCCTCACCATATGGACGATCACTAGCTCCAGCCTGCTTGGATGTTTCCATGCTCTCTTGGCGATGAATCAGATCCCTGCCATTACGCTCCAGTTTTATTACCCGTTTATCCACCCCTACCGCGCTGGCGCATAAAACGTTTGTTGTGGTTGCAAGTTGTTCGATCTGTTTAGTCAAATCACTAATACGCTGATCCTGCCGACGAATGGCCTTTGCCTGTCTTAGATGAAAATACACAACCAAACACCCGACAACAATCAACAATATAATCACTGGATTCATGCCATCACCTATCACGCATAATCATCTATATGTGGCCTGCTGTTATCCGGCTGCTGCTTCTTTTCTTCCTTATCCTTGTCCTGATCACGTTCCGATTTTGGAACCTTCTTATCCCCCACCTTCCTACTTGGTCTGGTGGGCCAAACGGGTTTTACCGGATAAGGTTCACGAATATCAGGCATGATCATCTATCCATATCAAAGCTGTGCAACCTCGGCCCACTCTTCGTCGGTTAGCAGTTTTTGCAGATCAACTACAATCAGCAGTCCTTTTTCCATGGTGGCAATGCCCTGGATATATCTTGAACTTTCGTCATTGCCAACATTGGGAGCGGCATCTATCTGCGACTCTTTTAACTCCACAACCTCAGCTACCGCATCAACCATAATACCCACGACCTGTTTGTCGCATTCGATTATGACAATCCTGCTGGAATCGGTCACTTCATCATCTGGCAGACCAAAACGCAGCCTGGTATCTATTACCGTCACCACATTGCCGCGCAGATTAATAATGCCGAGAACATATTCCGGAGCACCGGGTACCGGAGCTATCTCAGTTATCCGCAGTACTTCCTGAACATGCATTACATTGATGCCATAGGTCTCATCCTGTAACCTGAAGGTGACCAACTGGATTATCGGGTCATTCCCTGATTCTTCAATATCGTCAAAGCTCATCAATTTTCTCCCGCAATAAGTCCCGCGTAGATGTCAAAATCCAGTCATTATTGGTTAATAACTGTATATTTGCATTATTCATGCCTAATAATCTTCAGCAAGGCCTCTATATCTACCAAAACAATCAGTTTTTCTCTGATCGTACCTGCCATCCATAAACGGTCAGGATGGGGTATGGACCAGTGCACTTCATCTTTGTTTAGTACCAATGGTTTCCCCAAGCTATCGCATGCCAAACCGAAACGATGGTCTCCAATAATCAGTATGTGACTACCTTGCTCCTGGCATACCCCGTTCTCAGCTGCCTGTTCTGGCACCAATAATTTAGCCGTATCCACCACCACTACCTTGTGTTCACGGTCTTGCAGCACCCCCATATGCCATGCTGGCTGGAAAGGCATTGGGGTAAGCTCCAGATCCCATTTTACTATGTTGTCTAAGGCAAGAAGCGGAATAGCAAGGGTCAACTCACCCACCCTCATTATAAGACACTGAAACGGCTCTTGCGCCCAATCCGGAGCAGATCTTTCCTCTTGTGCCTCCAGTTCCTCCTCAAGATACTCGACCTGATCGGAAACTACTTGCTGCTGTATCTCCTCTGGTTCGACCTCTGGGGGTGGACTTATGGTTATAACCTCGGCTGTTTCTTGCTTGATCTCGACTGCCGTTTCGGTCTCGCCATAATCTGGTATCTCGCTTAATAAAGCCTCCAGATATTGATGGACTATGTGCTCCTGATCCTCCAGCTTGGTTTCTTGCTTATCTTCTCTTTTATTCAACTCACTCATCCCGCCATCTCCTTACCGGATGGGGTACTGTCACTGTTATGGAGATATTCAAGCAACTTGGTGTATGCCAGTACTCCATGGGTATCAGGGCTGTAGACTGTCGGTGGAATTCCGGCTTTGCTGGATTCGCGAAACTTGGTGTCGACAGGAATAACATCATTCCACAACATGTCGGGATATGTTTCCCGTAGCATCCGCAGACTGTCTAAAGATGCCCTGGTGCGACGATCAAAAAACGTCGGCACTATCGTGTATGGCAAGGAGGCTTCACGTGATTTCAGGATCATATTCAATGTGTGCATCATGCGTTCCAGACCCTTCAACGCCAAAAACTCGGTCTGTACCGGCATGATTAGGCGTTCACATGCCGCCAAGGCATTTACCATCAACACCCCAAGCATGGGTGGACAATCTATTAACACATAGTCAAATCGGTCAGATAGCTTATGTAAAGTCTGTTTCAGAACCAGCCCCATGCCTTCAAGTCGTCCGCTCTGCCGATCCAACGTGGCTAAGGCCATTGAGGCCGGCAACAGCTCCAAACCTTCAGTCCCGGTTTGCCTAATCAACGTGTTTGCATCTATCTGCTGCTTATCCATCTTGGCGCTAAACAGAGAGTAGGTGCTCTGCTCCAGGGTATCTGGATCATAGCGGAAATAGCTGGTCATAGAGCCATGGGGATCAATATCCACCAAGAGAGTACGTAGCCCCCAACTGGCCAGAAGTCCGCCCAGAGTCACTGCGGTGGTAGTCTTGCCAACACCGCCCTTCTGATTTGCTATGGTCCAGATCCTCATGGCCCGACCCCGGGTCTGGATGTATCTATACCTTCACTGAGCCGCTGGTTATCCAGGGTCTTTATGATCAATGCGACACGGCGATTCTTTTGCCTACCATCTTCGTCATCATTACTTGCCGTTGGACGGAATTCCCCATAACCGACAGCCGCTATGCGATCTGGATTAACACCTAGCCTTACCAATAGATGGGTGACGCTGGCCGCGCGCACCGCAGACAACTCCCAGTTGGATGGAAAGAGTATGGTCCTGATAGGTACATTATCGGTATGGCCCTCTACTACAATCTGGTTCGGCAAGGGCGTGAGAATGCCTGAAATATCTCTTAACAAGTTTATAGCAGTTCTGGAAAGACTGGCGCTGCCGCTATCAAAGAGCATTTTGCTCTTCATCTCTACCTCTATGCCTATATCTGTCTTCTTGATATTGACCAGATCGTCGGCGATAAACGGCGCTAGCGCGGATTCTAGCGCAGCTGCGGTTTGCTCAAGATTTCCCTGGGTAGTAGCTTCCGCATCCGATTTTCCTTTGGTACCAACCCCTTTATCATCTATAAGATCCAGTGGATTTTCGGTATCGGAAGTTTCAAGTGTGCCAGGTTCAGATGCAGCATACTCGCCCGCAACCGGATTGGTAGTACGCACCTTCTCGCCAACCTGAATAGGATCAAGGCTCTGGGCCGAGGTCAGGAATGCATCTGTCAGGGTCTCAGATAAAACCCGGTACTTGCCGTCGTTGACCGAGGAAATCGAGTACATGACCACAAAGAAGGCAAACAGTAACGTAATAAAATCGGCATAGGAGACCAACCATCTTTCATGGTTTGGGTGCTCTTCATGTCTGATCTTTCTCGCCATCTGTGCCGGTCCAATAACTCAATTTAGATATCCCTGAAGTTTAGACTCTATATGACGCGGATTTTCCCCTTCGGCTATGGATACGATACCTTCGATGATCATGGCGCGGTAATGGGATTTGGCAAGAGCTATGGATTTCAGCTTGCTGCCATACGGTAACAGAAACAGGTTGGCTAGACCCACGCCATAGATGGTAGCAACGAATGCAGTGGCGATACCGCTACCAAGTTTGGCCGGATCAGCCAGATTCTGCATCACGTGAATCAAACCCATCACCGCCCCAATGATACCTATGGTAGGCGAATATCCACCCATGGCCTCGAACACCTTAGCGGCCTGCATATCATGGTGTTCTCTGCTGTCCAGTTCTACCTCCAGGATATCGCGTATGGACTCTGGTTCACTGCCATCAACCAGCAACTGCATACCTTTACGCACAAACAGGTCCGGTTCGTTATCCGCTATCTCTTCGAGACCGAGCAGACCCTCTCTCCTGGCGATATTGCCCCATTTAACCATCTTGTCTATCGCCTCATTCAGATCGAGTCTGGGTGGGCGAAATACGCTGCCTGAAACCCTTATGGCATGGATGAACACACTAACCGGCGTCTGTAGCAAAATTGCGCCGATGGTCCCGCCGATCACTATGACCATAGCCGGACCATTTACCAGTGAATCTATATGACCACCTTCCAGGAGATTGCCACCAATGATGGCGGCAAATGCGATGACGACTCCAATGATACTCAGTATGTCCATTTAGACCGCCTTGACCAGGGATGGACCTATTTCATCTAACGGCAATACCAAATCTGATAATCCCCGCTTTTCCACAGCCTGTGGCATACCATAGATAACGCAGCTTGCCTCATCTTGGCTCCAGACAGTAGCGTCGCACTGTTTCAACAGACTTGCCCCCTGGCTGCCATCTGCGCCCATACCAGTGAGGATTACCGCCAGCACCGAATCACGTAATGTACGTGCGGCTGACTCAAGGGTTATGTCAACACTCGGTTTATATGTCTCGCCAGCCACTCCGTCCCGGATAGTCACTAGGGTTTGCGTGCCTGTGCTACGAAAAGATAACTGCTTACCACCAGGCGCAAGCAGAATACGTCCAGGTATAAGCGCATCGCCGTCATCTGCTTCCTTTACGCTCAGATTGCATAGAGTATTAAGTCTCTCGGCATATGCCTTGGTGAAATTCGCCGGCATATGCACTACCAGCACCATAGGCACACGAAAACTGGCCGGCAGAGAGCAGACCAATTTCTGTATAGCAACAGGACCACCGGTTGAGGCGCCGACAACAACCAACTTATAGCTGCCCTTTTTGGATGAGGGTTTTTGCTCGGCCCGTCTCGAAGAATATGCGGGGATGGCATGTCTCTGCGCGATGGACTGAGCAACGCCGCCCGCCCTCTTCCTACTAATGGCTATGACTCTCTGGATAAGCTTGACGGAGAGATTGCGTATGGATTCCGTTGATGAATCGGTCTGCTTGGGAATAAAATCCACAGCCCCTGCGTTTAGCGCATCTAGTGTTGCCTGAGCGCCATCGCTGGTATATGAAGACAGCATAAGAATAGGGGTGGGTATCTCATCCATGATCTTCTTTACTGCGCTGATGCCGTCCATGATCGGCATCTCCACATCCATAGTGATCACATCAGGTCTGAGGCGGTGCGCCTCTTTCACCCCTGATGCTCCGTCACCGGCGGTTCCGACCACCTCTATCCTGTCATCAGCAGAAAGCATATTGGTTATGCGATGTCGAAAAAATGCCGAATCATCTATGACCAGCACTTTAATCTTGTTTGGTATATTCCGATCCAGGTTCATCGGAAACCACCACTACTGTATAGCTGAAGACGCTCTCTCATTTGCAGGGGAAGCATGCACCATAACCGGATTACGTATATCAGCATAGTGTGAACTGGCCCTAAAATCTTCGTGCATATTTTCTTAATAACCCAGGCACATCAAGAATAAGAGCGATCTTGCCATCTCCAGTAATCGTTGCGCCAGCCATACCATCTAATCCCTGCAACAGCGCGCCAAGAGGTTTAATCACCACCTCTTCCTGGCCGATAAGATGATCTACGACCAGTCCTACCTGAATACCTCCTACATGCACAACCACCACATGACCAACACTATAATCCGGCTCGGTACCCTTATTGTGAATAAGCCATTTGCTTAAATAGAACAGAGGCAGCGCCCTCTCTCTGACCATAATGGTAAGCTGCCCATCAACCACATTGGTCTGGCCAAGATCAAGATTGAATATTTCTACCACCGTTGAAAGAGGTAGAGCGAACGGCTGGTTGCCCAGTTTGACCATAAGTGTTGGCAATATAGCCAGCGTTAGTGGCAGTTTGATTATAATCACGCTACCGGCACCAAGCTCTGAATTGATCTCCACGGTACCATTCATCTGAGCAATACGGGTCTTTACAACGTCCATACCGACGCCACGACCGGATACGTCCGAGATCTCGGTCTTGGTAGAAAAGCCTGGGTGAAAGATAAGATTATACAGGTCCTTATCGGTGAGCCTTGCTGCGGCCTCTTCATCCATCATGCCCTTTTCCACCGCCTTAGCACGCAAAACATTCGGATCCATGCCTTTACCATCATCCGTAATGGTAAGCAGGATATGGTCACCTTCCTGGGCGGCGGAAAGTATGACCTTTCCTGTTCTCGGTTTACCTGCCATCTCACGTTCATCGGGAAGCTCAATACCGTGATCCACCGCATTACGCACCAGATGCACCATAGGATCGGCCAAGGCCTCCACCAGGTTTTTATCCAGATCGGTCTCCTCACCGTGCAATTCCAGGTCAATATCCTTCTTAAGGCTACGCGCCAGATCGCGCACTACCCTTGGAAACCGCCCGAAGACCTTCTTAACCGGTAGCATCCTGGTCTTCATTACCGAGTTCTGCAGATCAGCTGTAACCAGATCAAGATTTGCAACAGCGTTTGCCACCTCTTCATCGTCCATCCGGGATTTGAGCGTTGCCAGTCTGTTGCGCACCAACACCAACTCCCCGACCATATTCATAATGTCGTCTAAACGGGCGGTATCGACACGCACAGTGGTTTCTGCAGCGGCAGGTGCAGCCGCCTTCTTTTGTGCTGTGGCGCCGCCTCCATCAGTGGATTTCTTTGTTGGTTTTGGTTTCTCTTTTAGAGTCGGTTTATCTGCCGGTTTTGGCTTGTCCTTTGGTTTTTCAACCTGTTTTGGTTGCGGAGCGTTCTGATTTGGGATGCCTCCATGCTTTCCCTTGCCATGCAACTCATCCAGTAAGGCATCGAACTCCTCTTCAGTAATATCATCTGACCCTGCTTTGGTGTTGGCTGCAGCAGGTTTCGCCTCAGGTTGGGCAGTCGTTTTGGGTGGAACACCACCGTGTTTTCCCTTGCCATGCAGTTGATCCAGAAGATCCTCAAACTCCTCTTCCGTGATGTCATCCGATTTGGTTGTAGGTTGGGCGACAGCTGGTTTTGTCTCTGGAGGCGTGTCCTCATGAGTCGGAACGCCCCCATGTTTACCCTTGCCATGCAATTGATCCAGAAGATTCTCAAACTCTTCTTCGGTGATGTCATCCGATTCGGTTGTAGATGATGCCGTTTCCTGGACCTCCGGTTCCTCTTCGGGCTCTGGTTCAGGTTCATCTTCCGGCTCAGGCTCAGGTTCCTCTTCCCCAGCCTCTTCTGCCGGCTTAGCCAGCTGCTCTAGGGTTGCGATTAGGGCCGGATCAGCCGGTTCAGGATCTTCTCCATCTTGAACATTGGCAAACATTGCGTTTACTTCATCCAGCACCTGCAACACCGCATCCATAAGCTCTGCATCCACCGCACGCTGTCCTTGACGCAAAACGTTGAATACATCCTCTGCCCGATGGCATACAGTGACTAGTGCATCTATCCCCAGGAACCCGGCACCACCTTTGATGGTGTGAAAGCCACGAAACACAGTATTCAGAAGATCATAGTCATCCGGAGAATGTTCTAGATCAACCAGCTGTTCATTCAACTGTTCTAGTATCTCTCCGGCCTCAACTAGAAAGTCTTGCAGGATTTCGTCATTAGTATCTATGGCCATATATCAGACCCCTAAAACCCCAAGCTCGATAACAGATCATCCACATCATCCTGCCCGTGTACTACATCACCCTGTTCAACACCTGGTACCACAGGTCCCTCTAATGTATCGGCAGCCGATTTGTATTTGGTTTCAGGTAGCTTGGAACCTGATATCCTCACCAGTTGTACAAGCTTGTCCTCTATGTCTGTTACCAAGGTTATAACCTTCCTGATGATTTGCCCGGTCAGGTCCTGAAAATCCTGCGCCAGAAGCACATCAGATAGGTTTTTGTGCAGGGCATGCGAATGCCCTTTTGCTATGTCAAGAAAGCTGGAAAGATCATTGCTCAAGGCGCGAAAATCATCTACAGATAGCTGCCTTCCCTTAAATTTGTCCCACTCGTCTGAGAGTAGCGCCGCCTTATTTCCGAGCTCATCGGCCAGTGGCAGACTCTCCTCTACCGCATTCAAAGTTGTGTTTGCCGACCTCTCAGTCATCTCAATCACATAACTGAGGCGTTCACTCGCGTCCGGAATCTCACGTTGGGCCAGGTCCGCAATCTTGGCATCAAGCAGAAAACCATTTATAGCTTCATGTAGCTCCCTGGTCAGACGTCCCACCTCACGGAACAGGGTGCTATCTGAGAAGTCTGATAGCTCTTCAAGCGCCTGGTCGGCTGCTGTCATATCGTCAGCTTCTATCGCGGCTACTAATTTTTTTGCCTTTTCCAATAATTCTTGTTTTGAACCGGTATCAACCATACTGGTCTCCTGCTTTATTTAAAGATTAACCCCCGACCCGCTCAAAGATCTTATCTATCTTCTCTTGTAGGGTTGCAGCAGTAAATGGTTTTACTACATAACCATTAACACCAGCCTGAGCGGCCTCAATGATCTGCTCACGTTTGGATTCGGCTGTCACCATAAGTACTGGAAGGTTAACCAGGTTGGAATCGTTGCGTACTGCTTTTAGCAAATCTATACCGGTCATGCCCGGCATATTCCAATCCGTCACCAGGAAGTCATATTTGCCTGTTTGCAACATTGGTAAAGCAGTAGTACCGTCATCAGCTTCGTCGGTGTTTGTGAACCCAAGATCCCTAAGCAGATTTTTTATGATCCGCCGCATTGTGGAGAAATCATCCACAATTAGAATCTTCATGTTCTTATCCAAAATAACCTCCTAACTTAGGCTTTACAGTCAAATATATTTAGTTGTTTTACCAGCCAAATTTACAATCTATCGTCATCTGTGTCCGCCAACCATTCGGTCAGCCTGGAACGTAATCTGAATGTGGCCTGGCTATGGATCTGGCATGCCCTGGATTCAGTAACACCAAGTACCTGGCCAATCTCCCGCAAATTCATCTCATCATCGTAGTACAGGGCAATTACCAATCTTTCCCTTTCCGGCAGACTGGCTATGGCCTCTGCCAATGAATCCCTGAATTCACTCCTCTGGAATCCTTCAAGAGGCTCCGAAGCAGCGTTATCCATCCTGTCTGTTGGAAGCTCTCCTACTACCCGCAATTCTTCAACACTGAACACCCTGCAACCGGACGAATCCAACAAAATCTTATGGTATTCCTCAAGCGAGATCCCCATGGCATCTGCTACTTCCACATCCCGCGCATCTCTGCCCTCACTGTTCTCTATCTCCCGCATCACCTCAGATACCATCCTGGCCTTGCGATGCACCGACCTTGGCGTCCAGTCACTACGTCTTATCTCGTCCAGCATGGCCCCGCGTATACGGATGCCCGCGTAGGTCTCAAAGCTTGCCCCTCTGCTCTTATCATAATGTCTGCTGGCTTCCAGCAGACCGATCATCCCGGCCTGGATCAGATCGTCTACCTGCACATTCGGCGGCAACCGGTTCATCAGATGGTATGCGATACGTTTGACCAGTGGTGCGTGCTGGTTAACTAATGTATCGGCATTCTGATCCTGAACTGAACTGTATGCCGCCAATCCTTTCACAGACGCATCCCCTCTTTCTTACTTGAGTATTGAACCAACTGTTCAACGAAAAACTGAAGATGCCCACTGGCTCCATCCGGTATAGGCCAGTTATCGGCCTTCTGGGCCAAATTCTTTAATATTTGTGCAGAACTGCTGCGGGGGAAGGCGTGAACCACCGGCCTTTGGCTCTTGATGGCCTTTCGCATGTACTCATCGTAGGGAATGCTTCCCATGAAATTGAGCATTACATCCAGATAACGGTCGGTTACGCGGCACAGTTTATTGTACAGATCACGCCCTTCCTGGGCGCTCCTGGTCATATTGGCAAGGATTCTGAATCTGTTTATGCCGTATTCTCTATTCAACAATTTAATCATGGCGTAGGCGTCGGTAATAGAAGCCGGCTCATCACATACCACCACTATCAACTCCTGAACGGCTCGACTGAAACTGATCACAGTATCAGAGATTCCAGCCGCCGTGTCCACGATAAGCACATCCAGGTCATGGCTTAGATCGCTGAAACCCCGAATAAGACCGGCGTGTTCCGCTTCGCTCAGTTCAGCCATCTGCCTTATTCCTGATGCTGCTGGTACGATCTTGACGCCGGACGGGCCTTCTATGACCACCTCCTCCAACGTCTTTTCACCGCGCAGGACATGAGATAGATCAAACTCAGGATGCAATCCCAGTACTACATCAATATTAGCCAAACCAAGATCGGCATCCAAGATCAGCACCCGCTTACCGATATCGGCCATAGCCACGGCTAGATTTACTGATACATTGGTCTTGCCTACCCCGCCCTTGCCGCCGGTAACCGCTATCGCTCGTATAGGTGTGGGTTCTACCATTCTTCTTAGTCCTGCCGCCTGGTCTATCTTAGACATGAGCATTTGCTCTCGACCCTCCAAGGGCCATGGCGAAGAATTCCTCGCTTAGCCCAATACCATCTTGCTGTGCCAGCCCTACCGCACGACTTACCAGCGAGTGGGGGCGTGCCAGGTGCAGGTCTTCCGGGACCCTTTGTCCGTCCGTCACGTATGAAACCTTTAATCCGCTACCAATTATGGCAGAAAGTACGCCACCCAATGATCCAGCTTCATCAAGTTTAGTCAAGATCATAGCCGCCGGATTGGAAACACCAAAGGACTTTATCGCCTGCTTCATGGTAGCCTGCTGGGTGGTGGCCGATAACGTCAATAGGGTTTGCACCTTTCTACGTCCAGCCCTCAGAACGCCTAACTGCTCGCTTATGCGCACATCTTGTTGACTCATGCCGGCGGTGTCTATGAGTACCAGACGCTTATCGGCAAATACATTTAGGGCTATATTCAGTTCTTCGGTATTAGAGGCGGAGCGTATGGGCACGTCCAGGATGCGGGCATAATTAGTAATCTGCTCCTGAGCGCCGATACGGTAATTATCCATGGTTATGAGCGCCACATGGCGGTTGCCGTGCCGCAAGGCATAACGGGATGCCAGCTTGGCCAGCGTCGTGGTCTTACCCACACCGGTAGGCCCGATAATGGCCACAACCCCTCCATGTTCCAGGATATTGTCACCGGTGGTATCTATATCTGTAGAAAGAAAATACAAGGCCTTGCGCCAGCCATCCTCAAGACTGGTAAAGCCGTTACACTTCTTAACCAGATAGTGGCAGATCTCGGGGCTCAAACCGATGGCCATCAATCGACGCAGTAGCTCACGTACCACTGGTTTACGCTGACCCATATCCCGCCAGGTCAACTCGGATAGATCATTTTCCACCATACGTCGCAGATTTTGCATCTCCTCGCGCATCTCTTTGAGAATGGGGTCTTGGCTCCACTCAACCCTGGGCGGTCTGGAAGCGGTAGTGTATTGAGGTCTGTATTCGCTTGCGCTGTCATCCGAGACATCACTGTAATCCGATGGGAATGGGGTTACCACAGTATCTTCGATACGTGACTCTGTTCTAGTGGTAGATCGTGGGGATGGGGAGAATGCGGTCTCGTCAAAATCCAGGGCAGCCATCAACTCAACCCCGCCGGCAACCGATTTGTTTGAAAGAATTACTGCATCAGGACCCAAGGTCTCACGTACTTGCCTGATGGCGCCACGCATGTCTTCTGAAAAAAAGCGTTTTATCTTCATGTCCTCAATCCCCAATTAGGATGTATCTGTTTGCAATCGCCATATCCATGGCCTTCTCCCTTTATCTGACGTCATTTGCCAGCTCCTTGCCAGACCTTCCCACCGTCGCCACCACCTTGATCTGACGGTTATCAGGTATCTCGTTGTAGGACAATACCTGCATACCAGGAACGCTATGCTTCACAAATCTGGCTATCCATGGCCTTATGCCGGCGGCAACCAGCAGGATGGCGCTTTCTCCCATCATCTCCCGCTGTTTTGCGGTCTGCACCAAGGCCTTTTGCATCTGTTCCGCAAGTCCCGGCTCAAACCCGGCACCATCTCCATCAGAACTCAATAGGGTCTGCTGCAATATCTGTTCCAGACCAGGATCGAGGACGATTACAGGTATTTCTTCTGTGGGTCCAACCAGTTGCTGCACGATTGTGCGGGATAGGGCCACCCTAACGGCCGCTGTCAAAACGCCGGTGTCTTGACTCATGGGCGCGTGTTCCGCCAATGTTTCGGCGATTGTGCGGATATCACGAATCGGAACGCCTTCCATGAGAAGGTTTTGCAGAATCCTCAGCACCTGCCCCAGAGACATGGTCTTTGGCACCAAGTCCTCCACCAGTTTGGCAGCACTCTTGGCCAGCACATCCAACAGTTGTTGTACCTCTTCATGCCCCAAAAGCTCATGGGAATGAGACTGCAGTATCTCGCTTAGATGGGTCGCCACCACGGTGCTGGCATCCACCACGGTGTAACCCAGACTCTGGGCATGATCACGCTTATCCGGCTCGATCCAGACCGCATCCAGGCCAAATGCCGGGTCCTTGGTTTCCACACCCTGCAATGTGCCAAACACCCTTCCGGGATTGATGGCCAGTTCCCGGTCAGTCCTGATCTCAGCCTCGGAGATGGTGGCTCCATGCAGGGTGATCCGGTAACTGTTGGGATTGAGGTCCAGGTTATCCCGAATATGCACCGGCTGAATAAGGAAGCCCAATTCCTGTGACAGCTTTTTACGTACTCCCTTGATGCGATCCATCAGTTGTCCACCCTGGTTTCTATCCACCAGCGGGATCAGCCGGTAACCCACCTCCAGACCTATGATATCTACTGGCTGCACATCATCCCAGGTCAACTCTTTGGGGGCGGCCGGGGCCTCACGCACCACCTCTGGAACCTGCTGTTGCGCACGCTCCTCTTCCTGGCGCTGGGCGATCATATAGGCACCAGCCCCGGCAGCGGCGGCCAGGGACAGAAAGGCAAAGTTCGGCATGCCGGGAATTATGCCCATGATACCCAGCACCCCGGCAGCCACTGCCAGAGATTTGGGGTTGGCGAACAACTGACTGATAATCTGGGAGCCGACATCCTCGGAGCTGGCCACCCTGGTCACGATGATGGCGGCAGATGTGGAGAGCAACAGCGACGGGATCTGAGCCACCAGACCGTCACCTATGGTCAGCAGAGTGTAAAAGCGCAAAGCGGTGGAGAAATCCAGACCGTGCTGGAGCATACCTATGCCCAGACCACCGATGATGTTGATGAACAGAATCAGGATACCGGCCACCGCATCGCCACGCACAAACTTACTGGCGCCATCCATCGCCCCGTAAAAATCAGCCTCCTGCGCTACCTCTTCGCGTCTGGACTTGGCCTCGTCCTGATTGATCAGCCCTGAGTTCAGATCGGCATCAATGGCCATCTGTTTACCTGGCATAGCATCCAGGGTAAACCTGGCGCTCACCTCTGAGACACGACCAGCGCCCTTGGTAACGACCACGAAGTTGATGATAACCAGGATGAAAAAGACCACCAGGCCGACTGCGTAGTTTCCCCCGATAACGAACGACCCGAAGGCCTCAATCACCTTACCGGCGGCATCACCTCCGGTATGTCCCTCCAGCAATACCACACGGGTTGAGGCCACATTGAGGGCCAGACGCAGCAAAGTGGCAACCAGTAGCAGGCTGGGGAATACGCCGAAATCCAACGGCTTTTGGGTGTATACGACCACCAGCAGGACCACCAAAGACAAGGCAATATTGAAGGTAAAGAACATATCCAGGGCGATCGGTGGCATGGGGATGATCACCATGGCCAGGATCATCATCAAAATCATCGGCACCCCTATGCCCTTGGCGCCCCCGGATTTCACACTTTCTAGAATCGTCGTTGCATTCATATCGTTAAATCTTATGTCCTGTTACTCATCATCACCCGGTACCTGATATTCGTCCGGTATAGGTAGATCTGTCGGCATATCCGGCTTCACTCCACCACTGGTTCGATAGATACGCATCTGAAATATGTAGGCCAGCACCTTGGCTACAGCGAGATAAAGTCCGGCCGGAATAGCATCGCCCAGTTCGACGCTGAAATAGATGGCGCGGGCCAGCATAGGTGCCTCCAGCATCGGTACCTGATGCTCCAGAGCCACCCGTCTGATATTCGCGGCCACCTCGCCACTGCCCTTGGCCACCACCTCTGGCGCCATCATCTTATCCTGGTCATAACGCAGAGCTATGGCATAGTGGGTGGGGTTGGTGACGATCACATCCGCCTTCGGCACCTCTTCCATCATGCGCCTACGCGCGAGTTCGCGTTGCAGGTTACGAATTCTGCCCCTAACCTCGGGACGTCCTTCCGTATCCTTCATCTCTTCCCGCATTTCCTGCCTGGTCATCTTCAGTTGTCGCTTGTGTTGCCACAACTGGAATGGCGCATCTATCATTGCGATGACAATGAGAGTGGAAGCAATCAGGATAAACGACCCACCAATCAGACTAGTCATCTCAGATATGGCCGAATGCAGGTCCATATTGCTTAGCCCCAGATAGTCACCCAGGGTATTCCACAGCACCATTCCGGTAGCGCTGGCGACCAATACAAACTTCGCCAGTGCCTTGAGGAGTTCAACTAAACCACGCAAGGAGAACACACGTTTGATACCGGAAATTGGATTGAGCTTTTCGAACTTAGGCGCCAGAGATTCAGCACTAAAGTTATAGCCGCCAAGGGCTACCGAACTCCCTATGGCCAGCACGATCACCACCAGGAAAAATGGCAACAACATAATCAGGGCATCCTGAATAGCCAGGGCCAGACGATTCACCATCGCAGTGGTATCGTACATATCCTGGCGTGGGATGGTGAAGTTATTGGCCATTAACTCCCACAGACCCTGACCTAGATGACTGCTCATACTAACCAGCGCAATCCCGCCTATCAGGGTTATGGCCATGGTATTCAACTCTCGGGAACGAGCCACCTGCCCCTTCTTTTGGGCGTCCCGCAAGCGCTTCGCTGTCGGTTCCTCTGTTTTCTCCTGACCGTCTTGATTCTCTTCAGCCATCCCGGAATCCTCAGGCCGTTATCAGAACCAGGGTACGAATAAAACTCAAGGCTTCGTTCACCAGTTCACCAAATTTGTCAAACAGGTTCGGCAGGGTTAATAACATCAGAATAAAACCGATCATCATGGTCATGGGGAAGCCTACCGCGAAGATGTTTAACTGCGGAGCGGCCCTGGTGATGACGCCCATACCCAGATTGACCAGCAACAACGCCGCAATCGCCGGTAGCGCCATAAGCAGACCAGCGGAAAACATATTGCTGGCCCAGAGCACTATATCCCTCAGGTTTGCCTGAGTGATACCGTCTACCGCAACCGGCAAGGTGTAAAAACTTCTGGCCAATATGTCCAGCATGAACAGATGACCATTCAGAATAAGGAATAACAAAGTGGTGAGGATGATGTAGTACTGGGCCAGCACCGGTACCTGCACCCCGTTTTGCGGGTCCATCATGGATGCAAAGCCTAAACCCATGCTGTAGGCCAGGGCCTGCCCCCCGAATACCATGGCGCCAAACACCAATTGCATGATGAAGCCCATGGCCAAGCCGATGAGTACCTGTTGTACCGCAATGAGCAGGGCTGCCGGACTGAACACCTCCACCACCGGCGGTTGCGGAATCAAAGGCATCAGCACGAAGCTAAGTATCAGGGCGATACCGATACGCAGGCGTTTCGGGGTCTGGCGTGAACTGAAGATAGGGGCTGCGGCAACCATCGCACTTATGCGTATCAGCGGCCAAAGAAAGGCTGCTAACCATGCGCTTAATTGTGCCTCTGTGAAAATCATACCTGTGATACTGTCCTAATATACTGTGCACTGGTTGAATATCTCTCCTATCCAATCAGTTCCGGAATACTCTCGATCAACTCAACGGTAAAATCTGTAATCAACTGCAACATCCATGGTCCCGCCATCATCAACACCACGACTACTATTATCAGTTTTGGTATGAAGGTAAGGGTCATCTCGTTGATCTGAGTCGCCGCCTGAAACATAGCCACTACCAAGCCCACCAATAGAGCTGGAATCAAGATGGCACCGGCCAACAAGGTTGTCACCTCCAGCGCACGTTGTCCGATGTCTAATACTGAATCTGGAGTCATGGCATAAAGCTCGCTGCCAGGGTGCCAAACACCAGCGCCCAACCATCTACCAGTACAAACAACATGATCTTAAACGGCAAGGAAATGATTAACGGGGATAGCATCATCATGCCCATGGACATAAGGACACTCGCCACTACCAAATCAATCACCAGAAACGGAATAAACAGAAGAAAACCTATCTGAAAACCGGTCTTAAGTTCACTGGTGGCGAACGCAGGCAACAGCAGGGAGAAAGGGACCTTGTCCGGGGATTCGATTTCGCCAAAGTTTCCGATCTTGGCAAACAGATTCAGATCAGACTCCCTGGTCTGAGCCAACATAAATTCCCGCATCGGGACCTGCGCCGCCTCAAACGCCTGAGCCGTGGTTATCTTCTCCTCCAGATAAGGCTTTAATGAGACGTCATATACCTCATTAAATACAGGCATCATAATGAATACCGTCAGGAACAACGCCAAACCGACCAAGAGCTGGTTGGATGGAGTATTCTGGGTTCCAAGGGCTTGACGCAGAATAGCCAGCACAATGATAATGCGCGCAAATGAGGTCATCATGAGCAGAGCGCCCGGCAGCAGACTCAGGGCGGTCATAAAGATCAGGATCTGGATGCTCAGAGAATAGGTCTGTTCCCCACCCTTCCCCGGCGTTACGGTCAATGCCTCAAAACCTGTGGCGGCCTGCCCAGCCAACGGGACCAGAACGCAAAACAGCATTAACAGCAGGCCGATATACCTCTTCATGGCGCTTCGTCCTGCATCTGCTCATCCAATTGACTGGAGAATTCGTTGCCAGACACCTCACCATAAGGCTCTGCCTTGCCTTCATTGTCCCCGAGCACACACAGGGTCTGCACTCTACCGGGCGCGACACCCACCAGAATCCGTTTGTCTCCGGCCTCTAATATCACCGCCCTCTCCCTAGGCCCAAGTGATACACCACCAAGAATACGTACCATGCCTTTGCCAGCGGATGGGAAATTGCCAACCCGCTTGAACAACCAGGCAAGGATAAGGATAAGGAATATTACCCCTGTTAGAACCGCAGCCATCTCCAGAACACTGCTGGCGCCCAAATTAGCGACAGGCGCCTTTGGAACTGATTCAGACTGAGTTGGCGCCGCTCCGAGCAGCGTAGGAACGATGCAAAAAACTGCCCCCATAAAGCGGAGGTTCTTCATTTTCCTAATCTCTTCACCCGTTCCGATGGGCTTATTACATCGGTCAAACGAATGCCGAACTTCTCGTTCACCACCACGACCTCGCCCTGGGCGATCAGTGTGCCATTTACCAAAACATCCATCGGTTCACCAGCAAGCCTATCTAGTTCAACAACTGAACCTTGATTAAGCTGCAGCAGGTTACGGATATTGATATTGGTGCGCCCGATCTCCATGGATATGGTTACAGGTATATCCAGGATACTATCCAGATTAACGTCTGGATTAATTCCGCCGGTACTTACACTGTCATCTTGCAAGTTCTGAAATTGCGCAGATTTGGCGTTACTGGCGGCTGCAGGCTCTTTATTCGCAGTCTCATCCTGTTCTTCCAATGCTGCCGCCCATTCATCGGCCATTGCTTCATTAGGGTCTTTATCTGTTTCACTCATGGTCAGATCCCATCACATTAGTTAGCTGAGTCGCCGTACAAATCATGTATATCTTTCTTGGGTTCTACAGCGATTTTTTCCCGAATCTTTATTGCGTAGTTACCGCCAGAAACCCCAACCTGCCCGCGAAACAGTGGGATGTCAGAGGTACACAAATCCACCATCTCCGGAATATCCAGTGGAATGATGTCGCCCTTTTTCAATGCCGCCATCTCTTTCAGGGTAATCTGTGTCTCTGCCAGCACACTGGTCAGTTCCAGATCGGCATGCTGGATCCGAGCCCGTAACGATCGCTCCCAACGCTCATCCCTATCACCGCGGTCGCTCTGTACACCTGCATCCAGAAGATCGCGAATCGGTTCCACCATCGAATATGGCATTACGAAATGCAGATCACCTCCACCTGACTCCAGGTCAATATTGAAGGTGGTAACCACAACCACCTCGGACGGGCTAACGATATTGGCGAATTGTGGATTTACCTCAGATCCAAGATATTCAAAATCCACCTTCAGCACCGGTCTCCAGGCCTCAGACATGTCGCGAAAGATGAGATCCAACAACATCTTCACCACACGCAATTCGGTAGGGGTGAAATCCCGCCCTTCAATCTTGGTGTGAAAACGGCCACTACCACCGAAATAATTATCCACCACACTGAATACCAGCTTGGGATCAAGTACACACAACCCCTTACCTCGAAGAGGGTTTATCTTTACCAGATTCAGGCTGGTAGGCACAAACAGGGTGTGAACAAACTCTGAGAACTTCAGCATCTGCACCCCAGATGCGGAGATATCAGCCGTACGCCTGAGCATACCAAAGAGGCTGGTGCGATAGTGACGGGCAAAACGTTCGTTGATCATCTCCAAAGTAGGCATACGCCCACGGACGATGCGGTCCTGACTGTTAAAGTCATACCCTCTGGCTACACCGTCGTAGGCATCTAACTCTTCGGTTTCAACTTTGCCGTCATCAACGCCATGCAATAGCGCGTCGATTTCGTCTTGTGATAGTAGGTCGTTAGCTGACATAGTTTATTGCATTACAAAACTGGAAAAATACACGGCCTCCACCTCTCCCGGGCCACCCTGATCTTTTACAATCTTTTGTATCGCCTCTTTTACCTCAGTTTGCAGTTGTTCTTTACCAGATCTTTTGCTCAGCTTGCTGGCATCCTGGGTACTGAACAGATTCAGTAATTGATTCCTGATCATCGGATCATTTGCCTGTATAAATTCCAACAGCTTCTGATCACGCACCATTACATCTACCCCAACCTGCATCATCTTCGCACCGGTATTTGGCGGTAAATTCACGACAAACACCGGATCCAGAGAGAGATACATCGCAGGACCTTTCTCCGTGGCGCTATCAGCAGTCTTATCGCCATCCGCCTGATCCGTTTGCGCCGTTTCCGGCGCTGCCTCATCGTCTCCAGACAGGAACCACCAGGCTCCAGCACCACCCAGAATGACCACCAACGATGCAGCCGCAATAATTATTATCAGTTTTTTCTTGGAACCACCCTGCTTCTCTTCGCCAAGATCCAGATCCTCATCCAACTCTTCTTCAACCATTTCTATACTCCAGGGTTAGGGTCAATTCAGTATGTGCAATTGACGTGCCAGTGACTTAAAAGATAATTTTTCAAGATAATTCCATGAGTTACGGGATATAGTTTATTAAACGTCAGACTATTGACTCAGCTTTCTGGAATCTAAGGCAGATTTCCGTCAGCTAACCGTTCTTCCTCAAATGCCATAACTTGCGACTTGGCATTCTCCTCATTAACCATAGCAAGCAATACAGCACCTGCAACGAACAGAATCAGCACTGACAATATAGATAATCTAGGACTACCGGTGGCTATGGAAACCCACCCCATGATCAGGGGACCAAGGACGGCGGCAAACTTTCCCACCATGTTGTAAAAACCAAAGAACTCTCCAGACTCAGACCTGGGGATAATCCTGGCATAGAGGGAGCGACTAAGCGCCTGTATACCCCCCTGAACCATACCGATGACCACGGCTAGAACATAAAACTCCCACACTTGTCGCATCTGATAGGCCCAGACAATAACCAGAAAGTAGACGAATATCGCCAACATAATACCCTTACGTGCTCCCCGCTTCTCACCAAACCTTCCAAACACCAGCGCTGAAGGAAACCCGACAAACTGGGTCAGAAGTAACGCGAGCATGAGATGTTTGGATTCCAAGCCTATGGATAGGCCATAATCCACGGCCATGCGCACCACCGTATCCACACCGTCTATATAGAGCCAGTATGCAATAAGAAAAAGAAAAGTGATCTTGAGTGTCCTGATTCTCCGGAAGGTTTGTCTCAGTTGCACGAGTCCACCGCTAACCGCTGCGGCTAATCCAAGAGTTGCATCGCTCCTGTCTTCCTTTACAAATAGGATCACCGGGATAGAAAACAATCCCCACCAGATGGCAACAGACAAGAAGGAGACGCGCACAGCATGCGTCACATCATCCAGACCGAAGGCAGTGGGGTAGATAGTAAGCAGTACATCAAAGGCAAACAGCAGACCGCCGCCTAGATAACCCAGGCTATAACCAACGGCAGATACTAGATCGAATTCCTTTTCCTCAGCCACGTCCAACAATAAGGCATCATAGAACACAATGCTCCCTGAGAATCCCAATACCGCCATGATGTACACAATCAAGGCCATAGCCCATGCACCCTGCGCCACCATGTATAGGGAACCGGTCATAACCACGCCCATCATGGCAAAAAACAGCAGGAATCGCTTCTTCGCACCACCCTTGTCAGCAATAGCCCCCAGAATCGGTGCCAGAATAACCACCAGGATACTAGCCAAGGCATTGGCATTGCCCAGCATGAAGGTACTATCCGCCGCGGCCATCCCGTCGGCCCAGTATTTTTTAAAGAAGAGGGGGAAAAAACCTGCCATTACGGTTGTGGCAAATGCTGAATTTGCCCAATCGTACATAGCCCAGGAAAGCTTTTGCCGTTGAGTTTTCACTCTTTTATCGTGGAGATTTAATGATACCCAATAGTACCAATATGCCTATTTAGTTTTCTTGATTGCCTAGAAAATCCTCGTGCTCTTTAGCAAACATCTCCTCAAGTTCATCAATGACATCGGATGCCGATTTACCATGTATAAGGTGAGACGTCATTAGAGAGGATGTCTTGGTCAACAGGGTTGAGGTATCCAGCATATGATAGCTGGATGAGAGCCTTTTGATCGCAGCCACCACACTCTCTTGCGCAGGACGTTCAACCAGAATAGGTGCTGAATACTGCTCCTGTATGGAAATATTGCCAGCACAATCACCGCGCTGTTTCAAAAACTCAGCAAATGCCAGCAGAATAACCTGGTCTTTATCATCAAGACCCTTGAATAACTTCAGCAGTTTACGCTGATCACTCGACAGGTTTGCTAGCGGCTGCACACCTACTCCTGATAGTCGTGTTCGTGCTCTTTAATATATCCTCTGGCAAAATCCAGAAGCTCTTCCATAACCCGCACGCGGAATTTCTGTTTTTGATGTACGAATGAGAATGGACGTTCCAGCATAGGGTTAAGATTGATAGCAATCAGGGTCCCCAGCTTTATCTCTTTCTGAATAGTTGCACGGGAAACTATGGATATGCCCATACCGGCCTCCACTGCCCCCTTGATAGCTTCCGGACTTCCCAGTTCCATGGAGATATTAAGAACCTCGTTTCCTTCTGAAATATTCTTCAGATACTCTTCAATAACCTCACGGGTACCTGATCCCTCTTCCCGGAATATGAACGGATATTTCACCAAATCAGAATAACTGAGACTCTCCTTCTCGGCTTCAGGGTGGCCGGGGGGAACGATTGCAACCAGCTGGTCCGGTCTGCACACCTCAACAACAAGATTCTTGTTACCGACCGGTGCTTCCACAATACCGAGATCAATGGCGTTATTTTCCACCATGGAAACAATGCCTTCGGTATTAGAGACCTTCAGGTTTATATTTACATCTGAATATTTATCTTTGAAGTCGCCCAGAAGAGAGGGCAGCATGTAATCAGCTATCGTGGTGCTGGCGCCGATGGTAAGCGAACCACCAACACCACCGGTCATATCCTGGACCGCATGTTCCATTTCGTTATACAGCTCGAAGATACGATCGGCATATCTGTAAACAAGATTACCGGCATCGGTAAGGCTAATGCGGTTATGGGTGCGATCAAACAACCTGGTATCAAAATACTCTTCCAGCTGACGAACCTGAAAAGTTACGGCCGGCTGTGTCATGTGTAAGGATTCTGCCGCCTTGGTAAAACTCAGCAAACGAGCAACGGTATGAAAAACTTGAAGTCTGCGATCCGCCATCTGCGCCCCCAACCTTATACGGTTTATTTATTTAGGATAAGTATATCTAATTAAGCATATTAATAACATATAATAATCTTGTTAATCCAGGACTTTATTTCCAACAACTCAAGCAGAATACAAAACATTTTATAGCAAGACGGTTAGAGCACAACATAGCCGATTTTCGCATATTGCAATAGATCAAAATAGCGTTTGTACGTCAGCAATCTTGACAATATTTTTACAAACCAATATAAGTGTACGGATACGGAGATACATGACTGATAATACCGAGATTCGTAACATAATAGATGTTGCTAGGTATATCAGCAGATCAAGCCCCTTTCTGCAATCTGGGGATATAACAAGACATATAAACGCACAAACCATAAGGGTTTAACTTATGAATACAAAGCACCAAGATTTCTTTAAATATATTCTGGCTGCAGGCTGTATCAGTTTACTGCCGACGACGTCATTGCTGGCCTCCGGCTACAAGCTGCCGGAAAACTCCATTAACTCTACTGCACTGTCGGCCGCCTATGTCGCCAATGCGCATGGAGCAGATGCCGCATACTACAATCCGGCCGCCATGGTGTTTAATAAGGAAGGTGGTTCGATGGAGGTGGATTTTACCTATATTCACCTTTCCGCTATCGACTATACAGATTTGGACGGGGTTTTTGCCTCTGACTCATCTGATGTTGAACGCTTCCTTGTTCCGACGTTCCATTATGTAAGCCCCAAGGTTGGTAATGCACGCTTCGGTTTGTCTGTCGTTGCTCCGGCCGGTCTGACAAAACGCTGGGATGGAACCGGTAAGGCTTCAACCCAACAGTTCTCTCTTAAGACTATTGAGATCAATCCTTCGGTTGCCTACGAGTTCAATGATAAATTCTCGGCCGCTGTTGGCGCTCGAATTTTACACAGTAGTGGTGTAGTGAAGAGCAAGGCTGGAGGTGGAGCAATCGCACGTGACCTTGAAGGTGACTCCTATGACTTTGGTTACAACTTGGCATTTATGTTCAAGCCTACAGACGATCTAGATCTAGCGCTGACCTACAGGTCTAAGATTGACATGACCCTCACTGGAGAGGCGAATATAGTTCATCCTTTTGATAATTATGATGGCGATGCAGAAGTGGAAGTTCCTCTGCCAGCTACCCTTAGTCTTGCAGGCGCTTACACTTTTAATGATGATAGGACAACAGTTGAACTGGTATACGAACGCACCTACTGGTCCGCCTACAAGGAACTGGATTTTGACTATGACAGATCTCTAAGCACCGCCAGCATACCTATAGTACCTATCTCTGCGTATGACGCCTTCGATGCCGTACGTATTAAGGATTGGAAAGACTCAAACACCTATAGAATTGGTGTAACACATAAACTGGATAATCGTTGGACCATTATGGCCGGTTACGCCTACGACAAGACTCCTGCACCTGAAAGCACTGCAGGTTTTGAGTTGCCTGACAGTGATGCGCATATCTACTCCGTCGGCGCACGTTATCAATACGCTGACGACCTGAATGTAGGCTTTGGTTTGCTGTATGACAAGAAAGATACACTAAAAATTGCTAGAGGCAGTTCTGCTGCAGACAGTTCTGACCATGCAGAATATGATAATGCCAGTGCCGTATTGCTAACCGTTGGTGTTCAGTACACCTTCTAGCCACTGTCGGTTAAACTGACGCAAAACGCCGAGGCTGTTGCCTCGGCGTTGTTGTTTTCGACCCCAGGAATATTATAGCTAAACCCTAGACTCCTGAACCAATATCCACGGCGCTACCACCACGGCCCATAGATCAGGATCAATCTCATTCCAGCGTTTGGCATCATCCGTAGTTGCCTGCACAAGCAGGCCTTCCTGCAACCACTTCTCTACTGTGCCCTTGTCGTCATGGATTATCCTTGCTGCGGTATCTATCAGATCGAGTTCCGGCGCGACGATAAACACCTGCCCCTTGGCGAAAAATCTTTGTATCTCCATCCATCCAATTCTGGCCGTCTCGGTGTTGAGACGGGCTTTGAGTACATCTAATGGTTCCTGCATTTGCTAACTCCGCTGGAATAATCTTTGCCTGACAGCCTCATACAAACATACACCGGTTGCGACTGATACATTCAGACTCTCAACGCTTCCAGCCATTGGCAGCTTCACCACTGAATCACAGGCCTCACGGGTAAGACGCCGCATACCCTTCTCTTCAGCGCCCAGGATCAACGCAAGTGGACCGACCAGGTCGATCTGATACAGACTGGATTCCGCCTCACCCGCAGTTCCTACTACCCAGACTCTATGCACATCCTGCAACCAGCGTATGGTCCTTACTAGATTGGTAACCTGAATAAATGGCACCGTATCGGCAGCGCCAGAAGCCACCTTACATACCGTAGGCGTCAGACCGACCGAACGGTCTTTCGGGGCAATCACCGCCGTTACACCTGTCGCGTCAGCGCTTCGCAGACAGGCCCCCAGATTGTGTGGGTCCTGCACTCCATCTAGTATCAGCAACAAAGGAGGCACATCTGTTCCATCTAACAATGCCTCTAAATCTTTCTCGCCCAGAGATGCCGGCACCGCAACTTCAGCCACCACTCCCTGGTGATTTACCCCAGGGACCATAGCATCAAGTTCGCTGCGCTCGACCTGATTTACCCTTACACTCCCCTCTTTGGCCAGACCGATGATCTCGCGGATTTTTTGGTCACGGCGTTTTGCCTCCACCCAAAGGGCAGCGACACCACCAGCGCCATGTTTTAGCGCAGTGCGCACGCTGTTTATCCCGGCGATGATATGTGGCTTGGACATGAGCTACTACCTATCTCTCGTTTTGTGTTTTTTGCGCTTGGCGTTTGAGTATTTTGAAGTCGTCTTGGACTTGTTCTTCTTGTCTTTGTGCTTCTTGACCTTTTTATCTCCCTTGGATTTTGGCCGCTCCATTATCATATCAATGGACCTGCTTAGCGCCTGGTTACGCCTCCTTGCAGTCTTGCTCCTACCTTTTGTCCTATGGGAAGCAGCATCTGATGCGAGCGAATCAGTCAGGACAAAATCAATCTTGCGATCATCCAGGTTCACCGCCGCCACCTTGATCCTGATCTGATCTCCCAGCCTATAGACACGTCCCGACCGTTCCCCAGTCAGCCTGTGTCCTACCGGATCAAAATGGTAATAATCATTATTCAGTGCGGTTATGTGCAACAGGCCATCCACATATATCTCATCTAACTCAACAAAAACGCCGAAAGAGGTGACGCTGGTGATGATCCCGTCAAATTCTTCCCCCACCTTATCCAACATATATTCGCACTTGAGCCAGTCCGTCGCCTCTCTGGTGGCCTCATCGGCACGCCTCTCAGTACTGGAACAGTGCTCACCCAACCCTTGTAGATTGGCGTGGGAATATTCGAACTCCTCCGGCCTGCCACCGTTGATGAGATGCTTGATGGCGCGATGCACGATCAGATCAGGATAACGGCGTATAGGCGAGGTGAAGTGGGTATAGGCCGAAAAGGATAGCCCGAAGTGGCCATGATTGTCTGCGCCGTACATGGCCTGAGACAGTGACCGAAGCAACACGGTCTGAATCAGATGTCGGTCCGGGCGCTCGGCCACCGCATCCAGCAGTGCCGCATAGTCCGTAGCCTGTGGCTCATCGCCACCTGAGAGTGCCAGCCCCATCTCGGCCAGGAACTCCCGCAGATCGCTCAGCTTATCCTCAGGCGGACCTTCGTGGTTACGATACAAGGCCGGTATCTTCTTACCCAACAGATAGCTGGCAGCTGCCACATTGGCGAGTAGCATGCACTCCTCTATCAGACGATGGGCGTCATTTCTGATCAAGGGAACGATCCGCTCCACCTTCATATCACTGTCAAACAGTATCCTGGTCTCGGTGGTGTCAAAATCAATGGCGCCACGCTTGGCACGCGCCTTGTGCAGCACTTGAAACAAGGCATACAACTGATGTAGATGGGGCAACAAAGTCGCATACTGCTTACAGAGTTCGACATCACCCTCCACCAGCATGTCCGACACTTGGGTGTAGGTTAGACGGGCTTGAGAACGCATCACCCCCTCAAAGAAACGAAAGCTATCGACCTTGCCTTTTTTGTCTACAAACAGCTCACAGGCCATGCAGAGGCGATCCACATTCGGATTGAGGGAACAAAGACCGTTCGACAACACCTCCGGTAACATGGGGATCACCCGATCAGGGAAATATACCGAGTTACCACGATTTTCCGCCTCCCGGTCCAGCGCCGTTCCAGGTGTAACATAACTGGAGACATCAGCGATGCACACCAACAGACGCCAGCCTTTGGCGCGCTGTTCACAAAAAACGGCATCATCAAAATCCCTGGCATCGGCCCCGTCTATGGTCACTAGCGGCAACTGGCGTAGATCCTCCCTGCCCTGCTTGGCCGCCTCGTCGACCTCTGGCTTCAACTCGGAGATCTCCTGCTCCACCTCCTCCGGCCAATCCACTGGCAGTTCATGGGTACGGATGGCCAGTTCTGTCTCCATGCCCGGAGCCATGTGCTCCCCCAGCACCTCCACGATACGACCAACCGGCTGGGTACGCTTACTGGGCTGTTCCACAATCTCAGCCACCACAATCTGCCCCTGTTTGGCCCCATGCCACTCTGCCTCAGGCACGATAATTTCCTGGTGCAGCCGTTTGTTATCCGGGTGCACAAAGCCCAGGCCCATCTCAATATGCATCCGCCCCACCACGTTACGATTGGCCCGCTCCAGCACCTCCACCAACGCACCCTCTTTGCGCCCGCGTTCATCTACCCCCACCACCCGGACCACCGCCCGGTCTCCGTGCAGAACGGTGCGCATTTGTCTGGGGCTAAGAAACAGGTCCTGACCACCCTGATCCGGGTGCAGAAAACCAAAACCATCCGGGTGTCCGATAATGCGACCGGCAATCAAATCGCGCTTATTCACCAGGAAAAATGCCCCGCGCCGATTCCGAACCAGCTGCCCATCCCGCTCCATCGCGTTCAGGCGACGGCGCAATGCCTCCGTAGACTCTTCTGTATCCAAACCCAACAGTTCAGACAACTCCGAACGCCACATAGGGACACCATGTCCTTCCAGCGTCTCTATAATGAACTCACGGCTTGGAATCGGATTTTCGTACTTCTTTGACTCCCTGGCGTGGTGCGGATCTAACTCATCGAAACCCTTTCCGGGCGAACTTTTGGCCACAATCAATAATCCTTAATAAACAGTTAAGGCCGCATTGTACTCCTGATACCTATATCTGTCCCGACACATAAACACGGACATTGACAACCAATCCGGGTAAAGGTAAAGTTCGCCATCTCGCCAGGTTGCGATGTTTTCAAAACAGCGGCCGGACCTTAGCCGAGGTGGTGAAATTGGTAGACACGCTAGCTTCAGGTGCTAGTGGGGGAAACTCCGTGGAGGTTCAAGTCCTCTCCTCGGCACCATTTTCAAAGAACATCAGAGACAACCACAGACAACGAAAGGCACTGTTTTTACAGTGCTTTTTTTGTGTCTGAGATTTCATTTGGTTGTCTCTCGTTGTCTCTGATTGTCGTGAGAGTGGAACGCTGGTGGAACGTGGTAAGTATCATCTCGGTTATGCATCGTGCAATACTCTCATATGTAGAGGTATCTTACGAAATATGACTTGTAGATCACCCTAGAGTACAGATCCTCCACGTGTTTGCAGAGTTTAGCTAGGCTGGATGGGTCGCAGGACGAAAT
>JBNKSV010000009.1:0-67633 GCA_050297535.1 Sedimenticolaceae bacterium
CCAGCTCTAACAGCTCGGCGTCGTCTACCATGTCCGCCTTGTTCATGTACACCACGATATAGGGTACGCCTACCTGACGGGACAGCAGGATGTGCTCACGGGTCTGTGGCATCGGACCATCGGCAGCTGATACCACCAGAATAGCTCCGTCCATCTGCGCAGCACCCGTGATCATGTTCTTTACATAGTCAGCATGGCCTGGGCAGTCTACGTGCGCATAGTGACGTATTGTCGATTCGTACTCCACGTGCGCCGTAGCAATCGTGATTCCACGCTCCCGCTCTTCCGGGGCATTGTCAATCTGATCAAAGGCCTTGACCTCACCACCGTGAGTCTCTGCCATTACCTTCGTCAGCGCCGCTGTCAACGTCGTCTTTCCATGGTCTACGTGACCAATCGTTCCTACATTTACATGCGGCTTCTTACGTTCGAATTTTTCCTTGGACATCGAATTTAATCTCCAAATAGATTCTTCAAAATTAAAAGTTATTAAGACAAATTCACGCGCTAATTCCGCACGCCCCAGCTACAAAACTGGAGCCCAGGAGCAGATTTGAACTGCCGACCTCACCCTTACCAAGGGTGCGCTCTACCGACTGAGCTACCCGGGCCTAAACCCCTAGAGCCAAGATCCCAGGCCCTGCATTCATGGAGCGGGTGATGGGAATCGAACCCACGTATTCAGCTTGGAAGGCTGAAGTTCTACCATTGAACTACACCCGCGCTGACTCGATTTCAAACCACCGCGCCGCTTATAACACCATATTAATGGTAACAATGGAGGACAAATGCCCCGTCGAACCTCCACCGACCCTCATTCTCCCCAAACACACTACGGAGGACTGCTCTAACCTTGGTGGAGGGAGGAGGATTATTCAGGCCTGCGGCCTTCACCCTCCGGGTTGTTGCTTCGCAACACTCTCCGCCGCTTCGCGGCTCCGTCGAACCTCCACCGGTTCTCATCCTCCCCAAACACACTACGGAGGACTGCTCTAACCTTGGTGGAGGGGGGAGGATTCGAACCTCCGAAGGCGGAGCCGTCAGATTTACAGTCTGATCCCTTTGGCCACTCGGGAACCCCTCCAAATGTAAGCGGGCTATTTTCAGTTAGATTGACCCTGCATGTCAACATCTAACAAGATGTTTTTAGCCATTTTTCCCCGTAAAATACTGACTTTTTGTTACGGCTGGATTAAATTGAGTTCAGCTCCTTCATCACCGAATGATATTCGCCCTGCAGTAATCCGGGGAAAAAATCAGCAGCGCGCTCCAACCCTGACTCAATCGCAACCGCATCGTCACGCGATGGATTGCCCAACACATAATCAACCACCAGATCACGCTCACCCGGATGATCTATACCAATACGCAACCGCCAGAATCCTTTGTCATCCATAGCGCTGATGATGTCCCGCAGACCGTTATGACCGGCATGCCCACCATCTTTTTTCAGCCTAACCTCACCCACACGCAGATCCAGTTCATCATGGGCCACCAATATCTGAGACACATCTATCTTGAAATACTTCGCCAAACTAGAAACAGACTGACCACTCCTGTTCATATATGTCGAAGGCTTCAACAGCCAGCACTCGTCACCGCCGACTCTGACACGACAGGCCGACCCATAAAATCTGCTCTCTAATTTAAATTCACTTGCGTAGCGTCGAGCTAACAGGTCCACAAACCAAAAACCGGCATTATGGCGATTCAGCTCATATTGCCTACCCGGATTACCCAGACCTACAACCAGTTGGATGGAAGATGCCACTACGATTAACTTGAACCGAGAACAGGGCACACCCCTGTTCTCGGCCCAATCCGTTCCTTACTCAGCAGCGCCTTCTGCTTCACCAGATGAATCACCTTCTTCCTCATCTGCCGCACCATGCGCACTATGTATTGATACAACGAGGGCATCTTGCTCCTCACCTTGCGCCAAGGCTGGAATCTCAACACCTTTAGGCAAAACAAGCTGAGATAGATGCACATTATCACCAATCTCCATCTTGGACATATCAACGCCGATAAACTCCGGCAGATCCTTCGGCAAACAAATTACTTCCACACTGGTGGCGGAATGAGAAACAGCCCCGCCCATCTTGACGCCAGGAGCAACATCTTCGCCAACAAAGTGAAGAGGTACGCTGGTGCGAATCTTGGTGTCAGCAGACACGCGCTGAAAATCAGCATGCATTACCAACGGCCTTGCCGGATGGCGCTGCAGATCCTTCAGGATCACCTGCTCGGCCTTGCCATCAATCTTCAAGCTCAGGATGTGCGAGTAAAAGGCCTCATGCTCCAGGTGCTGTATCAACTCATTATGCAAAAGCGAGATCATCTTTGGCTCGGATTTCCCGCCATAGACAATCCCAGGTACTTGGCCGGTGTGACGCAGGCGGCGGCTCGCACCCTTCCCCGCATCTGCACGCGACTGTGCATTAATTTCAAATTCATTCTTCATGGTCTTCTCCAATAACAACCTACATAGTTAAAAAACGCCACTCCCCCGCGACCAGGAAAGCAGCCTCTTGTTTGGATTGGCCCGAAAGGCACAATCCGAAATCTATCATTACTCCATAAACAGGGAGCTTACCGACTCGTTATGCGAGATGCGACGAATCGTCTCTGCCAGCAATTCCGCAACGCTGATCTGCCGAATCTTGTCACAGGCCTGCGCCTCTTCATTCAGCTGAATGGTGTTTGACACCACCAACTCATCCAGCACGGAACCGGTTATGTTCTTCACCGCCGGACCGGACAACACCGGATGCGTACAATAGGCCACAACCCGCTCGGCGCCGTGTTCCTTCAGGGCCTGCGCCGCCTTGCATAAAGTACCTGCGGTATCAACCATGTCGTCTATCAGGACACAGCTACGACCTTCCACATCCCCGATGATATTCATCACTTTGGCCTCGTTGGCCTGAGGACGCCGCTTGTCGATAATAGCCAGATCGGCATCATCCAGTTGCTTGGCCAGGGCTCGCGCTCGCACTACACCACCAACATCCGGCGAGACCACCATCAGATTCGGATACTTCTGACGCCAAACATCTCCCAGCAGGATCGGCAACGCATAGATATTATCCACAGGGATGTCAAAGAACCCTTGGATCTGGTCTGCATGCAGATCTACCGTAAGCACGCGGTCGGCACCGGCTGCCGCCAGCTGCTTCGCCACCAGGCGCGCCGTTATCGGCACCCTAGCGGAACGAGGCCTTCTATCCTGTCTGGCATAACCATAGTAAGGTATTACCGCCGTGATCCTCTCAGCCGAAGCCCATTTCAGCGCATCAATCAACACCAACAATTCCATCAAGTTATCATTGGTGGGATTGGAGGTGGACTGAATCACATAGATATCACGCCCACGTACATTCTCCTGAATCTCCGCCATGACTTCGCCATCGCTGAATTTACCCACGACCGCACGCCCGAGACGCAACCTAAGGTGTGAGGTAATCTCCGCCACTAACTCATGGTTAGAGTTACCAGAAAAAATCATGATGCCGCTGTGTGGCACGGTATGACTCCTGAATCGCTGTGTATATAATATAGTATGGCTGGGGCGCCAGGATTCGAACCTGGGTATGCAGGGATCAAAACCCTGTGCCTTACCGCTTGGCGACGCCCCAATAAACTATCGTGTTCTCCTGCCGCCTAGCGCCAGGATTGCTCCGGACATCCTGTCCTTCGCCCCTCCGGGGCCGACTTCGCCGTCCAAATTCGCTCCCAGCGAATTTGTCGAACCTGGGTATGCAGGGATCAAAACCCTGTGCCTTACCGCTTGGCGACGCCCCAATAGTCCCTTGCTTAACAAGCTTTCAATAAATCCTGAACAGGAGAGCTATTAAGTCCTCTCACTACCGCCCCGTTCATATGCGTCGGCAGTTTATTCAGTACCTTCCTTGCCTCTTCTTCGCTAGCAAATGATGCAAAAACTGTGGACCCGGTTCCGGTCAACCTTGCATCGCTGTAGTTGTTCAACCATCCGATGGCTTCCGCCACCTCAGGATGCCTTTTGCATACTACAGGCAAGCAGCCATTCTCCCTGCTGCCTGCAAAGAAGTCGGCTATTGTGATGCGGGGTGAGTCTCGTGTCAATTCTGGAGCGGAAAAAATCCCGGCCGTGGAGACGTGACAAGACGGAAACAGCAGCAGATACCAGGCGTCCGGAAGTGCCACAGGCTCAAGTCGCTCACCCACACCCTCGGCCCAGGCCGCTACGCCATGAACAAAGACCGGGACATCCGCGCCTAGTCTTAGCCCCAGTACCGACAATCTCTCGGTTGAGAAACCAACCCCCCAAAGCCGGTTCAGAGCCAACAGCGTGGTAGCCGCATCGGAACTCCCACCACCCAGACCAGCCCCCATGGGTATGGTTTTCGCCAGCTCGATCTCCACACCGGCCTCAATCCCGGCCTCAGCCTGAAGCAGGCGCGCGGCCTTTACCACCAAATCGGACTCTGCCGACACCCCTTCTACGTCACTGACCCTGACAATCTCCCCATCGTCTCGCAATCTAAATCTAATCCGATCTGCGAGATCTATGAACTGAAACACCGTTTGTAACAAATGGTAGCCATCGTCCCGGCGGCCGACTATGCGTAGCATAAGATTCAACTTGGCCGGAGCGGGCCATGCCTCTCCCCAGTTCAACGGAAATTCCCCCTATATTCCCAAACGCTTTATGGCCTGCAACAGATACTTGTTTTCAGGGTGCTTCTTTAACGCCCCGCGCATAATTTTCTGCGCCTCCTGTTTATCGCCGGTCACCCATAGGAGTTCGCCCAGATGCGCGGCAATCTCCACATCCTGCAACATATCGAAAGCGCGCCGCAGATAACGTATGGCCTCCTTATGATTACCCAGCCGATACTGAACCCAGCCCATACTGTCCAGGATTGCGGGGGATTCCGGCTTCAAGGCGAGCGCCTTTTGAATATAGCCGAGGGCCTCCTGGTAGCGATCAGTTTGATCCGCCAAGGTATATCCCAGGGCATTCCATGCATCCGCATAATCCGGCTTATGCTTCAGGATGAAGCGGATATCTTTCTCCAGCACATCCACCTTTCCCAAGGCAGATGCAGACAACGCCCGGACATACAGCAGATCCAGGTCCTCCGGATGATCCTTAAGCGCCGCATTGTACAACTCCACCACCTTGTCGCTGGTAGAGTGTTTCCGCAAAATATCGCCCTCGAGCAGATACAGGTCCACTGAACGATTGGGCATACTGGCGCGCATCTTGGCGATAATGGCCCTGGCCTGTTCCAGTTTCCCCTGATCGGCCAGCAATGCAGTTGATCTAGCCTGCGCATCAAACGCATAGTTGCCGTTTTTTACCCTGCCATACCACTCCAAGGCAGACTTCGCCTTGCCACCCTTCTCGGCGATACGGCCCAGATAGTAAGCGGCATCCATACCCCTCTTCTTGGATGGCAGGAGTGCATCGAAATAGCTTGCGGCCTGTTTCTCCTTCTTCAACTGCAGGGCGATGATCCCCAAAGAAAAGCGAACATCCTCATCCTCCGGGGCCAGTTTGCTCAATTCCTTAAACTGCTGATATGCAAGTTCCGGCTTGTCCAGATCTATCAACAAACGCGCATAGGACGAGCGCAAAGCCTTGCTCTTAGGTGACTGTTTCAAGGCCTTCTGCATAGCCCGCATCGCCCCCGCCGAATCCTTTTTTTCCATGTAGATACGGCCCAAAAGCATATAGGCGTTTTCCATCTTCGGCTCGATATTTATAGCCTGCCGAATCTCCTTCTCGGCCACGTCAAGCTTCTTGGCCATAACTGCAGTCAAGGCAAGCGCATAGCGCGCATCCGCATCTGACTGATAATCCAAGGCCAAGGACTGCATCAATCTAAGCGCCAGTTCTTTATCCTCCCCAGCACCAACAGCAATAACGGCCTGTACAAACCTGTCCTTGATATCCTTGTCTTGCAGCTCAACCGACACTTTAAGATGCTTAAGGGCCATCTCGAAATCACCAGCCTGCATATAAAGCATGACCGCAATCCGTCTAGCTACCGGTGATTCCGGATCAAAATCGATCCAGCGTTTTACCGCCACCAATCCCCCGGCCTGGTCTTTCTGCTGCAATGCGATCCTGGCGGCCCGTTCTGCGGCCACGGCATCATGCGCAAGTTCCGCTCCCTTTAGCTGATGTTTATACGCCTGACCAAGGTCGTTTCTTTGAATAGCGATCTCACCCGCCAGGATGTTATAGATGATATCCGCACTCAAGGAAGCAGGCGGAACATCAGTATCAGCAGGAGCCTCTTGTACGCGTTGATTTTCGGCAGTACCAGATTGGCTCTGACTAAAGACGGCGCCGCTATCTACGATCAAAACGACCGTAACAACAGTTACAGCGACTCTATTAAAGAAGGCATCGATCATCATAATCTGTTAAACAGGTCAAACTTCAAAGACATTATATTAAACTCCTAGCCCACCTATAGGAAACCGCTGATAGAAGTGTGACACCTGTCAAATCAACAAGTTATGCCTACCCTATAATTAAAGTAACCCTTAATGGAGCCGTTCAGGGCATAGCGATCCACCCGTACAAAGTTTAGCAAACCAAGGGCGATCTCCTGGGGGCATTATGACCCAAAGCGCTAGGAAAAACATTGTGGAAGAGACCACCCAGACGATCCTGGTTGACGGGGTCATTGATGGCGGACTAAGCAGCGAACCACTCAGCGCCTGCCTGATAGTCATTGCCGGTGGTGACATTGGACAACAGTATAAGATCAACATACGTCAGACCATGATCGGACGCTCCATCAACGCCGACATCCAGGTCAATGACGACTCTGTCTCCAGAGATCATGCCTTCATCATCAAAGACAAAAACGGCTACCGCATAAGTGACAACGCCTCCAAAAACGGCTGCTTTGTAAATGATAACAAGGTTGATGAACGCTACCTGCTGGACGGCGATCTGCTACGCATCGGCAACACCATATTTAAATTCCTTTCCCGCAACAATATTGAGCAGGCCTACCACGAGGAACTGTTTAGACTGGCCAAGGTCGACGGCCTAACCAACGTATTTAACCGCCGCCACTTCAGCGACTCCCTGGAAAACGAGTTTGATCGCGCCCAGAGATACAACCGCGAATTATCTCTTCTGATGATCGACATCGACCACTTCAAGCAGGTAAACGACACCTATGGACACCGGGCTGGCGATCACATACTGAAATGTCTGGCCCGCATTTTCACCAGCCGTGCCCGCCGGGTCGATTCCGTGTGTCGTTATGGCGGCGAAGAGTTCGCCGTTATCATACCCGAGGTGAACATCATCGGGGCATACAAATTTGCCAGTGTGCTCAGGGAAGCAGTTGCCAAACATAAATTCAAATTCGAACAACACGAGATACCCATCACCATATCCATTGGCATATCCGACGTGATGGAAGAGTTCCAGTCTGCTGATGAACTGGTAGAGGCCGCGGACAGACGACTATATCTGGCCAAACAAAACGGAAGAGACTGCGTCGTTTCGGTTGACCAATACTCGGATTAATCGCCAAATATCCCCCGCACAAAATCTAGCCATAGAAATACTTCACTTGAATTTATCCCATTGATAATTCAGAATTTGCCGTTTAGAAGTAACAGAAACGGCACCCATGTCACTGCTCGTCCTAGGTCTAAACCATAAAACAGCGCCGGTAGATATCCGCGAACGCATTACCTTCGGTCCGGATATCATCGTGGGTGCGTTGCGCAGCCTGCTGGAAAAGGTAGGGCTGAACGAGGCCGTTATCCTCTCAACCTGCAACCGCACCGAGATATATTGCGGCTTGGCTGATTCAGAACAGGACGAGATCAGCCAATGGCTGAGCGACTTCCACGGAATCGAACTGGAGACCATCTCCCCATATTTGTACCGCCATGAAGACAAAGGCGCCATCCAACATCTGCTGCAAGTGGCCTGCGGCCTGGACTCCATGGTGCTGGGTGAACCGCAGATCCTGGGACAAGTTAAGGCCGCATACCAGACCGCCAACGTAGCCAAGGCTACCGGAAAACTGCTGGGCCGACTGTTTCAACACGCCTTTTCGGTAGCCAAGCAAGTTCGTACCGATACCGCCATTGGCTGCAGTCCGGTATCCGTAGCCTTCGCCGCCGTGAGCCTGGCGCGCCAGATCTTTAGCGATCTTTCAGAACAGACCGCCATGCTGATCGGCGCCGGCGAGACCATAGAACTCGCGGCCCGGCATCTGCATCAGCACGGGATCGGGCGCATAATCGTCGCCAACCGTACCCTGGACCGGGCCCACAGTCTGGCAAACCAGTTCGACGGCTTCGCCATCTCCCTAACCGAGATCTCTACCCATCTGGCCGAAGCGGACATTATCATTTCATCCACCGCCAGCCCCCTGCCGATCCTGGGCAAGGGCGCAGTCGAAAGCGCCCTGCAAAAACGCAAACACCAGCCGATGTTCATGGTGGACATAGCCGTACCCAGAGATATTGAAGCCGAGGTCGGCAACCTGGATGACGTATATCTCTACACCGTGGATGACCTGGACGAGGTGATCCAGGAGAACATGCGCTCTCGCCAGGAGGCGGCATTGCAGGCGCAGGAGATCATTGAACAGCACACCGAAGAGTTTATGGGGTGGCTGCGTTCCCTGGATGCGGTCAGTATCATCCAGAACTATCGCGGTCAGGCCGAGAATATCCGTGATGAGGTACTAGAGCGCGCCCTGCGCCAATTACACAGCGGCAAAGATCCGGAAGAGGTGCTACGCTACTTGGCACATACCCTGACCAACAAGATCCTGCACACCCCCAGCACCCAGATTCGTCAGGCCGGTTATCAGGGCCAACAGTCTCTACTCAAGGCCGCAGACGCCTTGTTCAAGACCAAAGAGATCGGCAATAAAAAATGAACCCCTCCATCCGCAATAAACTTGACCGGATCAGCGATCGGTTCGAGGAGATAACCGCGCTCCTGGCCGAACCTGAAGTACAGAACGACCAAAACCGCTTCCGCTCTCTCAGCCAGGAATACGCCCAGCTTGATCCCGTGGTCGGCTGTTACAACCGCTACCGCGACCTGGAACAGGATATCGAAAACGCCCGGGAGATGCTGCAGGACCCGGAGATGGCGGAACTGGCCAAAGACGAACTGGATGCAGCAGAACAGAGGCGTACTGAACTAGAACCGGAATTGCAACTACTGCTGATCCCGCCCGACCCCAACGATGAACGCAACATCTTCCTGGAGGTGCGCGCCGGTACCGGCGGCTCCGAGGCTGCGCTGTTCGCGGGCGACCTGCAACGCATGTACGCCCGCTTCGCCGAGCTGCAGGGTTGGAAGGTGGAGATCATCAGCGAAAGTCTGGGAGAACAGGGCGGATACAAAGAAGTGATATGCCGCATCAGTGGCCGCAATGTCTATTCCAAACTCAAGTTTGAATCGGGCACTCATCGGGTGCAGCGCGTCCCCGAGACCGAATCCCAGGGACGCATCCACACCTCAGCCTGTACCGTGGCTATCCTGGCCGAGGCCGAAGATATCGACCATATAGAACTGAACGCCAACGATCTGCGCATCGACACCTACCGCGCTTCCGGAGCCGGTGGCCAGCATGTAAACAAGACTGATTCAGCGGTACGCATTACCCACCTGCCCAGCGGCATCGTGGTGGAGTGCCAGGATGAACGCTCCCAACATAAAAACAAGGCGCGCGCCATGTCCCTGCTCCAAGCCAAACTGCTGGCGACCGCCCAGCAGGCACAGACCAGCGAACAGGCCATGGACCGTAAACTCCAGGTCGGCAGCGGCGACCGCTCGGAACGCATCCGCACCTACAACTTCCCGCAAAACCGACTGACCGACCACCGCATCAACCTGACCCTCTACAAATTAGATGAGATAATTCAAGGAGATATGAGCCAGGTTATCGACCCGCTGATTCATGAATTCCAGGCAGAACAGCTCACGTCGCTGGCAGCAAGCCAGATTTGACTATAATTAATACGTGTTTTATGCCGGATTTTACTGATCCATGGCATGTTCTCTGTATCCAGAACGTGATTAAATATTAGCCATGCATCCAGAACAGACCCAGACGATCGCATTAGCCCTGGAGCTCGGGATCGAGAGGCTTACCGGCACCCCCAACACCATACCCAGACTGGAAGCTGAGGTGATGCTGTCATCCCTCCTGGACAAACCCCGAACCTATCTGGTGGCCTGGCCGGAAATGCAGCTTTCTCCGGAACAGACCCAATGCTTCCAGGAGATGATAGAACGCCGCACCACCGGCGAACCTATTGCGTACATTACCGGCAGCCGTGAATTCTGGTCGCTCAACCTTGAGGTTACGCCGGACACACTAATCCCCAGACCGGAGACCGAGACCCTAGTGGAAAGGGCCCTGGAGCATATCCCGGAAGGAAGGGCTATGCGCATAGCCGACCTGGGGACTGGCAGCGGCGCCATAGCAGCCGCCATAGCCAGCGAACGTCCGCTGTGCGACATAATCGCCACCGATTTTTCTCCCAGGACCCTTCAAGTGGCACAGCGCAATTTCCGCCGCCTGGGACTCAGCAACATCAAGACCTGCACGGGAGAGTGGTGTCGGGCGCTACCTGCGGGGGTTAAATTCGACATCATCGTAAGCAATCCGCCCTACGTCGCAGATGGCGACGGCCACCTAGCCCACAATGGCCTCCCCTGGGAACCGCAAAGGGCGTTACGCTCCGGAGATGACGGCCTGGATGATATCCACAGGATAATAGAAGAAACGCCAGAATATATAGCGCCCAATGGTTGGCTGTTCCTGGAGCACGGCTTTGATCAAGGCGTCCGGGTCAGATCTCTACTGCAAGAGGCAGGATTTTCTGGCGTACGCACCAGCCAGGATCTGGCCGGGCATGACCGGGTAAGCATAGGCCAAATAAGCTAGACTCCCAAAAACAGCCCCCACCAACAACTCCATCTCCGCACGAAGATCCCAACGCAATAACAGTGAAATCAAACTGACTCTATGTCACACTCACGCCTGCCTTAACCATACAAAACAGCGCCAAAATTAGATGCACGTACGTATCCTCTTTCTGATCTGTCTCCTGTTTATTTGCGGCATTGCCTGGAATGTTATGCAGCAGCCAGCCCCGGCTGGCTTCGCGGTACATGAGGAAATGCCCGATAATGGCCAACCGGTGTATGAGACCTCGTTCGCAACCAATGGAGTTACTGCGGAGGTGCATAGTGCAGGCGCGGTCGAACTGAGCAATGGCGACATCCGGGCCGTTTGGTACGGCGGCACCAGGGAAGGACATTCAGATGTTGCGATATACACCAACGTATGGGACGCAACCAGCGGAAGATGGGGACCAGAGCGTATTGCTATCGACCTGCCACAGACCCGCGCAGGCACTAAACGTTACACCCGCAAATTGGGAAATCCGGTCATCACCCGCGCCGCCAATAATGACCTTTGGTTGTTTTACGTAAGCGCCGTAGGCGGCTGGGCCACCAGCAGCATCAATCTAGCCATCTCCAAGGATGGGGGTGACACATGGGGAATGCCGAAGCGCCTAATCACCTCCCCGATCTTGAACCTTAGCACCCTGGTAAAGGGCAACCCTTTCCACTTCACCGATGGCAACATCGGCCTGCCGGTATACCATGAATTTCTGGGAAAATTCGGCGAACTGCTACGTATGGATAGCGCGGGCAATATCATTGATAAGACCCGTCTGGCCTGGGGACGAGATTCCCTACAGCCGGTGATCATCCCCTACTCGGAACAAGAAGCAATCTCCCTGCTGCGCTATGCCGGGGACCCGCCCAATCGCATCTTGGCGCAATATTCTGACGACGCCGGATTGAGCTGGCCGGAGCCAGCCAAGACCAAACTACCGAACCCAAACGCCGCCATCACCGGCATCAGCATAAATGGCGGCAAACGCATGTTGATGGTCTTCAACGATCACCCCGAAGAGCGGGACAAACTAAGCCTGGCCGTTTCCGATGACCGCGGGGCCAGCTGGAAGGTGGTCCACATATTTGAGCAATGGGCTGAAGAACAGAAAGACAAGAAGCAAGGCTACTCCTATCCCAGCCTTATCCAGACCAGCAATGGCGATTTTCACCTGGTATATTCCTGGAATGTGCGAAAGATAAAGCACGTCCACTTTAATCAGGCATGGCTGGAGTCCCGCATCCCATGAGCAATATTGCACCCATCATAGGTATCGGCGGCCATGCCCTGCTCTTGTCGGCTATAGTTCTGCGGCTTGCCTGCGCCTTTAATCTACAAAAAGGCCTCTCCTACACCCTGACCATCATCGCCCTGATCTCAGTAACAATTCCGATCGGAACCATGTCTTGCGCGCAGATTACCAGAGGTATCTTTGGAGATATGACTATCACCAGCATGATCATGCTAGGATATTTCCTTGTCTTCCCCACGACATCCCGTAGCAAATCCAGACAGCTATTTATCCTTGCAGCCATTATCGGAGCAATGCTCTATCCGGCCGCTTTGGGGCTAGGCATGATCGACCCGTATCAATGGGGCTATCTGAATAACTATCGCGGAATTGCCACCCCTATGCTATTTTTGGCTTCCCTGGTCGCGATCGTCCTGCTTGCTGCGCGCTTAAACAACGATCTCATATTGTTATGCCTAGCCGCTGCCACAGGAGCATTTCTGATCGGAGCACTGGAATCAAAAAATATCTGGGATTATCTGATTGACCCCATGCTGGTATTGTTTGGCCTAGCCAGAATCGGCATAGAGTACATAAAACAACTTATTGGAAATATACGTGCGCGAACATATCTCTACCATTGAAAAGTCCGTACTAGGGTTCGTCATTGTCGTAACCTTGTCCAGTATTGCGACTAAATACATAAATAACGATTTCTATGTAACGTATGTAGTTGCAGAAGATAAAATCGTTGAGTGGCTTACCGTCGTCGGACTGGCGCTGACCTCTCTAGCGTGTTTTCATCGTGTAATAAACCTAAAGGGTAAAAAGCCGGTTCTTTTCATTGTAATGACGGCATTGCTCGGACTGGTTTTTTTCTTTGGGGCCGGAGAAGAGATCTCCTGGGGGCAGCGCATATTCCATGTCCAAAGCTCTGATTTCTTCCTGCAAAACAACGCCCAGGGCGAGACCAACTTGCATAATCTGGTCGTGGGCGGCAAGAAAATCAACAAGCTGGTATTCGGTATTGGGCTGCAGCTGATACTGCTCACCTATCTGCTAGTTCTGGTGCCACTCTACAAACGCAAACAGGGACTCAGAGCATTCCTGGACCGTTTTGCCGTACCCATAGCGAAGACATATCAGGTAATAGGCTACTTTGTGGTATTGATACTGATCCAGGTGATGATGGACGATTCCAAAAAAGGAGAACTGGTGGAGTTTGCCGGTTCTTTCCTGTTTTTCCTCAATATCGCATTTCCATACAACAGAGAGTTATTCCAACCAGACAGTGCTGCAACGGACTAACCGGCAATAAAAAAGCCCCGCCGTTTTTATCCAGACGGGGCGCAAATAGTTCTGGACCTTCCTATGAGCCGCGTTTGTCCATTGGCACCCAATTCCTCTCTGTGGCGCCTACATAAAGCTGACGCGGACGACCGATCGATTGCCGCTCATCCCTGATCATCTCTATCCACTGGCTGATCCAACCAACGGAACGGGCCAATGCGAAGATCACGGTAAACATATTGGTAGGAATTCCGATAGCCCGGAGTATGATACCTGAATAAAAATCGACGTTCGGATAGAGCTTCTTCTCGATAAAATACTCGTCTTCCAGTGCAATCTTCTCTAACGCCATGGCGATTTGAAATAGCGGATCATCCTTACGCCCGGTCTCTTCTAACACGCCCTTTGCCGCTTCACGTAGCACCTTGGCACGTGGGTCGTAATTTTTGTACACACGGTGGCCAAAACCCATGAGACGGAACTTGTCTTGAGGATCACGGGCGCGCTTAATGTATTCACTCACTCGATCTGGGGTGCCGATCTCATTTAACATGCGCAACACGGCCTCGTTGGCTCCGCCATGAGCTGGACCCCAGAGGGCGCTTATACCAGCGGATATACAGGCAAATGGGTTGGCCTGGCTCGACCCCGCCAAACGCACCGTAGCCGTCGAGGCATTCTGTTCATGGTCCGCGTGCAAAATAAATATTTTATCCATGGCATCCACAATAACCGGGGACACCTGGTACTCCTCACAAGGAGTTGCAAACATCATATGCAGAAAGTTTTCCGCAAACGAGAGGTTATTTTTCGGATACATGAACGGCTGGCCGATATGATATTTATAGGTTACGGCGGCAATAGTGGGCAGCTTGGCCACGACTCGAATCGCCGAGATCTCGCGGTGCTTGGAATTATTAATATCCAACGAATCATGGTAGAAAGCGGACAGGGCGCCGACCACCCCGACCATCACAGCCATCGGGTGCGCATCCCGCCGGAAGCCCTTAAAAAACTGCAACAGCTGCTCGTGCACCATGGTGTGCTCTGTGACCAGACGGCTGAAGTGTTCAAACTGGGATTTGGTCGGTAATTCGCCATACATCAGGAGATAGCAGGTCTCAAGATAGTTGCTCTTCTCCGCCAATTGCTCAATGGGATACCCACGATGCTGCAGGATACCCTTTTCACCATCAATAAAGGTTATCTTGCTTTCGCAGGAGGCCGTGGCCCGAAAGCCTGGATCGAGCATAAACAGGCCAAAGTCTCTGTAGAAACTAGTGCAATCGACCACCGCCGGACCAGTGGAGCCTTCAATAATGGGCAGCTCGATCTCCTTGCCAGTGCGATTATCGCGAAACGTCATTGAGTTCTTAGACATTACCACCCCCTATCTTCTAACTGAAGCCGTCAGGCGTTTGGCAGCCTATCAAGGTTGCTGTTTTATCTGCCTATCTCAAAAATCCAGAAAATTGGCTTTGCAGACGCCTGGTGAAAAATGCTGGCCAAACCTGTCTATACATCTTAATAAAAGCATGGCCCATCATTGATTTCAATAATAGTATCTTATCCCCGCATAAACAACCTGCGGGGCAAACAATAACTTTGATAGAATCTATTGAGACAAATTATCCAACGTACCGCTCCGATATTTCGTATTAATTACACATTTCTCAGGCCAACCCTTTTAGGATAGGATTCGCCATTAGAGAAACAGTTAACCAAACCAGTAAACAGTGGAAGACAACCAACTATTACGCTTCAGCCGCCAGATAATGTTGCCGTCTATCGGCATTGATGGACAGGAGAGACTGTTAAACTCCAAGGTGCTGATAATAGGCCTGGGAGGGTTAGGCTCTCCCGCATCCATGTATCTGGCTGCAGCCGGGGTGGGAGAATTGGTGCTGGCAGATTTTGACGCAGTGGATCTCACCAACCTGCAGCGCCAAATCGTTCATACCACAGACAGGATTGGAGACAATAAAGCAGAATCAGCGCAACAGACCCTGCTGGCCCTGAATCCAGGTTGTAAAATAACCCCCATCAGCCAGAAACTTAGCGCCGAAGAGTTGCGCCAGCAGGTAGCGGGCGCAGACCTGGTGGTAGATTGCAGCGACAACTTTACCACCCGTTTCGCGATAAATAGCGCCTGCGTAGCCAACCGCACCCCGCTGATATCCGGTGCCGTTATCCGCATGGAAGGACAGGTCTCGGTCTTCACCGGACAACCTGGCGACCCCTGTTACCACTGCATCTTTGGCGACGGAAACGAAGCGGACGAAACATGTACAGAAAATGGCATATTGGCCCCGGTTGCAGGTATCATCGGCAGCATCCAGGCCACCGAGGCAATGAAGGTACTCACGGGCATTGGCGCGTCCTTAAATGGGAAACTGCTACTGCTGGACGCCATGCATATGCAGTGGCGTACATTAGGATTGCAGGCGGACCCGAAATGCCCTGCCTGCAGTGGGCGATCTAACAGTAGCGCTTAATTATGAATAACAAAGACATCGACCGACAAACCCAGGACTATTTGAACAAACTGCGCCAGGACATCGCCTTCAGCGATACCCTATGCGGACATACCCTGCAGTTCCATACCACCTGGGGACTATTCTCACCCAAGGGCATAGATGAAGGCAGCCGTCTGCTACTGGATTGTTTAGAGGTGAATCCGGATGACGACACCCTGGACCTGGGTTGCGGCTACGGACCGCTGGGACTCACCCTGGCCAAACTTGCGCCGGAAGGGACCAGCACGCTGGTGGACAAGGATTTTGTAGCAGTTGAGTACAGCAAGAAAAATGCGCGACTCAACAACATCAACAACACCAGAATCTTGCTGAGTAATGGCTTCGATCAAGTTGGCGACAGCAACTTCGACCTGATCGTCTCTAACCTGCCTGCGAAAACCGGCAAGGAACTTTACTACCTCTATTTCTATGACGCCCTGGTCCGCATGCATCCAGGTGCGCGTTTTTATGTAGTGACCATATCCGGGCTACGCAAATTCATCGCCCGTGCGTTCAAAGAGGTATTCGGTAATTACGAAAAGGTCAAACAAGGCAAAACCTATACGGTCGCCTTGGCGTGCAAAGATTAAGACCTATTTCAATTCTTTATCAAGTTTTATCTGATCCAGGGCATCGAATACCTTATGACTGCTCTCCTCCATAACCTCAAATGAATCCAGCATATCTGAATAATCCAACTGCTCACTGCTGGAAATTTTGTCAAAAATAATCTTGGTACCGTTATGAACCAAAGAATGCGGATGTTCCATGGCTCCGTAATGGCTAGACTGGGAGAAGAATTCCTTGCCCTCGCCCTCGTAATACCATTTACCCAGACGGCAATTATGGTGATCAACAAAATTAAATGCCGGTTCACCCTTATTCACCGATAGATAGGTATTCACCTTCCATAACACGTGATCCAGTTTGGCCAAACTAACAAACACGTTATCCGTGGTTTCCGATATTCCCTCAAAGTAGCCATCCACCCTGTCGTTCATTGCCCCCAGACCGCTCTGGAACCCATTCACAGTCCCACTAACCTCCTCGATCTTTTCTACCAACCGTGCGGAAGATGAGCTAACAGAGCTCACATTGGCATGCAAAGACTTGATCACTCCGTCGGTTTCCGCAATAGCCGATTGCGTCTTATCCGCAAGACCCCTTACCTCATCAGCCACAACCGCAAACCCCCGCCCTTGCTCACCCGCCCTGGCCGCCTCGATCGCGGCATTAAGCGCCAACAAATTGGTCTGTTCCGCTATCCCCCTGATCAGAGCTAGGATCGAACTGATCTCTTCCGCTCGCGATGACATTCCCTCAACGGCCTCAGCGGAATGCCTGGAAACTTCTGTCAAGGTACCCAACTCATCTGTAATCCCTTGAATATCCACCGACAATGCTGAGAAATCGCTATCTATATCGCTAACAGATTTGATAGCGACCTTGGCCATATCGACCGATCCTGCCAGATTCGACTGGATATTCTGCAATCCATACCTAAGGTTCTCGTTCTCAAACTCCATCAGCTTTGCCAACTGCTGCTCCCTGCCAGCCCCACGTCTAAGATCCTCCAATTCAGCGGCAACAGAGTCGAGATAAGCTTGCGCCCGCGCAAGCTCTTGGCGCAGTTCTTCGTTTTCTCTTTCCATCTCCGCCAAACGAACATCTTTATCATTATTAAACCATTTCATAGACGCCAATACCTCTCCGATAGCCAAACAAGACCACATATGCGGGGTTATCGGCACGGACCTAGAATAACTTGAGAAACAATATCGAAACAGCCATAGCCAGCTGTATTTCTCACACAAAACAAAGCCGCTTCCTGGCAAACAGGAAACGGCCTAGTTTGATATCAATAACCGAACATTTGCCGCCAGCCAAAATATGCTGACCGGCAACAAGATGTTATGAAACGGTTAAACCTTAGCTACGGTCTTTTTCTTTACGCGACGCTTGGCCTTCTTTGGGGCGGTTACAGCGCCATATTTTTTGATGGCGTCTTTGGTGCGAGCAGCAAGGAACCTATCGGTTGCAGTCTGAGTAGACTCCAAGAGCTTAAGCAGAGCCTTGGCGCGAGTATCACTCTCGCGAGCCTGCTTCTTGGCTGCCACTGTTTCCGCCTTTGCGGCCTTAAGGGCCTCACGCAACTTGGCTACAACTTCGGCCTGGCGATTAACTGCAGCAACCTTTTTCTTTACAGCAGTCTTTTTCTTTGCAACGGTTTTCTTTGCGGTTTTCTTTCTAACAACCATCAGACACCTCTTGATTAATTTAATGGACGAATGGCAAATATTTTGCCGTAAAATAAACTTCGCTGACTATTATAGTATTTTTTTTAATGAATATGGTACCTCACACCACAATAACAGACTCAACTCCCTCAAACAGGAAAGAAAGCACAATCAAAACATAATGTGATTCATCGTATATAATCATCTTAGCGCCACGCACATGCATGGCATCACACTCAAGACCAACTACAACACCGCCGCATGACTAAAATACATTCTTTAACACAGACCGCACCCATATATTCATACAGAATAGCTGTTGTGTCTGGCCTGTATTTTATCTTTGCATCACAAGCGGTAAGCGCGGGCGGGACATGCATGGTAGCAAAAGAACTTGGCAATTCACTTGCTATAGAGTGGGTAGCAGATGAAAAAACCACTATAGACGGCGCAATCGAAACCGCTAAAACCAATTTACAAAACCAAGGGTTTACAAAAAGAAAGTTGATGGATCTGCATGTGCAGGCCACCACCCAGTTGGTTCATGGCTACGTTGTAATCATCAAGACAGAATATAAAACACCGTATAAAACCAAGCTGGGAGACACCCGCACCAGCTACGGATGTGGATTCAGCGGCAAATCTCTAGTGGACGCAGAACAGGCTGCCGTGAAGAACCTTAAGACCTATTCGTGGGGCTGGCAAAAAGAGTTCGGTTATGAGCTGCATGCCAAGCAACAATTCTAGCTTGGCAATGCAGCACTAAATCTTATAGCTTCTGTTGCAGTAGATCATTAACCTGTTGCGGATTGGCCTTGCCCTTGGACTGTTTCATCACCTGGCCAACAAAGAACCCAATCATCTTGGCGCGCTTCTGCTCATCGGCATTGCGATAGTTCTCCACCTGCTCCGGGTTGGCAGCAAGCACTTCATCCACGATCTGCTCGATAGCTCCGCTGTCCGTGATCTGTTTCAGACCCTTGGCCGCGATGATCTCATCCGCACTGCCTTCTCCAGCCCACATCGCGTCAAACACCTGCTTGGCGATCTTGCCGGAGATAGTGTTGTCCTTGATACGACGGATCAGCCCGCCCAGCATCTCAGCTGCAACCGGCGAATCGGTAATATCTTTGTTATCCCGATTAAGGGCCGCCGCTAACTCTCCCATCACCCAGTTGGCGGAGAGTTTGGCATCGTCGGAGGTTGCAGCTACAGCCTCGAAGTAGTCGGCCAATTCGCGATCGGATATCAAAACAACCGCATCCTGAATACCTAACCCATACTGTTCAATGAACCGTTGACGACGCGCCTCCGGTAACTCCGGCATATCGGCGGTCACCTCCGCGACAAACTCGTCGTCGAACTCCACCGGCAGCAGATCGGGATCGGGAAAATAGCGATAGTCGTTCGCCTCTTCCTTACTGCGCATGGAACGGGTCTCGTCATTGTCGGCATCATACAGCCGAGTCTCCTGCACCACCTTACCGCCGGATTCCAGCACGTCGATCTGACGCTCCACCTCAAAGTTAATGGCCTTCTCCAGAAAGCGGAAGGAGTTGAGGTTCTTAAGTTCCGCACGGGTGCCAAACTCTTCCTGCCCCTTGGGACGAATGGAGACATTGGCATCCATCCTGAAAGATCCTTCCTGCATGTTGCCATCACATATGCCGATATATCTGACGATCTGGTGGATCATTCGGGCGTAGGCCACCGCCTCTTTGGCAGAACGCATATCCGGCTCGGATACAATCTCCAACAACGGGGTACCTGCCCGGTTCAGGTCGATGCCGCTCATGCCGTGAAAATCTTCGTGCAGAGATTTGCCAGCATCCTCTTCCAGATGGGCACGGGTCACCCCCACGGTCTTGACCGCGCCATCTTCCAGAATAATATCCACCTGCCCCTTACCGACGATCGGAAGTTCATACTGACTGATCTGATAGCCCTTGGGCAGATCCGGGTAAAAATAATTCTTGCGGGCAAAGATAGAGCGCCTACCCAGCTCCGCGCCGATGGCAGTACCGAATTTTACCGCCATACGCACCGCCTCTTTGTTCAGGACCGGCAGCACACCAGGCATACCCAGATCTATATTGCAGGCCTGGGTGTTAGGTTCCGCGCCAAAGGCGATGGAAGACCCGGAGAATATCTTGGACCTTGTGGCAAGTTGGGCATGGATCTCCAGCCCGATAACTGTTTCCCATTGCATCTTTAGTTTCCAGCCTTATCTTTTATTCAAAACCACCCGGCGTCGCCAGATGCCAATCTGTGGCCTGCTGCAGGCGGTGCGCTACATTCAACAACTTCGCCTCGGCAAAATAGTTGCCGATGATCTGCATGCCCACCGGCATCCCACCCACTGGCCGCACCGGAACGGACATACCTGGCAGGCCTGCCAGATTGACGGCAATGGTATAGATATCGGACAGATACATGGTCACCGGATCATCCGCCTTTTCGCCAATGCCGAAGGCGGTGGTCGGCGCGGTCGGACCCATGATCACATCCACTTGTTCGAAGGCGCGTTTGAAATCCTCCGAGATCAGGTGCCGCAACTGTTGCGCCTTCAAATAGTAGGCATCGTAATAACCGGCCGACAAGGCATAGGTGCCGATCATAATGCGCCGCTTCACCTCGGCGCCAAAACCTTCACTGCGGGAGCGCTTGTACAAGTCCTCCAAATCCTTCGGATCCTCACATCTGTGGCCGTAACGCACCCCATCAAAGCGAGCCAGATTGGAAGAACACTCGGCCGGAGCCACCACGTAATAGGTAGGAACCGCCAAATTCGTGTTCGGCAGACTGATCTCCACCACCTCAGCGCCCAGTCTCTTGTACTCATCGATCGCCGCTTCCAACGACGCAGCGATTTGTGGGTCCAGACCATCCGCAAAATACTCCTTGGGCAGTCCGATCTTCAGCCCGGCCAGGTCATCATTCAGACTGGCGGAATAGTCCGGCACCGGCTCGTCCACGCTGGTGGAATCCCTGTGGTCCGCCCCAGCCATGGCCTGCAGCATAATGGCCGCGTCCGCCGCACTCCTGGTCATGGGACCGCCCTGATCAAGACTGGAGGCAAAGGCGATCATGCCGTAGCGCGACACCCGACCATAGGTGGGCTTGAGTCCGGTAATACCGCACATAGCGGCAGGCTGGCGAATGGACCCGCCAGTATCGGTACCGGTAGCCGCAACGCATAGTCTGGCCGCCACCGCTGCCGCCGAACCGCCAGAAGAACCGCCAGGTACCTTATTCAGATCCCAGGGGTTTTTTACCGGACCGTAAAAACTTGTCTCATTGGAAGAGCCCATAGCAAACTCATCCATATTGGCCTTACCCAGGGTCACTGCCCCGGCGGCGTTCAACTTCTCCACCACAGCGGCATCGTAGGGAGAGATGAAGTTATCCAACATGCGGGAACCGCAACTGGTCTTTATTCCCTTGGTGCAGAAGATGTCTTTTTGGATAATCGGAATACCAGCAAGCGGCCCGGCAACCCCGGACTTGATCATGGCATCCGCGTTCTGGGCCCGGCTTAGGGCATCCTCTTCACATTTAGTTATAAGACAGTTCAAGCGCTCGTCCAGGGCCCCAATCCGGGCAATATAGTGTTGGGTCAACTCCACGCAACTGAACTCGCCCGCGCGCAAACCAGCCGCCAGCTCTGAAATACTCTTGTTATGCATCTTATTCGATCACCTTCGGAACCAGATAGAGACCGTCTTCGGTCTGGGGGGCTATGGACTGAAATAGTTCGCGTTGATTCTCTTCTGTTACCTGATCGGTACGTAGAGGCTGGGTCATATGTAGCGGATGGGCCATCGGGGTCACGCCTGCGGTATCCACAGACCCCATCTGCTCCACCATCTTCAAAATATCTGAGAGACCGGCAGCCACCGCATCCAACTCATCCTCATCCACCGCCAGGCGGGCAAGATGGGCGATCTTCTCCACATCGTCTCTAGCTAATGACATAACTTCCTCGAAATACAAATAAAGATAAACGGGATAAAATTACCACATTCAGTGCGTCGCTGCAGGGAAAACTGTGATAAATTGCGTTTTCCAGGGGATAGCTTCTTGCTCAACACGCCGCCCGTTGTTAGATTACGTCGGTTAGCAGGGAGCTTTTCGGCCCCACCCCATTAACGCAGTATTTTTTGAGACAATAATCAGGCTATGTTACGACGCATCAGAGGGCTTTTCTCCAACGACCTTTCAATCGACCTTGGGACGGCAAACACCCTAATCTATACCCGTGGACGCGGGATCGTGTTGAATGAACCATCAGTGGTCGCCATCCGTCATGACCGGGCGCAAAGCGGCGGCAGATCGGTAGTGGCAGTTGGAGAAGAGGCAAAGAAGATGCTGGGCCGCACCCCCGCCAACATTACGGCCATTCGCCCGCTGAAGGACGGCGTCATCGCAGACTTCACCGTTACCGAAAAGATGCTGCAGCACTTTATCCGCAAGGTGCATGAATCCAGGATCATCCGGCCCAGCCCTAGGGTCCTGGTATGCGTCCCCTGCGGCTCCACCCAAGTCGAGCGCCGCGCCATCAAGGAATCGGCCATCAGCGCCGGGGCCCGCGAGGTATACCTCATAGACGAACCCATGTCCGCAGCCATCGGCGCTGGACTGCCTATCGACGAGGCCAGAGGCTCCATGGTATTGGATATCGGCGGCGGCACGTCCGAGGTGGCCATCATATCGCTGAGCGGCATAGTCTATGCCAACTCTGCACGGGTCGGCGGCGACCGCCTGGATGAGGCCATCATCAGCTTTGTGCGCAGAAACTATGGCACCCTGATCGGAGAATCTACCGCAGAGAACATCAAGAAACAGATAGGAAGCGCCTACCCCAGGAGCGATGTAAAAGAGATGGAGGTGACCGGACGCAATCTGGCAGAAGGCATACCCAAGAGCTTTATCATCAACAGCAATGAGGTGCTTGAAGCCCTGCAGGAACCACTTTCCGGCATCGTGGATTCGGTAAAGACCGCCCTGGAACAGACCCCTCCGGAACTGACCGCCGACGTGGCGGAGCGCGGCCTGGTCCTCACCGGAGGCGGGGCGCTGTTAAGCAATATCGACCGCCTGTTGGAGGAAGAGACCGGACTACCGGTACTGGTGGCGGAGGACCCACTTACCTGTGTTGCCCGCGGCGGCGGCAGGGCTCTGGAGCTTATGGACAGGCACGGAGGGGATATTTTTACTGTAGAATAGGTCCTTATTGTATCAGGCGTTTTTATGCCCTAATCGAATCAAGTTTAAAAAGATTTAGGAAGGACCTCCATCAAACCGATCTTCACATACGGCCCGTCGATCAATACCCGCCTCACCATGGCGGTAGTGGTGTCTCTCGTCATGATGTTCGGCGGCTATAATCAGAAGCACCTGAAGGCCTTGCACGACATACTGGCTACTGCAGTTTACCCGCTGCATGTGATAGCCAATCTGCCCATGCAGATCAGCAACTGGACCGTTGATCTTTTCTCTACCAAAAGCCAGCTCCAGGAAGAGAATCAACAGTTGAAGAAAGAAAACCTGATCCTGCAGGCCCAGCAGCAGAAATTTGCCGCGATTGAGAACGAGAATATACGCCTCAGAGACCTGCTTGAGTCCTCCCTCAAGGTGAAGGACCGGGTACTGATCGCGGAACTGGTTTCTGTGGACATGGACCCTTACAAGCACCAGGTCCTGATCAATAAAGGCTCTAATTCCGGGGTATTTGAGGGGCAGCCGGTCCTGGATGCCAACGCGGTAATGGGCCAGGTCACCAGCGTAACCCCTTACACCGCCACCGTCTTGATGATCACCGACGCCAGACACTCCCTGCCGATCCAGATCTTGCGTACCGGCCAGAGGGCGATCGTCGTAGGGACCGGCAATATAGATCAGCTCAGCGTCCCCTACCTGCCTAACAACACCGATATCCAGATCGGGGATCTGCTGGTCACTTCGGGGTTGGGTGGACGCTTTCCGCCGGGTTATCCGGTAGCTACCGTAACTGAGGTAAAACGGGAAGAAGGCAAGGCCTTCATTGACATACAGGCTACCCCCAACGCCCGGCTCGACCATACCCGTGAGGTACTGCTGGTCTGGACTCTTGCAACACCAGTGGTCGAAGACGCTGAAAATGCTGACGATACGGCGACTGAAGAACCTACGCAGGAGGAGCAATGACCTCCCGACAGAAGAGCGGCCTCTTGACCATTCTGCTTACCTTCCTGGTCAGCCTGGTAATTACCCTGACCCCGCTGCCGGAGTTGCTACGCCCCTTCCGCCCCCAATGGTACACCCTCATCCTGATCTACTGGGTCATGGACCAACCGGAACGCATCGGGGTCTGGTCCGGCTGGATGTTGGGACTAATAGTAGACGTGATGACCGAATCGCTCCCGGGGCAACATGCCCTAACCTTGTCCCTGGTCGCGTTCATCGTAATCAAGCTGCACACCCAGCTAAGAGTGTTCCCGCTATGGCAGCAGTCGGTCGTTGTACTGCTCCTGCTATTCCTGGAACCATTGATAACCACCTGGGCCATGGGCATCAGCCACCAACCGCCGCCGCCTCTAGCCTATTGGTCCACCCCTATTATCGGCATGCTGCTATGGCCCTGGGTATTTCTAACCCTGCGTAAAATAGGGCGACAACTCCACTTACGCTGATGTCACACACAAGCTTCAGAGACCATGTCATCGAGGCCAGGCTGTTTACCGGACGCAGTATAGTTTCCGTAATCTTCCTGCTGCTATTTATGTTGATACTGGTATTACGGCTAGGCAAATTACAGCTTCTGGATCACGTCCATTTCACTACCAAGTCTATCGACAACAGAGTGCGGGTAGAGCCCATCCCGCCCACCAGAGGCCTCATCTATGACCGTAATGGGGTATTGCTTGCGCAAAACCTGCCTATATACAGCCTGGAGATAACTCCGGAGCAGGTCAAGGATGTGGACCAAACCATCGCCCGCCTTAAAAAGATTATGGACATCAGCGAGATCGATCTGAAACGCTTTGAGAGGCAACGCAAACAAAAACGCCGCTTCCAAAGCATCCCCATTCGACTGGAACTTACCGAGGAAGAGATTGCCAGCTTCGCCATTAACCGGCACCGCTTCCCGGGGGTTGAGATCAATGCCGAGCTGCTGCGCACCTATCCCCTGGGAAAAGAGACGGCCCATGTGCTTGGCTACGTCGGCCGCATCAATGAGAAAGAATTGGAGACACTAAACGTCTCCAATTACAGTGGCACCAGCCACATCGGTAAAATCGGGGTAGAAAAGTTCTATGAAGAGCGGCTGCATGGTGAGGTAGGCATGCGCCGGGTAGAGGTAAACGCCCTGGGAAGAACTATCAGGGTGCTGGAGTCCCAGCCACCCAAGCCGGGGGAAAACCTACATCTGTCTTTAGACATAAAACTGCAGCGCGAGGCCATAGCCGCCCTGGGGGAAGAGAACGGTGCGGTAGTAGCCATAGATCCGAACGACGGATCTATCCTAGCCATGATCAGCAATCCAGGATTTGACCCCAATCTGTTCGTAAACGGCATCTCCAACAAAGACTACCAAGAGCTGCAGGACTCACCGGACAATCCACTGTTTAACCGGGCACTGCGAGGCCGTTACCCCCCTGGGTCCACCACCAAACCACTGGTGGGACTGGCGGGACTGGAACTGCAACGCACCACCAAGGAACGGGAACAGAACTGCCGTGGCTATTTCCAACTCCCGGGACATGAACACAAATACCGGGACTGGAAGAAATGGGGACATGGACCCACGGATATACGCAAGGCCATCGTGGAATCATGCGACGTCTATTTTTATGATCTGGCCAATAAGCTGGGCATTGACCAGATACACGACTATCTAAGCAGATTCGGATTTGGCGAAGATCCAGAAGTAGACATCAGCGGCGCCATCGGCGGCCTTCTGCCATCCCGGGAGTGGAAACGGCGTAGCAAAGGCAAACAGTGGTATACCGGAGAGACGCTGATCGTGGGGATCGGCCAGGGATACTTCCTCGCTACCCCCTTGGAACTGGCCAGTGCAACCGCAACCCTGGCGGCAAAGGGCATACGCTATTCCCCAAAGATACTGCGGGCCATTCAGACCTCAGAGGCGCAAGACCCGGTGCCCGTCAAACCCCAAAACAGACGTAGATTGCCGATAGAGAAGATCGGCAACTGGAACCATATAATAGACGCCATGACCGGCGTAATTGACAGCCCCAACGGTACTGCGAATGTCATCCGCACCGACGCTTACAAGATCGCGGGAAAGACCGGCACGGCCCAGGTATTCTCCATCAAACAGGACGAAACCTATGAAGAAGAAAAGATCGAGAAGAAACTGCGCGACCATGCGCTCTTCATCTCTTTCGCCCCGGCCGAGGAGCCCAAAATAGCCGTTGCCGTAATCGTGGAAAATGGCGGACACGGCAGCTCTGTTGCCGCCCCAATAGCACGCCGCATCATGGACTCTTACCTGCTGGGTAATACTCAATGATTAACGACGCACAAGAAAAGAAAAGCATCTTCACCAGGATGCATCTTGACCTGCCGCTGTTCACTGGCATCCTACTGCTGTGCGGCCTGGGCCTGGTATTCCTATACAGCGCCAGCGGCCAGGATACTGGACAGATCATCAGACAATGCGTCAGATTAGGCATAGGATTCGCTGGCATGCTATTTCTGGCCCAAGTAGACCCGCACAAGCTACGCTTCTGGTCTCCGGCGTTCTTCAGCATAGCGATGCTACTGCTGATAATCGTCCTGATAGAGGGACAGATTGGCAAGGGCGCGCAACGCTGGCTCGATCTTGGTTTCTTTCGCTTTCAGCCATCTGAGCTAATGAAATTGGCCCTACCAATGATGACTGCCTGGTATCTGGTAAAAGAGCCATTACCGCCATCCTGGGGAAAAATCCTAGTCTCCGGGGCAATAATCACGGCCCCGGTACTGCTAATCGCGGTGCAACCAGATCTGGGAACGGCGCTTCTGGTGGCGGTCGCAGGAATGTTTGTCCTCTTCCTGGGAGGACTGAGTTGGAGGCTTATCACCGGAATTACCCTGGTGGCCATACCCTCCGGCTGGGCTCTGTGGAAATGGGGCATGCATGACTATCAGCGCAACCGTGTGCTTACCTTTCTGGACCCGGAACGTGATCCATTAGGCAGCGGCTATCACATCATTCAATCCAAGATCGCCATAGGCTCGGGCGGCATGTACGGCAAGGGCTGGCTGAACGGAACCCAATCCCAGTTGGAGTTCCTACCGGAACGCACCACCGACTTCATCTTCGCGGTTATCTCCGAAGAGTTCGGTTTTATCGGGGTAATGCTGCTGCTCTCACTCTACCTTTTTGTCATTCTGCGGGGACTTTATATCGCATCCAACGGACAGGACAGTTACAGCAGGCTGCTGGCCGGGGCACTAACCCTGGTGTTTTTTGTCTATCTGTTCGTCAACACCGGGATGGTGACCGGAATTCTGCCGGTAGTGGGGGTTCCGTTACCGCTGATCAGTTACGGAGGAACTTCGATAGTGACCCTGCTTTCAGGTTTCGGTATCCTGATGTCGGTACACACCCATAAAAGGCTGATGCAAACCTAGGAGAAACATGAGAGTCACAGCAATCGCACACCATCTAGCCAGCGCCTGTCTAACAGGCATCATTCTTATCTCTGTATCGCTCCAGGCCAACTCAGCCGCCAAACCTTCCCCGGAAAAATTTTCCAGCGAAGTAACCAAATTTGTCGCAGAGATGTCAGAGAAACACGGCTTTGAAAAACAGAGCCTGACTGAGCTGATGTCCAAGGCCAGTTACAGCCAAGAGGTGGTGGACGCCATGAACCACCCCTACGAGGCCAAACCCTGGCATATATACCAGCCCCTGTTTGTCACTGAGGAACGCATCAAGGGCGGCGTGGAGTTTTGGAACAAACACGCCGATATACTCAAGAAGGCCGAGAAGGTTTACGGCGTACCGCCCCAGATTATCATCGCCACCATTGGGGTCGAGACAAAATATGGCCGCTTCATGGGCAAACACCTAGTCCTGGACGCACTATCAACCCTCGCCTTCACATATCCAGAACGGCAAGATATGTTCCGCAGGCAACTTGAGGCGTACATACTGTTATTGAGCGAAGAGGACATTGATCCGGAGAACACTCACGGCTCCTATGCCGGGGCGATCGGCAAACCTCAGTTCATGCCAGGTAGTTACAGGGCCTACGCCGTAGACTTCGACGGTGATGGCAAGCGGGATCTACTAAACAATACTGCGGACGCCATCGGCAGTGTCGCCAACTATTACCATATCCACGGCTGGCGCATGGGCGAACTGGTGGCGCTCCCCGCCCAGGTAGACGGCGGATACTACCAACAACATCTGAACCAATGGTTTAAACCGACCACGACCATTGAAGAACTGTCAAAGGCAGGGGTTACAACAACAAAATCCCTCCCGGTTTACACCAAATGCAACCTTATCCAGCTTGGCGCTGATGGTAGAATGGAGTTCTGGCTGGGATTTCACAATTTTTACGTAATCACCCGCTATAACAAAAACAACCACTACGCTATGGCTGTATATCAACTCAGCCAGAAGATATTGGACCAGCGCAAGGCACAAAAAGAAAACAATGGCTAACCATATCAAGACCCCTTTATGTTCCATAATCACCCTTATCCTGACGGCACTGCTCGGGGGCTGCAGCCTCTTGCCCACATTCAGCGGCCCTAGGGGTGGCAGCGATGGCGCTCCGTCCGGCAGCATGGACATATCCAAGATCCAAGACGCCGTACCCAAAGCGGAACCCCGCAGTCGTAGCGGCAACCCCAGCAGTTACACCGTGCTGGGCCGCACCTACCATGTGATGAATGACAGCCGTGGCTATAAAGAGCGTGGCATCGCCTCATGGTATGGCACCAAATTCCACGGCCAGCGTACCTCCAGCGGCGAGACCTACAGCATGTATGCCATGACCGCCGCCCATAAGACCCTGCCACTCCCCACCTATGTTCGGGTGACCAATCTACGAAACGGGGTCCAGGTCATAGTAAAGGTGAATGACCGCGGCCCCTTTCACGATAATCGCCTGATTGATCTCTCCTATGCCGCAGCCACCAAACTGGGAGTAGCCGCAACCGGCACCGGATTGGTAGAGGTTGAGGCGCTCGATCCGTCTCAGGGCCTGCCCAGACCCACCAGAAACAATATAGCCATCCATGGCAATGCCACCCTGTTTCTGCAGGTAGGGGCCTTTGTTGATCGCAGCAACGCCGAAAGATTGCTGCAACGACTAAGCGGCCCCATGAAAAACCAGGTCCGTATCCAGACCGTACCGAGCTATGACCAGATGCTATACCGGGTACAGGTGGGTCCGATGTACAGCATCGAACAGGCAGATGCGGTCAGTATGCAACTGGCCCAACTCGGTATCAGTGACATGCACATGATCATAGAATGATTTGTTTGGGCGCAGGATGTTTCGATCTAAACATGGCCAAGGTAAAATACCGCCGATGTCACCGCCCCACAAAGCATTCAAAAAATTGCCAGATCGCATATGAACAAGACCATAGGAGTCTGTTTGACGTGTTATTTTTTAGTAAAAAACCATACATTTTCGCCCTGTTACTCTTAGGCATCGCCCTAACCGGCGATGTGCTTTCCGCGGTACGCATCACGCCTCCGCCCGGACTGGCGGCAAACAGCTATATCCTCATGGACTTCGACACCGGGCAAATCCTAGCGGAGAAAAATGCTCACCAACGTCTGGAGCCGGCCAGCATCACCAAGATAATGACCGCCTATACGGTTATGACCGAGATCAAGAATGGCACTATCTCTTTGAGCGACAAGGCGATTGTAAGTGACAAGGCCTGGCGTATGGCAGGTTCCCGCACGTTTATTGAGGCCGGAGCGAGTATCGACGTAGAAACACTGCTGAAAGGTATGATCATCCAATCTGGAAACGATGCCAGCGTAGCCCTGGCGGAACACACGGCCGGTAGTGAAGAGGCGTTCGTGCAGATGATGAATAGGCACGCACAGGAACTTGGCATGAAGGACACACACTTCGCCAACAGCACCGGTATGCCAGACCCGGAACACCTCACCACCGCGTATGACATAGCCATGATGTCGCTAGCGACCATCCGCGACTTCCCGGAACACTATGCCATATACGCAGAGAAAGAGTTCACCTACAACGATATCAAGCAACTTAATCGCAACAAGCTATTGTGGCGCGACAAGTCAGTAGACGGGATCAAGACCGGGCACACCGACAATGCCGGATACTGCCTGGTGGCATCGGCGAAACGCGACGGCATGCGTCTGATCAGCGTGGTCCTGGGCACAGAGAGCATGGAGGCCAGGGCTACCATCAGCCAGTCTCTGTTGAATTATGGCTTCCAGCACTTTGAGACCCACCGCATCTACCAGGCAGGGACCGCCCTGAACAAATCCAGGATCTGGATGGGCGACCAGGAGCAACTGGCCCAGGGTCTGCAACAGGATCTTTATGTAACCATCCCGCGCGGACAATATCAGAACCTAAAGGCCCAGCTAAGCCTAACCTCTCCCATGGAGGCCCCCATAAACAAAGGCCAGCAGGTTGGAAAGATCGTAGTTACCCTGGATGGAGAACCATACGCAGAGGCCCCACTGGTCGCGTTGCAAGATGTGGCCCAAGGCGGACTCTGGACAAGAATTAAAGACAGCATATTACGCAGGTTTGAATAGAAATGAGTGAACAGGTATATCTAAACGGTAGTTTTCTCCCCCTCAAGGATGCCAAGATCTCCGTCCTGGACCGGGGCTTTCTGTTCGGCGACAGTATCTATGAGGTGATCCCGGCCTACAATGGCCGCCTGTTCCGTCTACCACACCACCTGGAACGACTGAGTAACGGCCTGCGCGCCATCGGCATGGACAATCCATTGAACGAGGATGAGTGGAGATCGGTTCTGGAACGTCTGATACAACAACATCCGGATCAGGATGACCAATCCATCTACTTGCAGGTAACCCGCGGCGCGGCAGAAAAGCGTGATCACGCCATTCCGGATGACCTGGAACCCACGGTCTTCGCCATGGCGTCCCCCATCAAACAGCTCCCAAAAGAAGATGTGGGCATTGCCGCCATCACCCTGGATGACGTGCGCTGGCGTCTCTGTAACATTAAGGCGACCACCCTGCTGGCCAATGTCCTGCTTAAGCAGCAGGCACTGGAGGCCGACGCGATTGAGGCCATACTCATTCGCGATGGCGCGGCAATGGAGGGTTCCGCAAGCAACCTGTTCATCATCTCGCAAGGCGTATTGATAACCCCTCCCAAGAGCAACCTCCTGTTACCCGGTATCACCCGTGATCTGATCCTGGAGCTTGCAGAAAAGAATGGCATACCCTACCAAGAACGGGCCATACAGGAAGAGGAACTATGGAGCGCCGACGAGGTCTGGCTAACAAGTTCCACCAAGGAGATCATGCCGGTGGTCAGCCTTAACAATAAGCCAATATCAGGATCCAAGCCTGGGGCCATGTACCAACGTATGTCCACCCTCTACGCTGACTACAAAGAGAGGATCAAACAAGGGCTGGAAGAATAAACAATCAGACCATGTCAGAAGAAGAGACACTATTAAAATTCCCCTGCGAATTCTCTATCAAGGCCATGGGGCTGGCCACCGATGAATTCGACGCATTGGTGGTGGAGATTGTGCGCCGTCACGCCCCGGATTTCGGAGAAGGCGCGGTACAAACCAGGGCCAGCAATGGCGGTAAATATCTCTCCGTCACCGTAACCATCAACGCGACCAGCAAACGCCAACTGGACTCCATCTACCAGGACCTGACCGACCATGAACTGGTTCTGATGAGCCTGTAACCATCCCAACGATGAACCAGGCACCGCAGGGATTCCGCATAAAACAACTTGGCCTGAGGGACTATGCCAAAGTCTGGCATGAGATGCAGACCTTCACCGAAGGCAGAACCGAACAGACCCAGGATGAACTCTGGCTGCTGGAACACCCTCCTGTCTTCACCCTGGGGATGGCTGGCAAGAAAGAACATCTACTGAATCCAGGCTCCATCCCTGTCATCCAGACCGACCGTGGCGGCCAGGTAACCTACCATGGCCCCGGACAACTTGTGGCCTACGTCATGTATGATCTTCGCCGCGCCGGTATCGGGGTGCGCAAGATGGTAGAGCTACTGCAGGATGCAGTTATAGACCTGCTCCGCCAATATGACATAGCAGCCCACACCTTACCCAGGGCGCCAGGGGTATATGTAGAAAACAGAAAGATCGCTGCTCTCGGACTGCGGGTGCGCCGAGGCTGCAGCTTTCACGGCCTCAGCCTGAATGTCGATATGGACCTGGAACCATTCCAACGCATCAATCCCTGTGGCTATCCAGGGCTAGAGGTAACCCAGACGAAAGACCTCGCCATAGGGGAAAGTTTGGAACAAATAAGCAGACAATTAAGCTCCGGCATAGAGAATCGGCTGAAATAACGATAAGGCCATCCAGCAACCGCTGAATGGCCTTTTATCACCTGACAACAGATATCAGGTTCTAAACTGACCTACCAACACTTGCAGACTTGCCGCCAGCTCTGATAGGGCGTCACTGGCCTGGGCGATAGATTCAGAGTTCTGCGTAGTATCATCGGCCACATCATTAATATTGACCACATTCCTACTCATCTCTACAGATACAGCACTCTGCTCACTGGCCGCAACCGAAATTTGATTGTTCATTTCGGTTATGGTGCCTACCGCTGCGGTAATTTCAGTCAAAACTGCACCGGCCCGGGCCGCTTCAGAAACACTGGCATCAGCCTTTTCGCGACTGCGATCCATTACCGTAACCGCTCCGCGCGCCTGATGCTGCAGGCTCTCAATCATAGATTGAATCTCCTGGGTCGACTCATGGGTGCGGGTAGCCAGGGTTCTAACCTCATCCGCCACTACGGCAAACCCTCTACCCTGCTCACCAGCCCGAGCCGCCTCAATCGCCGCATTAAGGGCGAGCAAGTTGGTCTGTTCGGCGATATTGGTAATCACCTCAACCACCCTGCCAATACCCTCGCTGTCCTCCTCAAGCCTCTGAATAACCCTGGACGCCTCGGCCACCTCATCCGCAAGTGCATTGATAGTATTAACCGCATTATTGACAACCGTACTCCCTTCGATGGCCCGTTTATCCGCCTCTTGCGAAGAGTTGGCTGCCTTTAAGGCATTCTGCGCCACGTTGGCTGCGGTCTGCTCCATCTCGGTCATGGCAGTAGCAACCTGCTCCGTCTCTCTCTGCTGCTTGCGAGCACCGTCAATACTGCGTTCAGTAATCTGAGCAAGCCTCTGTGACTCGCCTACAAGCTTGTCTGTAGTCTGAGTAACGTTATCAATAATGTGCTCAAACTTGCTCAGCATAACGTTTATTGCCTTACCCAGATTACCCAACTCATCTCGGGAATCCAGTTCTATCCGATGACTAAGATTGGAGTCCTTTTCCACCAGATTGACTATGTCGGTAACCTTATGCAGCGGCCGAATCACCAGCCTTTTGAGAATCAAACTAACAATGACGAGGGCTATCACAAAAAACGTTGCATTAATGCCAAGGTCCTTCATGATCTCTTTAAATATCAGGTCATCCATCGCCTTGAGTGAATAATCCACCCTTACCGCTCCCAATACTTCCCCTTCCGGGACAACATGGCACATCAGGCAGTTTGTCCCACGAGAATCCTTGGATGCCCGCATGGGCAACACCACGCTTAACACCCGCCCATCAGGCGTCTCAGATATAAGATCTATCTTTTCACCACTCATCCCACGCTTGTCCAGCTCGTCCTTAACGGTATTGGGGCCCGCTCCCTGTCCATAGGCGCTAACAACGCCCTGACCTCGCACAATGTAGGCGTCCAAGACCTCTTCTCTAGAGGTCAGCTTCTTCCTGGCGATCTCTTTATTGGCCATTCCGCCGGTCAACATCAAGGTATTTACGTTATCAAAATAGGAATCCGCCATAAGATTCGATTGATCCTGAACTATCTCTTCGATCAATGACTTTTGGCTGTTATACCGGTATGCGGATGCCGTCACTAACACTATTGAGAAAAGGACAACCAAGGCAAGATCTATCTTGATGCCAACGGAAAGGGACGACCCTGTGGTGTTCTTATTACTGCTGGTCATAGACCATATCTCCTGCAGTTTATACCTGCTGAAAATAATTATAGGAAATAATCTACTCTGGGCTATCTATCGGCCCACTCATAGGTTTCTTTAGTTATTTCATGAAATTTATTGCAACCGGCCACTATTCATCTATCCGGCCTATCAAGCGGGTATATACGCCCTGCCAAACAGCGCAAAAAAGGCCATACCAAAGGAAGGGAGATGCGCGAAAAAAAATACTAAATATTTCCAAATAACTGCCGCAATAGTTTACGGAAATGACAAAATTTACCAACTAAATTAAAGAACAATTGGATGGAGCAGCTAGCATGAGAAAACACGTTTTTAAGACATTTACGGCGGTTTGCGCGATCGCAATCATTTCTGGATGCAGTTCCGAACAACAACCGGTTTCGTACAAAACCGACATCAAACCCATCATAGATAAGCATTGTGCCGAATGTCATCTGCCCGGCGGGACTGGAGCCGAGCAGACCAAGTTTCTTGTTGACTCCTATGACAACCTAATGAAAGGCACTAAATTCGGCCCTGTCATTGTAGCTGGCGACGCCCTTTCAAGCTCTTTGTACAGACTGGTTTCCGGCAAGGTGCATAAGTCCATTCAGATGCCGCATTCAAAGGAACCCATGTCTGCCCAGGAGACCGGCGCCATTGAAAAATGGATAAATCAAGGCGCCTTAAACAACTGAGTAACCGGAGAGACGATATTATGAAAATGTACCTAATACTGTTGAGTGCGGTCGCATTCCTTATCTCCTCCCATGCCTTTGCAGATCAGGCCACCGCAACGAGTTCTGGATGCATGGCATGCCACAAGGCAGACGCCAAGCTGATAGGCCCGTCGTTTAAAGACATGGCCGCAAAATATGCAGGGCAACCAGGTATAGTTGAGGAACTGGCTGCGAAGGTGCAGGCAGGAGGCAAGGGGGTATGGGGCGATATCGCTATGCCAGCAAGCCCGGCACCCATTGAAGACATCAAAAAGGTCATCGCCTGGATGCTGACCCACAAATAGGATCAAAACTTACCAACTATCCTAGCTTGCCGTGAGTGGAACAGAAAACGGGCCGAAGATCGCTCTTCGGCCCGTTTGTTGTTGCCACATAGCTTACTGGCGAATCAGCCCTTCAGAAGATCTTTAACCACTTCGCGCTCACTACGTAACTCATTCAGGGTGATCTCGAACTGGGACCTAGCCCAGTCGGACATGGCGAGTCCTTCCACCACCTTCCAGTCCCCTTTACCGGTAGAAGTGATCGGAAAACCAAACATCAATCCGGCATCAACACCATATTCGCCGTTGGAACAGACTCCGGCGGAACACCAATCTCCTTCCTTGGTTGGGGTGATCAGAGACTTGACGTGATCCAAGGCGGCATTGGCGGCTGAGGCGGCGCTGGAAGCCCCGCGAGCCTTGATAACAGCAGCGCCACGCTCTTGTATGGTTGGAATAAATGTGTCTCTTAGCCAAGCCTCATCATTGATCACATCTACGGCTGGCTTGCCACCAATCTTGGCATTCTCAAAATCCGGATACTGGTTGTTAGAGTGATTACCCCAGATTGTTACGTTGCTGACCTCGGCAACCGGCACCCCGGCCTTGGCCGCCAATTGACTCTTAGCCCGATTTTCGTCCAGACGCATCATGGAGGAGAAGCGGTCGTTAGGTACGTCAGAATTATTCATTGCGATCAGACAGTTGGTGTTGGCCGGGTTGCCAACCACCATGCAGCGCACGTCGTCCGCGGCTCTGTTCAAGGCCTCTCCCTGCCCCACAAAGATAGGGCCATTTACTTTGATCAGATCAGCCCGTTCCATACCCGGCCCCCGCGGCCTGGAACCGACCAAGAAGGCCTGATTGATACCATCGAAGGCCTTATTGGCATCATCGAACATCTTTATCTCGGCCAGGGTCGGGAAGGCGCAATCAATTAGCTCCATGGCGACACCTTCCAATTTGTCCATCACCTGTGGGATCTCAAGCAGATGCAGATGCACTGGCCGGTCTGCCCCGAAGATTTCACCCGAAGCTATGCGGAATAACAGGCTATAGGAAATCTGTCCGGCGGCACCGGAAACTGCGACTCGAATTGGATCTGCCATTATCTTGAATCCTCCAGAACTTTTATACGTAGATTTGATATCTTAAGCCAATACCTTTCTGAATTGCTCTTTGGGCAAGGGCGTGAACCAATAAGCATAACACCAAGAAATTTGCTAACAAAAGCCTTTTTCCTGCATTAATCTCTTACCACAACCACTATTTACAACAGGAAATAAATCCTATGCGGCGCTACAATCCGCCCTATGAACAGCAAAAACAATGACTCTGCCCCATCCCGCCACACCCCGGAAACCCATCAACGTGGGGCGGACAAACTTGCGCGCATACCGATAAAAGTCCAGCCTACGTCCAAATTCCAACGCAAGCCTGCTTGGATTCGCGCTACCGCAGCCAATGGTGCAGCCGTAAGCAAGATCAAACGCATCCTGCGGGATCACAACCTTAGCTCGGTATGTGAGGAGGCGGCATGTCCCAACTTGGGAGAGTGTTTCAATCACGGCACCGCCACATTTATGATCATGGGAGACATCTGCACCAGACGCTGTCCATTCTGCGATGTCGCCCACGGCGCACCGCAACCCTTGGACCCAGAGGAACCTACACAACTCGCCGACGCTGTAAGGATAATGCAACTGCGATACGTGGTGATAACGTCTGTCGATCGGGACGATCTTCGTGACGGTGGGGCCGGACACTACGCCGACTGCATCCGCGAACTGCGCCGGATCAACCCGGGGTTGTCGATCGAGATACTGGCGCCGGATTTCCGTGGGCGCGAACAGATCGCCCTGGAATCTTTTAATCAAATACAGCCGGATGTGTTCAACCACAACCTGGAAACAGTCCCGCGCCTGTACAAACAATGCCGCCCTGGGGCCGACTATGCAGGCTCGTTAAATCTGCTCCGGATGTTTGCCGAGCGTCATCCCCAGGTGCCAACCAAGTCCGGCCTGATGCTGGGACTGGGGGAGACCATCACAGAGGTGGAACAGGTGATGCGTGACCTGAGGGAACATGGGTGCAACATGCTTACCCTGGGACAATATCTGCAACCAAGTCGCGACCACCTGCCGGTGGAGCGCTTTGTGGAGCCTGGGGAGTTTGATCGCCTAAAACAGATCGGAGAGAATATGGGCTTCTCAAATGTGGCAAGCGGCCCGCTGGTGCGCTCCTCTTATCATGCTGACATGCAGGCTGAACACATCTTAAAGCAATAAACAAATATAAAGCGGTTGAGGTAAAACAATGGATCATGAAACCGAAATCATCCTGAAGTCCCTGTTACTTCCGCCTGGCGGACTAATACTGCTACTATTTATCTCGTTGTTATTCATAAGAAAAGTATTCGGCAAACTCCTGCTAGCCCTGACCCTGGCGGCGTTTTATCTGCTAAGCACACCCGCCATATCCACCAACCTGATGGCCGGACTGGAACGGTATGTATTCGTCACACCGGAGGAGATCCTGGCCGCCAAGACGGAAGCCATTGTGGTACTGGGTGGAGACCTCTATGAGGAAGGACCGGAATATGGCGGTGACACCATCAAAGGTGAACTCCTGGAACGGGTACGATACGCGGCCTGGCTGCAAAAAAGAACCAATCTGCCGATCATCGTATCCGGTGGCAATATGGATAAAACAAAGCCTTCCGAGGCCAAACTGGCCGGTCAGGTACTCAAAGAGGAGTTTGGCTGCCAGGTCCTGGCCACGGAAGACCAGAGCAAAACCACCTGGGAAAACGCCCAAAACACCAAAGGCGTATTGGCTGCCAATGGGATAAAAAAAGTCGCACTGGTCACCCATGCCTGGCACATGCCACGCGCCATGCGGGTATTTACACAGCATGGTATCGACGCAATAGCCGCGCCCACTATCTTCTCCAACGGCAAACAGAATTCTAGTGACGACATGGCCAGAAACTGGCTACCGAGTTCCATAGCCCTAAGGACCAGCTATCTGGCGCTACATGAATACCTTGGTATGGCCTGGTATCAGATCAAAGAACTGCTTGGGATCTAGTCATCATCGCGCCGGAACTCCCCTTCGATGATATTGGTATGGCGCGTTTCGGCCTCATTATGGGTATGCGGGGTAGGCTGTATGATCTGTGCCCGCCGTAAAAAGGCCAATATGGCCCATTTGCGAATAGCAGGCACCAGGGCAACAAACCCCACAATGTCGGTAATAAACCCAGGCAGCAGCAACAGAAAACCGCAGGCCAGAAGCACCATACCTTCCAGCATCTCGATGGCCGGGACCTCGCCCATGGCCATGGATTTCTGCACCTTGATAGCGGTCGCCAGCCCCTGCATACGCACCAACAACCCCCCAAGTACCGCAGTAAACACCGTCAAGGCAATAGTAGGGATAGCGCCAATATAAGAACCAACCTCTATCAGCCAATAGAGCTCCAGCAAAGGAATGCCTACAAACAACGATAAAAACAATAGCAACGGATTCATGCGGAAAAAGCTTACGCCTTCCCAACTATGGGCACAAGACCGGCATACTTTACTACCCGGGAGCCGATCCTGTATCTTTCACCTATGAATACCAACGCCATTATTGTCCTCTGCACCTGCCCCGACAGGGAAAGCGCAGACCGTATAGCAAACCACCTGGTGAGAAACGGTCTGGCCGCCTGCGTAAATATATCTTCACCGATCACATCCGTGTACAGATGGCAGGGCGATATAGAGACTTCCGAAGAGTATATGCTGTTCATAAAGACCACCAATTCCAGATATGAAGAGTTAGAGCAAGCCATTCTATCCACACACCCATATGAACTTCCGGCGGTAGTAACAGTCCCTATTGAAAATGGTCTGCAGAATTACCTTGGTTGGATAGACCAATGCACTCACAAGTAACTCGCAACAGTTTTTTACTTCTTATATTCGGCGCGCTTTTCACTCTTCTCACCGGCACAGCGACCGCCCTGGAGCTCTTTGGAAAGGGAGGAGACTCCTCCAGCCTTCAGTCCATCCTCTCGGGGGATGGGGAAGAAATAATCCCTCCGGAACAGGCTTACATACTTAGCACCCAGGTAGAAACTCCACATCTGCTGCGGCTAAAGTGGGAGATTGCTGCAGGCACTTATCTCTATCAAGAGCGCATACGCATCACCAAGACAGAGGGCGACGGGATCTCTCTGGGCAAATACCAACTGCCTCCAGCCGAAATAAAAAAGGATGCGCTACGCCCGGACGGCACCATTGGTGATCTGCCCATATACCACCATGAACTCGACCTGCCGCTGCCGCTCATCAGGACCAACAAGGCTGCCACCAGCATAACCCTGGAGATCATGTACCAGGGCTGTGCTGATGCCGGATTCTGTTATCCGCCTCAGACCAAGCGAATCACTCTGGATTTGCCGCCAGCCGATGCAGCCACCGCTATCGCCCCCAGCGCCGTCAGCACGACGACAGATCCAGTCTCTGAATTAGATAGCTTGGTCTCCATACTCAAGGGCGGCAACTATTGGTTGATAAGTGGCATATTCTTCCTGGCTGGCCTGGGTCTGGCCCTGACCCCATGTATCTTCCCCATGATCCCGATCCTATCCGGCATCATCGTCGGTCAGGGTAATAAGATCACCACCGCCAAGGCATTCAGCATCTCCCTGGTCTATGTGCTGGCCATGGCTATCGTGTACACCATTGCCGGTGTACTGGCCGGACTGTTCGGTGCCAACCTACAGGCCAGTTTCCAAAACCCATGGATACTCGGCAGCTTCGCCGGGATCTTTGTGCTACTGGCCCTGTCCATGTTCGGCTTTTTCGAGCTGCGACTTCCCAGCAGCCTACAGAGCAGACTTACCGAAATCAGCAACAAACAGCAAGGTGGGACCATGATCGGCGCCGCCATCATGGGCGCACTATCCGCATTGATCGTCGGTCCCTGCGTAGCTCCGGCCCTAGCCGCGGCCATACTGGTCATAGGCCAAAGCGGCGACCCCATCTTGGGTGGCACTGCGCTGTTTGCCCTAAGCATAGGCATGGGTGTACCTATATTAGCCTTAGGCACCTCGGTCGGAAAATTGCTACCCAAGGCGGGCGGATGGATGAATGCCGTGAAGCGTGTGTTCGGCGTGGCCCTGCTGGCGGTGGCCATACTCATGCTGGAACGGGTAATACCCAGCGCCGTATCCATGATCCTGTGGGGGACACTGCTGGTAATATCTGGCATCTACATGGGCGCACTGCTTAGGCTAACGACCACCGCCTCAGGCTGGCAAAAACTCTGGAAAGGGCTTGGTGTGATCCTGCTTCTCTACGGCGCCTTTATCCTGCTGGGGGCCGCCGCTGGTGGCAGTGACCCGCTCCAGCCACTGCGCGGCTCCAGTCTGTTGCAAGGCGCAGCACCACAACCGCAACTCCCATTTAGGCTCATCAAGAGTGAAGCGGACCTGGATCGTGAGATCGCGGCCGCATCCACCCAGAACAGACCGGTGATGCTGGATTTCTCCGCCGACTGGTGTACCGTCTGCAAAGAGATGGAACGCTACACCTTTAGCGATCCAAAAGTAATAAAGGCACTGGAGGGCTTCGTGCTATTACGAGCAGACGTAACCGCCAACGACGCCACCGACAAGGCCCTGCTCCAAGGCAGATTTGGCATGCCGGGACCGCCCAGCATCATGTTCTTTGACCGCAGCGGGAAGGAACTCAAGAACCTACGTGTAGTGGGTTTTATGCCCGCAGACAAATTTTCCGCCTATGTGGAACGAGCTGCAAAGTAGTAACCACCGATGAACCAAAAAAAGATCTCAATCATCCTGGCCATGACGCTAGTAGTTGGAACAACCATCTGGTTTGGCTTGCAGCACCAACCGGCAACCACCCAGGCGCTACCCGCCCCCAAGATCCTACCGGAGCAACTCCCCAGCTTTTCCATGCAGGATACCGCTGGCAACACCAGAAACAGCGGGGATTGGCGGGGCAAGATCCTGATTGTAAACTTCTGGGCCAGCTGGTGCCCGCCCTGCCTGGAGGAGATGCCGGATCTGATAAAACTTCAGGAGCAATATTCATCCCAAGGGGTGCAGGTAATAGGGGTGGCGATAGACGACCAGGAACAGGCAAAGAAATTCATGCGGGATCAAGGCATCAACTTCCCGGTAATCATCGGCGTGGATGATGCCATGGAACTGGGTAAAAAGATGGGCAACCGCATCTCCACCCTACCCTATACCGCGATCTTCGACCAACAAGGCAAGACCAGGTATGCCCAGCCCGGCAAAATCAGCAAAAACGACCTGGAACGGCTAGTAAAAACACTGCTATAAGTCAATTCCCCTTAGGGAAATAGTCGGAAATATGCTGGCAACTTGACGCCATCTGGTCTTATCTTGCGAAAAACTGGACAAGCCACAATACTCCGGGCAAAATCCAATCCTCACTGTATTTACGGCGGAGCTACCGGCCAGACAGAAACCGGAATCCCGCCAGATCAGGCAAACGGAAAACACTATCATGGCTAATATCCTGGTGCTGAACGGCCCTAACCTGAACCTACTGGGAACACGCGAACCGGAGATCTACGGCAGCGAGACCCTGGCAGATATCCGGGCAAAACTCACCGCGATTTGTGATCAGGCCGGACACTCCCTGACCTTTTTGCAAAGCAACGCCGAACACGAGCTGATTTCCGAACTGCACAAGGCCAACGAGACCGGAACCGCATTTCTGATCTTCAATCCGGCCGCCTTTACCCATACCAGTGTGGCCCTGCGCGACGCCGTGCTAGGAGTCGCGATCCCCTTTATCGAGGTGCATATTTCCAATATCCACACCCGGGAAGGATTTCGCCAAAACTCATATTTTTCCGATATCGCCCTCGGCGTTATCTGTGGCCTTGGGGTCCAAGGCTACGAACTGGCCCTCCAGGCTGCAATTAATCATATTAATAAATAGCGCATTGCGCGCCCAACCGCTTTAACAAACAAGAGACAATAGACGATGGATATCCGCAAGGTAAAAAAATTAATCGAACTGCTTGAAGAATCAGATATCGCAGAGATCGAAATACACGAAGGCGAGGAATCGGTACGCATCAGTCGGGCATCCCAGGTCGCAGTAGCGGCCCAGGTAGCAGCACCCATAGCGGCCCCGATGGCTGCACCCGTAGCCGCCCCAGCTGCTGCACCCGCAGAGACACCGGCAGAGATCAGCGGGCATCAGATCAAGTCGCCCATGGTCGGCACCTTCTACCGGGCGCCATCACCAGACGCCAAGCCATTCGTGGAGGAAGGCGACCAGGTAAGTGCTGGCGATACCCTGTGCATCGTAGAGGCCATGAAGATCCTCAACCAGATCGAATCGGACAAGTCGGGAACGGTCAAAAAGATCCTGGTGGAGAACGGAGAACCGGTGGAATTCAACCAACCCATGTTCATCATCGGTTAACGGGTCCCGCCATGATAGAAAAAGTCGTTATTGCCAACCGGGGCGAGATCGCCCTGCGCATCCTACGGGCCTGCCGTGAACTGGGCATCAAGACGGTGGCCGTCCACTCCGAGCCGGACCGTGACCTGATGCATGTCAAGTTTGCCGACGAGACCGTATGCATCGGCCCGGCCCCATCCACCGGAAGCTATTTGCAGATCCCTGCCATCATCAGCGCCGCAGAGGTGACCGACGCCACTGCCATTCATCCCGGTTATGGCTTTCTCTCCGAAAACGCCGACTTCGCCGAACGGGTGGAACAGAGCGGCTTCACCTTTGTGGGTCCCACTGCCGACACCATCCGCCTGATGGGCGACAAGACCACCGCCATCGAGAGGAGGAAAAAGGCCGGTGTCCCGACCGTACCCGGCTCAGACGGGCCGCTGGGGGATGACAAGGATGAGATCATGGCGATGGCCGCCAAGATCGGCTATCCGGTAATCATAAAGGCCGCCGGCGGTGGTGGTGGACGCGGCATGCGCGTGGTGCACACCGAGGCCACCCTGCTTAACTCCATCTCCCTGACCAAGGCCGAGGCCGGAGCCGCCTTCGGTAATCCTACCGTGTACATGGAGAAGTTTCTGGAAAATCCGCGCCATGTGGAATTTCAGGTACTCTCCGATACCCACGGCAACGCCATCCATCTATGCGAACGCGACTGTTCCATGCAGCGCCGCCATCAAAAGGTGGTGGAAGAGGCCCCCGCACCAGGCATCAGCGAGGAGCTGCGAAACAAGATCGGCGAACGCTGCGCCGAGGCCTGTCGCCAGATCGGCTACCGTGGCGCCGGCACCTTCGAATTTCTGTATCAGGACGGTGAGTTCTACTTCATCGAGATGAACACCAGGGTGCAGGTGGAACACCCGGTCACCGAGATGATCACCGGCGTGGATATCGTCAAGGAACAACTGCGCATCGCATCCGGAGAGAAACTCTCATACCGGCAAGAGGATATAAAGATCAACGGCCACGCCATTGAGTGCCGCATCAATGCGGAAGATCCCAAGAACTTCTTCCCCAGCCCAGGACGCATCACGCAACTGCATCTACCAGGTGGCGCCGGGGTGCGGGTCGATTCCCATATCTACAACGGTTACATGGTACCGCCTTACTATGACTCCATGATCGGCAAGCTGATCACCCACGGCAACAGCCGCGAAAGCGCCTTGAAGCGCATGCAGATAGCCCTGTCCGAGATGGTGATAGGCGGGATCAAGACCAACATACCACTGCAACAGGAGATCATGGATGACGGCAATTTTGCTGTGGGTGGCACCAACATTCACTATCTGGAAAAGAAGCTGGGGCTTTGATAGAGGGCATACGCCTTAGGCCTTAACATCATGTGGCTACAGATACACCTCACCACCGCCAGGGAAAGGGCCCCGCTGGTAGAACTTATGTTCGAAGGCATGGGGGCACTCTCTGTAACCATGGAGGATGCCGAGGATGAGCCCATGCTGGAACCGGCCCCGGGAGAGACTCCGCTCTGGAGCCAAACCAGGGTGACAGGGTTGTTCCCGGAAGACAGCAACCAAGAACAGTTGCTTCAGCACATACGGGAACAACTGCAACCGGACCCTGGCATGGGTCTGACGGTAGAACGTCTGGCCGACCAGGTATGGGAGCGGGTATGGCTGGACGACTTTCACCCCATGCGCTTCGGCCAGCACCTGTGGATCGCCCCAGATGGCCAGATCCCGGACGACCCCCATGCGATCACGGTGCAACTAGACCCCGGACTGGCCTTCGGCACCGGCACCCACCCCACCACCGCGCTCTGCCTCAAATGGCTGGATCAGGCAGACATAGCAGGGAAGAGCGTCATAGATTTCGGCTGCGGCTCTGGCATACTCTCCATCGCCGCCCTGATGCTCGGGGCCAAAGAGGTGGTGGCAATCGACCATGACCCCCAGGCCTTAGAGGCCACGGCGGACAACGCAGAGAAAAACCACATACAGCGGGGATTGACCATACTCCACAGCGAACAACCGCTGGAGACCATGGCAGACGTCACCCTGGCCAACATCCTGGCCGCCACCCTGATTGAACTTAAACCGCTGTTTGCCCGTCACACCAAAAGTGGTGGCCAGATAATCCTGTCCGGCATCCTGGAAGAACAGGCAGATGCGGTTATTGCCGCTTTTGAGGACGAGTTCTCTATACAAACACCCATTAGCGAAGCAGGATGGGTGCTACTATATGGACAGTGCCGCTAAGATATAGCATCCACCGCAATTTATGGCAGAATAGGTCCTTTCATTAGGTCTAGAATCAAACAGCAACTAAACGGATTCAGCTTCCAGTGCAAACCCAGTGCCCAGAGTGCAAAACCAAGTTTTCCGTCAATGACGGCCAACTGCGTGCGGCCAACGGCCAGGTGCGCTGCTCCCGCTGCCATCACGTCTTTAATGCCCTGGAACATCTGCAAGCACCGGCACAACCCTCCACTCCTGGGCTACCACAACAGACACCCCCGGAAACGGTCACAGACTTTATGTCAGAGGCAGACCTGGCGGAATTCTCCGAGCTGAAGGCCAAGATATCGAACGATTGGGATCAAGATAAGGATGACGAATCCGCAGTACCTCCCATCCAGTTAGAACCGGAAGAGGAGATGGAGGACGACCTGTCAGCGGTGCTGAAGGAACTTGAGCGCTATGAGGCCAGATCGACCCTTCAGGAAGACGCCTATGCAGGGACGGAACCAGACATTGCTGCAACCCTAGATGAAATGGATGACGCAACGCCTTACGAGGATGACAGCGAACAAGAAGAAGACAGATCCATAATCAGCGACCCCTTCATGCTGGATAAGATGCTGCATCCAAAGACCCCGCCCAAGAAAAAAGGCGGCTTCCTCTGGGCCATCGGTATTATTCTGCTGCTAGTGATCGCGCTGGGACAACTGGCCTGGTTTGAACGCGACCAGCTTATGAAATACCCGGAAGGCCGGATGCTGCTGGAGACCGCCTGCAAATACGCCAAGTGTGAGCTGCCAACACTACGTGCCCCGGAAAAGATCCAGGTCCTCAGTCGCTCTATCACCGTACACCCGGAGATCGATAACGCCCTGTTGATACAACTGACCATCGCCAACAACGCCAACTTCCCGCAACCCCACCCCATGTTGCAGATAGGCCTGTTCAGTAGTGATGAAAGACTGGTGATGCAACGCCGCTTCCAACCCAGCGAATATCTGGCCGCAGATGTCAAACCGGGGCTGCTGGAGCCTGGCAAGGCCATGTACGTCGAACTGGCGATAGAAGATCCGGGCAGCGATGTAACCGGCTTCAAACTGGATTTCTTTTAAATACACCCTGAAGAATTCAGAGAATTTGTAACTTTCTCCAGAATTCTCCAAAAACCCGCCCTTGCGCCGCTGATTTTTCGGCGTACCATGTACAGCCCCTTGCTGGCTGGTTACCCATGATGCGCATAGGACCCCATAAACTAAAAAACAATCTGATACTTGCCCCTATGGCCGGGGTTACCGATCTGCCGTTCCGTCGCCTGTGCCGGGAGCATGGCGCCGGACTAGCCGTATCCGAGATGATCAGCTCCGACGCCACCCTCTGGGCTTCGCCCAAGTCGGTGCGGCGCATGGACCTGTCCGGCGAACCGGGACCGGTTGCGGTACAGATACTTGGATCTGATCCAGACAAGATGGCCGAGGCGGCGCGCATCAATATCGACCTGGGTGCCGATATCATCGACATCAATATGGGCTGCCCGGCCAGGAAGGTGATTCGTGCGCAATCCGGCGCCGCACTGCTGCGGGACGAGGACAAGATAAAGCGCATCCTGGATGCGGTAGTCGCTGCGGCTGCAGTCCCGGTTACCCTAAAGATCAGGACCGGCTGGGATCAGGGCAGCCGCAACGGCGTCAGAATTGCAAAGATCGCGGAGCAAGCAGGCATCCAGGCCCTGACCGTACATGGACGCACTAAGGCCTGCGGTTTCTCCGGTAAGGCTGAATACGACACCATCCGGGAGATAAAACAGGCCATATCCATCCCGGTGATAGCCAACGGCGACATCAATACCCCGGAAATTGCAAAAAAGGTCTTGGCAAGTACCGGCGTTGACGGCATTATGATAGGCCGCGCTGCCAGAGGCCGACCCTGGCTCTTCAGCGCAATGGAATGCTACCTCACCAATGGTGAGTTAATGCCAGATCCATCACCAGAATGGGTCGGCGGACTTATACTGAAACACCTTGAACAGCTATATGCGTTTTATGGGGAATCCCAGGGAGTACGCATCGCTCGCAAACACCTGGGATGGTACAGCCGGGGGTTTCCGGGGGCGGCGGATTTCAGGTCCAAGGCGAACCAGACCGGGACGGCACAAGAACAGCAAGAGCTAGTAAAAAGGCATTACTATAAACAAATAGCCAATAAGGAGCTGGCAGCATGACTATGGACGCCATCATGGCTCAAGAACGAACAGGCGAAAGAAAACAATTTTCAGTTAGACCACAAAAAAAGACCGGGTTACTACGCGACTCAGTAGCTACGGCCATGGCAGGCTATTTCGCCCAGATGGATGGACACGATGTATCCGACCTGTACCGCATGGTCCTGTCCGAGGTGGAACCGCCGCTGTTTGAGGCGGTGTTACGTCAGGCCAACGGCAACCAGAGTCGTGCGGCCGAGATGTTGGGCATTAGCCGCAGCACCCTGCGCAAGAAGCTGACCCTATATGATTTAGATTAAAGGCCAAGAACCAATTTAACTGCCATCGCAACACCCGCTGCCAGCACTAGCCGGTCGGGACAGTTACAGATTTATCTACAACCGCAACAAGAGATTCAACTATGCCATCCATCACCAGAGCCCTCATTAGCGTATCGGACAAGACCGGTATCGTAGAATTCGCCCGCAGCCTGAGCGAACGCAACATAGAGATACTTTCCACCGGCGGCACCGCAAGACTGCTTACGGAAAATGACATCCCGGTCATAGAGGTATCGGAACACACCGGCTTCCCGGAGATGATGGACGGACGGGTCAAGACCCTGCACCCCAAAATCCACGGCGGCATCCTGGGCCGTAGGGGCATAGATGACGGCGTCATGCGCAAAAACGAGATCGACCCTATCGACATGATCGTGGTCAACCTCTACCCCTTCGAGCAGACCGTGGCCAACCCCGACTGCGACCTGCCCACCGCCATTGAGAACATCGACATCGGCGGCCCAACCATGCTGCGCGCCGCGGCCAAGAACCACAAAGATGTCGCCGTCATCGTGGACGCCGCCGACTATGAGCGCGTACTGGCGGAAATGGACGCCAACAATGGCGCAGTCAGCGACGCCACCCGCTTCGACCTGGCGGTGAAGACCTTTGAGCACACCTCCAACTACGACGGCGCCATCGCCAACTACCTGGGGGCACGCCTGGGCGAAGAGCCAGCCGCGTTCCCGCGCACCATCAACCTGCAGTTCCGTCAGGTGCAGACCATGCGCTATGGCGAGAACCCGCACCAGAAGGCGGGTTTCTATCTGACAGGCGACAAGCGTCCGGGAGTGGCGACCGCCACCCAGCTCCAGGGCAAGCAGCTCTCCTACAACAACATCGGCGATACCGACGCCGCCCTGGAGTGCGTGAAGCAGTTCGATGAAGGTCCCGCCTGCGTCATCGTCAAACACGCCAACCCTTGTGGCGTGGCCATCGGCGCCAACCTGCTGGAGGCCTATGACCGCGCCTTCCAGACCGACCCAGAGTCCGCCTTCGGCGGCATCATCGCCTTCAACCAGGAGCTGGACGCCGAGACCGCCCAGGCCATCGTGGGCCGTCAGTTCGTGGAGGTTATCATCGCCCCCAAGGTATCCGCCCAGGCGGCGGAGGTGGTCAGCGCCAAGCAGAACGTGCGCCTGCTGGAGTGCGGCGAGTGGGCCGCCGAGGCCCTGCACCGCCTCGACTTCAAACGGGTCAACGGTGGTCTGCTGGTGCAGGATGCGGACCTGCAACTCAGCAACGATATTAAAGTGGTCACCAAACGCGCCCCCACCGAGCAGGAGATGAAGGACCTGCTGTTCACCTGGCGCGTGGCCAAGTTCGTCAAATCCAACGCCATCGTCTACGGCAAGGGGAACATGACCATCGGCGTGGGCGCGGGCCAGATGAGCCGCGTCAACTCCGCCCGCATCGCCGCCATCAAGGCAGAACATGCTGGCCTGGAGGTACAGGGGGCGGTGATGGCCTCAGATGCCTTCTTCCCCTTCCGCGACGGTCTGGACAACGCAGCCGCCGTGGGCATCCGCGCCGTAATCCAACCGGGTGGCTCCATGCGGGATGAAGAGGTGATCGCCGCGGCAGACGAACACGACATCGCCATGGTATTTACCGGCATGCGCCACTTCAGACACTAGGATGGCAGCATGAATATCCTTGTCATCGGCAGCGGCGGACGCGAACACGCACTGGCCTGGAAGGCGGCGCAATCACTACTGGCGGACACCGTGTATGTAGCCCCAGGCAATGCAGGCACTGCGCTGGAACCCAAGCTGGAAAACATTGCCATAGCGGCTGATGATATCGAAGGCTTGATCGCCTTTGCCCGTGACAAGAAGATCGGACTGACCATTGTGGGTCCCGAGGCACCACTGGTGTTGGGTATAGTGGATGCCTTCCAAGCGGCAGGACTACCCTGCTTCGGTCCGTCCCAGGGCGCGGCACAATTGGAAGGGTCCAAATCCTTCACCAAGGACTTTCTGGCCCGGCATAGCATCCCCACCGGCGCCTACCAGACCTTCACCGATCAAGACGCAGCATTGGCCTATGTGCGCGAGCAAGGCGCGCCCATCGTGATCAAGGCAGATGGTCTGGCCGCAGGCAAGGGCGTTATCGTGGCTATGGACCTGGAAACGGCTGAGGCCGCCATCGAGGATATGCTATCTGGCAACGCCTTCGGTGAAGCGGGTCACAGGGTGGTAATCGAAGAGTTTTTGGAGGGCGAAGAGGCCAGCTTCATCGTCATGGCCGATGGCAAGAACATCCTGCCTATGGCCACTAGCCAAGACCACAAACGGGTGGGCGACGGCGATACCGGACTCAACACCGGCGGCATGGGTGCCTACTCCCCGGCCCCGGTGGTAACTGATGAGGTGTATCAGCGCATCATGGACGAGGTGATCACACCCACGATCCAAGGCATGGCCGCCGAAGGCCTGCCATACACCGGCTTCCTGTATGCCGGACTGATGATCGCCCCGGACGGCACCCCCAAGGTAATCGAATACAACTGCCGTTTCGGCGACCCAGAGACCCAACCCATCATGCTGCGTATGCGCTCTGATCTGGCGGCCCACTGTCTGGCCGCCCTGGAAGGCAAGCTGGATGCGGAACAAGCCGAGTGGGACCCCAGGGCATCCCTCGGGATAGTCATGGCCGCCGGCGGTTATCCGTCCAGCTACCGCAAGGGTGACGTAATAGACGGTCTACCAGAAAATGAGACTGCAGGGGAAAAGGTCTTTCACGCGGGAACCGCTATGCAAGACGGTCAGGTGATCACAGCAGGCGGGCGTGTCCTATGTGCCACCGCTTTAGGTGACAGCGTCGCTCAGGCCCAGCAAAGGGCCTACGTGCTAGCCACACAAATCAGCTGGAACGACTGCTTCTACCGTAAGGACATCGGCTATCGGGCGGTAGCAAGAGAACAGGGATAAAGCCGTAAGAAACAGAAACCATATCGGCTCGATGCCCATGGTTACCCAGGATGGAACATGAAACTAAAGCAATATCAGGTTGACGCCTTTTCACCCAGCGTATTTGGTGGCAATCCTGCCGCAATCGTCCCCCTTGATTCATGGCTGCCTGATAGGGTGCTACAGGCAATAGCTCAAGAGAACAACTTGTCTGAGACGGCGTTCATCGTGTCGACTGACTCAGACTATGAGTTGCGCTGGTTCACACCAGTTGCAGAAGTTGATCTGTGCGGCCACGCGACATTGGCGGCTGCCCATGTGTTATACGCCCATGAAGGATTTTCCGATCCATCTGTTTCATTTCTTACCAAGCGCGGTAAGTTGATAGTGCGACGCCTTGAATCCGAACTTGAGATGAGCTTTCCAGCCATAAAACCATCACCATGCACTCCTCCCTCTGAGTTATTAGAGGCATTGGGAGAATTGCCAGTGGAAACACTTGCTGCTGACGACTATATCGTCGTCTACGATAGCGAAGATACAGTAAAGCGGATCAACCCGGATATGACGTTGCTTTGTAAGGTTGATCTTAGGGGCGTAGCCGTTACGGCCCCAGGAAAGACCTTCGATTTTGTCAGCAGGTTTTTTGCGCCCAAACTTGGGATCCCAGAAGACCCGGTCACTGGCTCTGCGCACTGCGAGTTGGCTCCCTACTGGGGCGATCGGCTAAATCTAACCTCCATGAGAGCGCTACAGTGTTCCCAGCGCGGGGGTGAAGTTGGCTGTGAATTGCAACCCGACATGGTGCTGCTAACCGGGCAGGCAGTGACCTTCATGGAAGCAATAATCACTGTTGAAACATGACCGGCCGTCGCCAGTAATTTAGATGTTATAAAACAGGCAGTACGCGCGCCATAATTAGAGCGGCCAAACGCTCCAGTTCCGGATACTCCGGTGCCAACTCCACTATATAATTTAGGGTTCTGGGGATATCCTTCAGGTAACCAGGCTTGCCATCGCGGATGTTCAGGCGGGCAAAGATACCGGATGCCTTGAGATGCCGCTGGACCCCCATGAGATCGAACCAACGCAGGAAAGAGTCTTCGTGCTCTTTACGCAGCACCCCGGATTGGAGCGCCAGCTCATAATAACCTAAGGCCCACTCCTTAACCTGCCCCCGAGGCCAGCTTATATAACAATCTTTCAGGAGAGATACTAGATCATAGGTAACTGGACCAAATACCGCATCCTGAAAATCCAGGATCCCAGGGTTGGGTGCCGCAGTCACCAGCAGGTTCCGGGAATGATAATCGCGATGCACGAATACCTGTGGCTGCGCCAAGGCATTTGCCACCAACAACTCGAATACCGCATCCAGCATCTGCCGCTCATCCGCATCTAGCTCTAATTGCAGATGGTGTCCTAACAACCATTCCCGGAACAACTCCATCTCCCGCAACAACAATTCCTCAGAATAGAGCGGCAGACCGTCATTACCACCACAGGCCTGCATCACCAGGAGCGCGCCCAGGGCATCGGCATAGAGACGCCCAGGTTGACCATATCCAAGCCGATCCAGATAGTGCTCACTGCCAAGATCACTTAACAGAAGAAACCCTTGCTCCAGATCAGAGGCATATACCACTGGGACGTTCAACCCCAACCCTCCCAGATGTTGGGCCACCGCAACGAATGGTCTACAGTCCTCATTTTCTGGCGGCGCATCCATGACTATATTGGTAGAGCCATCGTCCAGAGTGACCCGAAAATAACGCCTGAAGCTGGCATCACCAGATGCCAGCTCTACGGAAAAATCCTTTAGACCCACTGAATTAGTAAGCCAAATCTGCAATAATCTCTCTCTATGGGGCATATTGCGCTATAAACCTAGTGATCCTGGGTAAAAATGGCTATTTTGCCAGATATATGCGTAATAATCGTAAAATATTTTTAAAGAATGATTGAAGAATTGTTGATTCTATGCGATTTTACCCCTCTTCTGATATATTAGGCGGCGAGTCACCCAAGCGCGTGCGAATGCCCCAGAGATATTTAGGCCCGACAAGAAACAGAGAAGCATAAAGTGTCAGGAAAAATAAAAATATTGCCCGCAGCCATCTGCGCCCTGCTGCTCATACCAATGGCGTCTAGCGCGAAGACCAAGTGGGATTGTAAGGCCGGTCCAGAAAACACCTGGGAGTGTTCCAAGGCTGGCGCATCGACTGTAAGCAAGCCGCTTGCAACCACAACCGGGTCCAGCCCTAGTTCCAGTCAAGGTGACGCCACAACCACGCCGGCGTACGAGAGCAGCTTTGAGGCAAACGAACAGGGCGTAACCACATCATCACCAGCCACGGCTGAAGAAGAGTCCGCTACCGAGACAGAAGAATATTACGCACCTGTGATCGGGAAAAGACAGATAGAGGCCAGCAACACCCTGCGTATAGACCGTGATCTTGACTGGGATAAATGCGGACCACTGAACGATCCGTCCGAGAACGCACCCAGATACAGTGATGAGACCCAAATCTCCGCAGATGCTGCGGATGTGTCGCGTGAAAACAAACAGGCCACCTTCTCCGGCAACGTGGTGGTAGCTAAGGATGATTTGTTGCTGGAGGCCGACCAGGTCACATATAACAACAAGAATGACACCATCGACATAAACGGCTCTCTTTACTATCAAAGCCCCGGACTGTTAGTAAGCGGTGATTCCGCCACGATGAACATGGCTGACAATACCGGACAGATAAATAATGCCCAGTACCGCCTCCCCAATAGACGCGCTCAAGGCAGGGCGTCTAAAGTGAAGATCCAGAGCCGTAACCAAAGCAGTTACGACAACATAACCTATTCCACCTGCCGTCCAGGCCAGGAGGATTGGGTGCTGGAGGCAGGGAAACTCGAAATAGACCAGGAGACAGGCGTGGGTGTTGCCCACGATGCCGTATTTCGCTTCAAGGGCATACCGTTTTTCTATCTACCTTATGCCAGCTTCCCCATTGATGATCGCCGCAAATCAGGATTCCTGGTGCCATCCTTCGGCACCTCCGAGAATACTGGCGCAGACCTGTCCATACCATACTATGTAAATATCGCACCGGACATGGACGCCACCATCATACCGCGCGTCATGAGCAAGCGCGGCATGATGATAGGCGGTGAGTTCCGTTATCTAACCAAAGATTACTATGCCGAGACCAAGGCCGAAATCCTGCCAAATGACAGGGAAAGAAATAGCAACGAGAACAGTACCCGTGGCGCATTCTCGTATTACAGCCATGGTAAATTATCTCAGCGACTAACCCTGAATACGGATATCAACTACGCTTCTGACGAAGACTACCTTGAAGATCTGGGTGACAGTCTAGCGGTATCCAGCAGCAGATATCTGCAGCGCCGTGGCGACTTGCGCTACCAAGGAGGCAATTGGAGTCTACTAACAAGACTGCAATACTACCAGACCATGGATGAAACCATAGCAAGGGAAGATCGACCCTACGCACGGTTGCCACAGGTAAGATTCAGCTATGAGAAACCCGACCAGATTGGTGGCTTGACCACACACCTGGACGCAGAGTACGTCTACTTTGATAAAGATGATAGCGTCAGGGGTCATCGCTTCGACATCAACCCGGCCATAAGCCTACCTATGCGTAATAGCTGGGGATACATCACGCCCAAACTGGGCGTACGCTATACCAGCTATGACCTAACAGATCAGTTCGCAGGGCTATCAGACTCGCCCGACCGCACCACCGGCACCTTCAGCCTGGATAGCGGACTCTTTTTTGAGAAGATCGGCGAGGAGTACACCCACACGCTGGAACCGCGTATGTTCTATCTCTATACCTCGAAAGAGAATCAGGATGATATTCCGATATTCGATTCCGGCGTTTACGACTTCAGCTTCTACAACATGTTCCGCGAGAACCGTTTCAGCGGGTCGGATCGTGTGGGGGACGCCAACCAGTTGGCCCTGGCCCTGACCAGCCGCACCTACGACAATGCAACGGGTATAGAAAGCTTCCGTTTCAGCCTGGGTGAGGTCTTCTATTTTCAGGATCGTGAGGTACAACTTGACGACCCGTACCACACACCATCAGCAACAACTCTTTCCTCATCCAACGACAGCAGTTCCGCCACGGTCGGCCAACTGGCATGGCAGATCAGCAACAACTGGAGCACCCAGGCAGACCTGGAGTGGGACCACAACCGGGATAGTAACAAAACGGCGCAATCCGCCTTCCATATCAGATACGACGATCAGAAAAAGACCCTGCTAAACCTGGGCTACAGATACGCCAGGGACTATGAAAACGATGGCGTGCTATTTGAACAAACCGATATGTCGTTCCGCCTTCCAGTTACATCACACATGAATGCGGTTGGGCGCTGGAATTACTCCCTGTTGTACGACACCACCATGGAGTCGTTCGCCGGAATTGAATACAGCAACAACTGCTGTTGGGCATTGAGCTTCATAGGACGCCACTACATCAAGGATATAGACCAAGACGCGAATACCGCGTTCTATATACAACTTGAACTGAAGGGACTGACCAGTGTCGGCGATAAGGTCGGCGAATTCCTTGAAGACAACATCCTGGGATACACCAGGGCAGAATAGACCCCATGACTAGGCTGCATACTCGCAACAACCTGAGTATGTTGTTGCTATTAATTTTCCTTAGTCTTCTTAACACCGCGTTCGCCGCAAAGGTGCAGGACGTAGACCGCATTGTTGCGGTCGTGGATGATGAGGTCATAGTCTATAGCGAACTCAAGGAGAAGATGGACCAGATTGTTGCGCAACTGAAGGCAAAAAAGGCCCAGCTCCCACCCAAGCCGGTCCTGGAACGCCAAGTTTTGGAGCGCCTCATCGTAGATAAGGTGCAACTAAACGCTGCGGCCCAGGCCGGGATCAATATAGGCGAAGATGTATTGGCCCAGACCATAAATAACATCGCCCGCAACAACAAGATGAGTCTTTCTGAGTTTCGCGCCGCAGTTGAACGCAGCGGCATACCTTTCAATAAGTTTCGCGAACAGATTCGCTCTCAGCTCACCGCCAAGCAGTATCTAAGCAAAGAACTTAGAAGCCGTATCCACATTACAGAACGCGAGATTGATGACTATGTAGCCAATGCCAAGGAAGTGGTACAGACACCAAAAAAGACACGTAAGACCGCATTTCACCTGCTCCATATTCTAGTCGCCACCCCCGAGGGAGCATCTGCGGACAACATCCAGAAGGCAAAACGCAAGGCGCAGGGCATAGTCAAGAAGCTGCGGGCCGGCGCAGATTTCCAGAACATCGCCATCTCGGAGTCTGACGGACAACAAGCCCTGGAAGGTGGCGATCTCGGCTGGCGCGCCGCCAATCAGTTGCCGTCAATATTCGCTTCGATCGTGCCCAAGATGGGGAGAGGTGAAATATCCGACCCGATCAGAACCTCCAGCGGCTTCCATATAATCAAGGTAGCGGATTACAAGGGTGGCAATGAAGTCAAGGCATCCACCGTATTCGAACAGACCAGGGCCAGGCACATCTTGATCCGCACCAACGAGCTTACCTCTGACGATGAAGCCAAGACCCGTCTGGAGCAGCTAAAACAGCGCCTGGAGGGCGGCGATGACTTCGCTGCCTTGGCCCGTTCCCACTCGGACGATCAGGCATCGTCCATCAAAGGCGGCGAACTCGGCTGGATCAATCCTGGAGATGTGGTCCCGGATTTTGAACAACAGATGCAACGGCTTGCCGTGACCGAGATAAGCGAACCATTCCAAACTCAGTATGGCTGGCACATCGTACAGGTGCTGGAGCGACGCATGCACGATATGTCTGGAGACATCAAACGCTCCCAGGCCCGCGAAGCCATCTTCAACCGCAAGGCATCCGAGGAGGCGCAACTGCTGATACGCCGACTGCGTGATGAGGCCTATGTCGAGATACATCTCGAAGATTTTGAATAGGTATCGCGTCAGCAGATAATCTGCATACTACCATCCGCACGCGGGGATATGGCATGAACAAAGAACCCGTCAGAATCGTTTTCACCCCCGGAGAACCTGCTGGGGTCGGACCAGACCTCTGCGTGCAGTTGGCACAAACTTCACTGGACATGGAGCTAGTAATTGTAGCGGACCCGGAGATGCTTCGGGAGCGAGCCAAACTGCTTGGACTGGGGATAGAGATAGAGTTATTCGACCCATCAGCACCAAGCAATAGCACAGGGGCAGGCCGGATCAACGTACTTCCGGTAGCACTGGCAACCAGTTCCGAACCGGGACGACTTAATCCAGAGAATGCCGTTTACGTCCTGGAGTGTTTGCGACAAGCCACCAAAGGGTGCATGGATGGAACCTTTCATGCCCTGGTCACCGGACCTGTACACAAGGGCATCATCAACGATGCCGGCGTCACCTTCACCGGCCATACCGAATTTCTGGCAGAACTCACTAACGGTTACCCGGTGATGATGCTGGCCACCGAGGGGCTGAGAGTCGCCCTGGCCACTACCCATCTACCCCTAGCAGAGATAAGCCAGGCCATAACACCGTCCCTGCTGGAGCAGGTCATCCACATACTGCACAAGGATCTACGAACCAAATTTGGAATTGACCAGCCACATATCCTGGTATGCGGCCTAAATCCCCACGCCGGAGAGGGCGGACATCTGGGAATGGAGGAGATAGAGATCATCTCGCCGGTGCTGGAGAAACTACGCCAGGAAGGGATGCGACTACAGGGTCCGCTCCCGGCTGACACTCTGTTTACCCCACATTACATGGCGCAGGCCGATGCTGTCCTGGCCATGTACCACGACCAGGGCCTGCCTGTTCTGAAGTACAAGGGATTTGGGCGGGCGGTAAACATAACCCTGGGTCTGCCCATCATCCGCACCTCAGTGGATCATGGAACGGCCTTGGACCTGGCAGGAAGCGGACAAGCCAATCCAGGCAGTCTGGATGTAGCGCTAAAGACCGCGCAAGAGATGGCCAGAAACAACCGGCTCTAGATATTTAAGAAGCTCCAGCATCCTGTAACAACTTCAACACTTCCTGATGTTTCCCCTTCTCTGCACGCTGCACGGCGGTGAGACCGGCCTTATTCTTTAGGTTTAGATCGGCCCCGGCCTGAATCAAGGTCTTAACAGCATCCTCATGCCCGAAGGCGGCCGCCTCCATAACCGCGCTCGCCCCGGCCCCATCCACCGCATTCACATCGGCGCCGGCCGCCAGCAGGGCCCTGACCGTATGGGTATTGCCGTTAAAAGCGGCCATAACCAAGGCCGGCCTCCCGGCGACATTCTTGACGTTGGCGTCGCCCCCCTGGGCCAGGACTTTCTGGACCATAACCACATCACCGTCAGCAGCAGCAGCCAGCAATAGCGGACTCATATCCTCCGCCCACAATGGAGACCAAACAATCAACGAAATGAAATAAATAGGAAATAGACGTTTCATATCATCACCATAAATGCCTTACCCTTTCCCCCTATAGCGACAAGAATCGCCAAAACCTGAATCAACTTGCAAATGGCCTGCTCTGCGGATAATGTTCCGAGGCATGATACTCATCCCGCATAAATCAATCTTGAGACAGTTGTAACAATGGCGGTCTATGCAATTGGCGACATCCAGGGTTGCTATGATCAACTGCGTCGGCTGCTGGAGCGCATTGAATTCGATCCGGACATAGACAAGCTCTGGTTTGCAGGGGATTTGGTAAATCGAGGACCAGACTCACTCAAGGTCCTGCGTTTTGTGAAGGGCCTGGGCGATCGGGCTCTAAGTGTACTAGGCAATCACGACCTACATCTGCTGGCCTTATCCGAGTCCATAGACAAACATAAAGACCCCAACAACACCCTAAATCAGGTGCTTAATGCACCGGACCGGGATGAACTGCTGCACTGGTTGCGCCACCGTCCGGTGATGCACCACAGCCAGAAACGCAATATCAGCCTCGTCCACGCCGGCCTGCCGCCACAATGGGATATACCCACCGCCCAGCGCTGCGCCGCGGAGCTGGAGGCAGTACTCCGGGGCAGTTCTTATAAAGAATATCTGCGGAACATGTACGGCAACCTGCCTAATCGCTGGGACCCGGAACTAAAAGGGATCAAACGCCTGCGTTTCATCACCAACTGCTTCACCCGGCTACGCTACTGCAAACCGGACGGCTCCATCTCACTAAGTGAAAGCTGCGCACCCGGAAAGCAATCTCCATCGCTAACACCCTGGTATGAGATGCCAAACCGCGCCAGCCAGGGAGAACGCATCCTGTTTGGACACTGGTCCACTCTGGGGTTTGGCCGCCACGGAGATGTCTGGTCTCTGGATAGTGGCTGCATCTGGGGGGGAACGCTTACCGCACTACGCATCAGAAAGCTCAAAGAACCAAAACTGTTCCAACACAACTGCCCCAGGATCTTGCAACCGAAAGAAGAACGCCCTGGATATAATGCATACGACACCACAGGACCCTGGAGCTAATCATGGCCAACTCATCATCGTTCACCTGGGGAGACTTCCTGATAAGGCTGCTGGCCGCCCTGGTCCTGGTATTCGCCAGCTACAACCCGGAAGGCTACTCTTACTACCACTGGGCCCTGATGGATTTCTCCCAATTTTCCGTACCGAAGGGATTTATCGGTGTGGTGCTACTCATAGGCTGGACCATTCTGCTGCGCGCCACCTTCAAATCCCTTGGCCCCTTCGGCATTATCCTGGCACTGGCCTTCTTCGGACTGCTGATCTGGCTGATCCTAGACTGGCTGTCCATCGCCACTGACAACTTCCAGGTCCTCAGCTATATCTCTGAACTGGTAATCGTCGGCATCCTGGGGGCCGGGGTATCCTGGTCCCACATCCGCAGACGCATCACAGGTCAGTTGGATACCGGCGATGTCTCAGATGCGTGACAAGGTAATAAAGCTATAGGCGTGGGGATTTTTGTCGTCGCCAGGATGGCGTTCCCGCGCGGTCTCCCGCCACTGTTGTTGATCATACTCAGGAAACTGGATATCACCTTCGGCATCCGCCTCGACCATGGTCAGATAGATACGGTCGGCCAGTGACAAGGCCTGTCCATAGAGCATGGCCCCGCCCACGATCATCACCTCAGGCGCAACGCCTGCGGCCGCAATAGCCTGCTCCAGCGAGTTCACCACGACACAGCCATCCGCCTGATAATCCGGATTGGCGGTTACAACAATATGGGTTCGATCCGGCAGCTTGCCCGGCAGAGACTCCCAGGTCTTGCGCCCCATGATGATAGGCTTGCCTAGCGTCATGGCCTTGAAGTGTTTCAGGTCTGCTGGCAGATGCCATGGCAGCGCGTTATCCTTCCCGATCACCCGATTCTGTGCCATGGCCACGATTATGGAAATTACTGGTTTATCACCCATAGAATCAAACCGCCACCGGTGCCTTGATATGAGGGTGGGCCTCGTAGCCCACCAGCTCAAGATCCTCATAGCGAAAGTCAAACAGCGACTTTACATCCGGATTCAGTTGCATAGTAGGCAGATGCAATGGCTCCCGCGCCAGTTGAGTCTCCACCTGCTCCAGGTGATTGGAGTAGAGATGGGCATCGCCAAAGGTATGTACAAACTCGCCAGGCTGTAGCCCACACTCCTGGGCCACCATCATAGTAAGCAGGGCATATGAGGCGATATTGAAAGGCACCCCCAGGAAGATATCGGCGCTACGCTGATAGAGCTGGCAGGAAAGTTTGCCTTCAGCCACATAGAACTGGAACAGACAATGACAAGGCGGCAGGGCCATCTGGTCCACGCAGGCGGGATTCCATGCGCTCACCATCAAACGGCGTGAATCAGGGTTGGTTTTAATCTGCTCCAGAACCAGCTTGATCTGGTCGATATTCTCGCCGTTCGGGGCCGGCCAGGAGCGCCACTGATAGCCGTAGACCGGACCCAGATCGCCGTTCTCATCCGCCCACTCATCCCAGATGCTCACCCCATTATCGCGCAGATATTTGATATTGGTATCACCCTGCAGGAACCATAGCAACTCGTGGATGATGGAACGCAGATGCAGCTTCTTGGTGGTCACCACCGGAAAACCTGCTGCCAGATCGAAACGCATCTGATAACCGAACACACTCATGGTGCCGGTGCCGGTGCGGTCTTCCTTACGAACGCCATGGTCGCGCACGTGACGCATAAGATCCAAATATTGACGCATGATCTACCCTTCTCTCCTATAGGCCATGATAAGCAGCAGTGCCCCAAACGCCAGCATTGGCAAACTGAGCAGCTGCCCCATGGTAAACCATCCAAACGCCAGATAACCGATATGGGCATCTGGCATACGCACGAACTCTACGGCAAAACGAAATGCCCCGTAGCAGAGCAAAAACATTCCGGAGACCGCCATCAAGGGCCGCGGGCGCTGCGAATAAAACCAGAGGATCAAAAACAGCAGTATCCCTTCCAAGCCAGCCTCATACAGCTGACTGGGATGTAGGGGCGGACTAAATCCGGCATAAGCCCCACCACAGGCATCCGGAAACCGGGCGCACGGCAACTGCATGGCCCAGGGCAGATCGCTCTGCTTGCCCCATAGTTCACCATTGATAAAGTTGCCAATGCGGCCAGCAAACAGGCCCACCGGCACCATGGGCGCGATAAAATCCGTCACCTCAAAAAAACTGCGCCCGATACGCCGCCCGAACAACCACATGGCCACCAGCACCCCGATCAAGCCGCCGTGAAATGACATGCCGCCATCCCAAATCCTGAACAGATAGATCGGATCGGACAAAAGACGGGAAAATCCGTAGAACAATACATATCCGATCCTACCCCCCAAGATTACCCCCAGGGCGCCGTAGAAGATGAGATCATCTATGCGCTGCAGAGAGTGCCCCAAACCGATACGTTCCGCGCGCCTACGCATCAACAGCCAACTGATGCCGAAACCGGCCAGATACATAAAGCCGTACCAATGCACGGCAATTGGGCCGATGGAAATGATCTCCGGATCTATATCTGGGAAAGACAACATGGGGCCATATCTTACCATCCCGCCCAGTTTATGGGAGTCCATAAGTATGAAAAATAGACCCTAAAGAAATTTTTGATGGTGCCGCTACCTATCTCAGAATGCCACCTGATAGGGACGGTTTACACCATGATGCAAATAGAAGATCAAACAGCAAAAGATTCTCTGGGGCAACGTATGCGTTTGCGGCGTCAACAAAAGGGATGGACCCAGGAACAACTGGCGCGCCAGGCAGGGACCAACCAGGCAGTGATTCAGAAAATAGAAAACGGCAAGAGCCTTAGACCACGTAAAATCAATGAGATAGCAGAAGTTCTTGGGGTAAATCCAGCATGGTTGATGTTTGGTGACGAGGCGGAGACCAGCCTGAGCCATGACGCCTTAACCCTGGCGGAAGAGTGGTCACGACTGACTGAGCCACACCGCTCCAGGATTCAGCAAGAGATCCACAGGCTCTATCAAAGAAACTGGGAACCAGGATCCTCTCAGCGCATAATCGGATAGCGTCAACTCCTGGAAATAGAGCACAGGGATCTACATACTCAAGCTGCCACCTGTTACCATATCAACAGGGTCATTTGAGGAAAACATGCTGCAGGAAACCGGAATCTTCGCTACATCCGACGTCATTCATCAAGCAGTAGCCCCCGTGTTTCTACTGACAGGCATCGGGGCCATGCTGTCGGTGATGACCAGCCGACTTTCCCGAATAATCAATAGGGCCAGGGCCTTAACCGAAGACGCCACTACCGACAGCGCCAATAATGACAATACCCAGGCGGAACTTATCACCCTATCCCGCCGGGCACGCCTGGCAAACGCCTCCATCAGTCTCTGCACCCTGACCGCATTGTTGGTTGCTGGTGTTATTGCCCTGCTGTTCATCGGCGCCTTCTTTACCCTGGATGTTTCCATTCCGGTAGGCGTAATGTTCATCGTAGCCATGTTCTCTTTTATTTTGGCGATGGTGTTCTTTCTGCGAGAGATCTATCTCGCCACCGCTGGCCTGCGCTTTGATCAAAGGTAACTCACCCGCACTAAGCGGCCAACATCCTAGGGACGTTTTCTCCCGTAAGGCCGTTATCATCTGACAACACGAAACAGACATCATGCGTGAATCGTCACCCCGTCTAAAACGTGGGCAACACCCTAAGATAAAACGTCTTCAGATAGGAGGTCTCCGGTATGGCCGGATGAATCGGATGATCCGGACCCTGCTGACCATGCTCTAGAAGTTGCAAAGAACGGTCGCAGTGACGCGCTCCCTGTTGCACCAGTTGCTGCAATTCCTCCCCAGACATGTGGTGAGAACAAGAGGATGTGACCAATATGCCGTCTTTGGATAGCAATTGAATGGCCGCCTGATTCAGACGCTGATAAGCCAAAGCCCCCTCCTTCTTGTCCTTACGCCTTTTGATAAAGGCTGGCGGGTCCAGCAAGATCAGATCAAAATGCTCCCGCTCGGCGCGCATCTCGCGCAGACAGTCGAAGGCGTTGGCTTGCCTGGTGTCCACCTTGTCAGAGAGGCCATTAAGCACAGCATTGGCCTGCACCATCTCCAAGGCACTGGCGGATGTATCCACGCACACCACCTGCTCCGCACCCATGGCAGCGGCCCGCACCCCCCAGGCCCCGACATAGCTGCAGACATCCAACACCCGTCCGCCATTTATATATCGAGCCATGCGTGAACGATTATCGGCCTGATCGAAGAACCAGCCGGTCTTTTGTCCTTCCTGGGATTGCACCTGAAATTTCATCCCACCCTCTTCTACGGTAAGAAATTCCGGCACCTCGCCCGAGGCCAGTTCCACATAGCGCTCCAGACCCTCCTGTTCACGCACCGAACCATCATTGCGCAACAATATCCCGGCAGGCTTCAGCACCTTCTCGATGGCGGCGACCACATCCTGCTTCATCTGCTCCATACCCGCCGTGGTGATTTGCACCACGACCTGGTCTCCATAACGATCCACCACCAGTCCGGGAAGACCGTCACTCTCACCGAACACCAGACGGTAGTACGGTTTTGGATAGATACGCTCCCGCATGGCCAGGGCAATCTTGAGGCGATGCACCATTAGGGAGGCCGAGAGCGGGTGTTCCCGATCCCTGCTGACCAGACGGGCGCAGATAAGCGAGTTAGGATTTACATACCCGGAACCGAGCCATTTGCCTTGATGGTTGACGATATACGCCGCCTGTCCCGGCGCGAAATCCTTCAACGGCGTGGCACTAGTATCCACTTCATTGCTGTAGATCCAGCAGTGTCCGGCGCGCAGACGACGATCCTGATTCTTGTTTAATTGTAGTGTGGCGGTAGTCATCTCTTTATCACCTAATGTTGTCCGAACGGCGGTGCGCAAGGATAACAGATTTGACAGCAGCAATCTCTCTTACTATATTGTTTCGATATATATTGGCGCGATATATGTGAGGCAACATGGATATCAGCAATCTCTGCCTGGGGGCACTTACCTTCTGTGAGGCATCCGGTTATGAAATCAAAAAGATGTTTGAGTCATCATTCAGTCACTTCCAGGCGGTAAGCTTTGGCTCAATCTACCCGGCGCTGGCCAGACTATCAGAGCAAGGGCTGGTCACCTATAGAGAAGAGACCCAGGAAAAGCGCCCTAACAAAAAGGTATTCAGCATCACCACAGAGGGGCGTAAACAGTTCCTGGAAAATCTGACCAAGGCAGAGCCTACCGAGCAACACCGTAGCGACTTCCTGATGTTGATGATGTTTGCCCACCTACTCCCTCCTGAGCGTTTGGAAGAGATCATGCAGACCCAGATCAATCAGCTGGAGGCAGAGTTAACGACACTCCGAGAGACCACCGGCGAGCATGGTGAGCTAACCTCCGGCATGCGTTTTACCATCGAGTACGGTATCACCGCCTACTCGGCGGTATTGAGCCTTATGCTGCAGCGCCGTGATCAGTTACTCAAGGATATAGCACGGGAACAGGGGGCAACCCAATGAAACGAATACTAACTGCCATGTTGCTAGGTCTGCTTACCCTAAACCTCTACGCCCAGGAACGGATAGTAAACGTCACCGTCTCCACCCTGGGCGACAAGGTCATATACCCGGAATTCAGCGTACCGGCCACCACCCTGAGCATCAACGACAGCAGCATCAGCGCCGAGACCAGCGGACGCATCCTCAGTATTCCAGTTCTAGTGGGAGATCAGGTAAAGCAGGGGCAGATCCTCGCCAGTCTGGACTGCCGGAACAATGAGGCCAGACTGACCCAGGCCAGGGCCGCACTGGAGACTGCCAAGGCCCAAAACACCCTGGCCCAGAGGCAGATCGAACGTACCCAGTCCCTGCGCGCCAGCAAAAACATATCGGAAGAGCTGTTCAACCAGCGCGAGGCCAACCTGGATAGCGCCCAGGCCGATCAACAGGCCCAAAAGGCCAAGCTGGAAGAGGCGGAACTGGAGGTCCAGCGCTGCAATATCACGGCGCCATTTACCGGTATCGTTACGCAACGCCTCAAGGCGGAGGGGGAATGGATAACCCCAGGACAACCGGTGATCCAGCTACTGGACAGCGAACGTCTGGAGGTATCTGCCCAGGTCTCCGTGGACATAGTAGCAACCCTCGACCACGCCTCCGGCTTCACCCTGGAGACCAATCAGGGGAAGTACCCACTCAAACTGCGCCGCCTGTTGCCGGTAGTTGCAGAGAGGGGCAGAAACCGCGAGGTGCGTTTTGAGTTCAGTTCCAAGGCCGCCCTTCCTGGCAGCACCGGGCGTCTGCTGTGGCGCTCCTCCGAGGCCCAGCTCCCGGCCGACATCCCGGTCAGTCGCGCCGGGAAATTAGGGGTGTTTCTGGCAGATAAAGACAAGGCCATATTCCACCCCTTGCCACAGGCCCTGGAAGGACAACCCGCGCCGTTAGACCTGCCGCTTAGTAGCAAGATCGTGATTGAAGGCAGACAGGCCCTCATGGATCAGGACCGCATCAAGATAAGCGGCGCTGACTGATCCGGATCAAACACATGTACAGCAAACTTATCCAGAACCATGTCCTGGCCAATCTCAGCTTCGCGCTGGTCCTGGTGGTGGGCTTCCTATCCTACGGACTGATGCCACGTGAGCAGGACCCCACCATAAACTTCAACTGGATCCACATATCCACCATCCTGCCTGGGGCCTCTGCCGGGGATGTGGAGAAACGCATCACCGAGGTGATCGAAGACAACATCCGCAAGGTTTCGGATATAAAGTTTGTCTCGAGCGTCAGCCGCGAGGGAATATCCGCCATCCTGGTTCGGTTTGAAGATATAGACGAAAGGAGCTTCGACAAGCGACTCACGGATCTGCGGCGTGAGGTGCAGGATGCCGAGAACGAACTACCGGAAGACGCCACCACCCCATTCGTATTTGAGGTTACCTCTTCCAACGCCTTCCCTAGCGCCATCGTTGCGGTGGTTGGTACGGCGGACGACGAGACCCTGCGGCGTCAGGCCGAGAATACTCTGAAGGACCTGGAACAGCTAAAGGGCGCCGGACGCATCCTGTCCGCCGCCCTGCATGACCCGGAACTACAGATCAACTTTATACCGGAGCGCTTGGAACAGGCCGGGATCAGCCCCAGCCAACTGGCCGACACCGTGGCCCGCACCTTTCAGGATTTTGCCGCAGGCAACACCAGGATCAATGACCAGAGTTGGCTGGTGCGCATCATCGGACGGGATAGCGATCCCAGTTATCTGGCGTCACTCCCGGTGGCCGGGGTGGATGGTGAAATCGTACTTGGCGATCTGGCGGAGGTGGTGCGCGCCCGGGAAGAGGCCAGCGCCCTGGTGCGTTATAACGGCCACCCCGCCGTGATGCTTTCCGTCACCAAAAAGGAGGGAGCCAACACCCTGGAGTTGGTCGAAACCATCACCAAATACGTGGAGGAACGCAACCGTTTTAGTGACCGCACCGGGGTAAAGCTGGTCCTGATCGACGACCAAACCGACATCACCCGCAACGCCCTGAACATCATGCAAACCAACGCTCTGCTAGGTCTGCTACTGGTGCTATTCGTGACCTGGCTGTTTCTCGGCAGCCGCATCTCCATCCTCACCACTATCGGTATACCGTTCATCCTGGCCGGTACCTTCTGGGTACTGCGCAGTCTGGACCAGACCCTGAACGTCACCGTCCTGCTGGGAGTTGTGATCAGTCTGGGCATGCTGGTGGATGATGCCGTGGTAGTGGTGGAGTCCATCTACTACCGACTGCAGCGCGGCACCCCCATCATGCCTGCGATCGTCGAATCCATGCGCGAGGTGGTGGCCCCGGTGACTTCGGCGGTACTCACCACCATGGCCGCCTTTCTGCCCCTGATGCTGTTGCCCGGCATCCTGGGCAAATACATGCTGGTCATACCTATGGTGGTGACCATTGCCCTCGCCGCCAGCCTGGTTGAGGCCTATTGGATGTTACCCGCCCACATCCTGGGGGCCAACATCAACTTCAATCGTCCATCCCGCATCCAGCAATATCGCACCGACGCCCTGCACTGGATTCGCATCAAATACACCAAGATATTGGTCAAGGCCATGCGCTGGCCCAAGACCCTGCTCATCACCATCTTTCTGACATTTGTGATGGCCGTCCTGGCCACCGTAGGCGGACTGGTAAAACTGGATTTTTTCGCCTCCGATCCACTTAGGGTCTTCTATATAAATATCGAGATGCCAGCAGGCACCCCACTGGAACTTACCCTGGACAAGGCAGAGCAGATAGAGGAGAAGGTCAGGAACCATGTCAAACCGGAAGAGGTACGCAACATCATCCGCTTCTCCGGTCAGATGTTCACCGAGACCGCCCCCTTCTACGGCGACCACTACTGCCAGGTACTGGTGGCGCTGAACCCGGAGACCGAAGAGATGCGCACCCTGGATGAGATGATCGAATCCATGCGCGCAGATATCGAGTCCACGCCAGGACCCAGCAAGAT
>JBNKSV010000010.1:0-64932 GCA_050297535.1 Sedimenticolaceae bacterium
CGACGACTGAGCTGCGCGGCATGCCAACAATATAAAGACAACCATCAAAACACTCCGACCCACAAAACCTGAGTAACCATGCCAACCATCTTCACCCACCCCGCAATCGCGATCAGCCTTACTCCCTGGTTCCGTGATGTCAGGGCCTCAAAAGTCGTTATTCTTCTCGGCATACTGTTTACTGTGCTACCGGACATTGACGTCATCGCCTTCAAGTTCGGCATCCCCTACTCGCACATGTTTGGTCACAGAGGTCTTTCCCACTCTATATTCTTCGCGGCCATCTGCAGTGCCTTGGTTGCCTGGCCCCTGTCAACGTGGCTGAAATCCAGGACCCTATCCTTATGGCTGTTCCTTTTCCTCTGTATGGCCTCTCATGGCATCCTGGATATGCTGACCAACGGTGGCCAGGGTATCGCGTTATTAGCGCCCTTCAGCAACGAGAGATACTTCTTTCCCTACCAGCCTATTGAGGTATCAACACTAAGTATCAAGCGCTTCTTTGCCGGACAGGGGATTCCCGTAATCATAAGTGAGCTAAAATGGATTTGGTTGCCGAGTATGGTTGTGTTTTTTTGTGGCGCCATATTTCAAAGGATTAAGAGAGCCAGACGCACTGCTGTCCCATTTAAAAATAGTAAATGCTGATTTATTGTTTCCATTGGTACGTTTACACGAAGCTGAATCGTATCGAGACATGAGATTTGAAAAACGGAGTAACGTCATACCCGCGCAGGCGGGTATCCAGTAAGCAGTTGATTTGCATACATGACATAACAACTGGGTTCCCGCCTTCGCGGGAACGACGCGTAAGTGGGACAGCGGTGAGCCAGACGCGATTGATCACGCAGGGAGAAAATGATGAAGCTTATATACAGTTGTTTCCTTGCTTTACTCTGTTGCATTCAGACGGGATACAGCGAAACCGAAGGAGAGATTGAGTTCATCAGCATCTCTTACCCGGAAGGTGAAGACAGCCTGCGTGTCTGGGAAGATGGCCGGGCATCCCTGTTTTATGGTGCGCTTCCTCAAAGCAAGATCATTAAGCGCGGAACATTTAATACCAAACAACTTTACGAACAAGTCAGACCACGCCTCCATCCCAACCTCCCCGTAGAAGATTGGCCCGATCCCAAGGCCGAACGAGGAATGGTGACGATCCAGTTCAAGGGCAAAGAAACAGAAAAGTCTTACCTCATATTCAATGAACAGGAATTTGCCAATGCGTTGTTTGACAAGGCCAGAAGAAATATTGTCGGTGACAGCCCATAGCGGAGCGCAAACCACTCCGGCTTAATTGGGCAAGCGTTTATTCCATCAATTCCCTAATGGTGCTGTATTTAAGTTTGATCTGCTGAATGTGGCGGTCGTATTTCCGCATCTTCAATTCCGACCGAATAATCAGGTATGCGCCAAAGATAATCAGCCCCAGGCTCAGCAGGCTAAGGGGAAGCAGTAGATGCAGGGTATGAAACACGTCGTAATATTTTGAGGTCGCTATCAGAAAACCTATGACGGACATAGGCAGGGCCAAGACCGCGATCCCTGTACGCAACTCGGATAATGCCGTGCGCTTTTCTGCCAGCAGGATCTGTACCTCATCGACTACAGATAGATCGATCTTACCGGGGTCGCTATCAGGTTGATCTTTCATATCTTATCTAAAGAAACTCTGATTAAAATTTGTCGTTCCCGCGCAGGCGGGACAAAAGCGCGTAGCGCGTTGAACGCCCTTCAGGGCGGCCCGAAGGGTGAGCGTAGCGAATAACCTATCTGTTTGGTTTTTCTGGATCCCCGCCTGCGCGGGGATGACGAAAATGTAATTAATAATAGTTTCTCTAAGACGGCTCCTTGCCACGCCCCGCTATTTCTTTTTGTCCTTCTTCTTTACAGCTGTCTTTTTCTTGACCGGAGCCTTCTTTTTAACCGCGGTCTTTTTTACCACAGCCTTTTTCTTGCTGGTACTTGGTTTCTTTACCGCGGTCTTTTTCTTGGTTGCGGTTGGATTTTTAACTACGGCCTTCTGTTTGGCGACGGTCTTTTTCTTGACCGGGGCCTTCTTGGTGGCAACCGCCTTCTTTGTAACGACCGCCTTTTTGGCCGGGGCCTTTTTCTTGGCCGTGGTCTTCTTTGGGGTTACAGCCTTCTTCTTGGCTACGGTCTTTTTCTTAGGCTGGACCTCTTTCTTGGCTGGCGCCTTCTTGACCACGGCCTTCTTTTTGGGGGCGGCCTTCCCGGCTGGGGCCTTCTTCTGGGCGGGCGCCTTTTTCTTAGGCGTGGCCTTTGCCTCTTTCGGCACGACATCTACCTTTTCTGCAACATCCTGATCGCCAGCTTGCTGCCCCTGTTCGGCCGCTTCGGCAACCTCTTCCACCTTGGCCATCAGGGCTTGGGTCTTTTCCGCCTGGGTCTTGGTCCAGTCGTCTATCGCCGCGTACAGAAGATTGGTGACCTCCTTGGCGGAACCGCTGCCCTCCACCTCCCGGATTTTGTCATGTGTGAGATAGTAGGGGACCAGGGAAAGGATCTGCTGTTCGTAGGCCCGCAGACGATTACTGATGACGACTTCGTTGCTATCGGCGCCCCGGCCAACCCTACCGCCGCACATATCGCACACCCCATGCACCATGGGCGGATTGGTGAATATGTTGTATCTGGTGCCGCAGGAGATACAGGTGCGGCGTCCTTCCAGGCGCTCCAGCAGCACCTCGTCTTCCACATTCAGGTGCAGGGCCAGATCAAGACTCATACCGCAATCCTGCAACAACTCGTCCAGACCGTCGGCCTGGGTGGTGGAACGGGGGAACCCCACCAGGATAAACCCCGACTTTATATCCGGCTGGGCCACACGGTCACGTATCACCTCTAGCAGCAGTTCATCCGGAATGTACTGCCCATGCTCCAGATAGGCCTGGGCCTGAATCGCCACCTCCAGCCGCTTTTCCACCGCGTCGGCCAACATGCCAGCAACGGTAAGCAGGGCAATGTTGTACTTTTCTGCTAGTTTGACGGCATATTCACCTTTATCAGACCCTGGCGGTCCCAGAAGCACCATTCTCATCGTAATTCCAACCTGTATCAGCTATTAGTGTTATTTCCAGCTGGCTTAAATTATCTACCGGTCAATCATTCCCCAAACTAACAATCTGTTTTCCAAGGACAATTACTAAAACTCATAGGGTTATCCAAGTTTTACATTGGCTATATTGCCCAGGGATCAGATAGAGTTATCCGATAATTTCATTAAAGTCAATGCGGCTGTGTAATCAAAGCCCCATTTGCGATAAGCTCCACATACTTTTCCAGCCAGAGTTAAAGAAAATATGTCAGAAGTATCCGATATCACGGAAAACGAAATATGGGTGGTAAAGAGCACCCTGCGGGAGCGTTACGATTTTGAGGTAGAACTCCAGATCGCAGACAGCGAGATTCGCTTGCGCCCCTCCGACCGCACCCTGACGGAATGCCCGGTGTTTTATTGGGAAGTAGGCGATTGCCACTTTGTGATATTCAAGACCGGGGACAGCAGATACCGCTGCCAGTTCTACTACCGCCTGTATCAACAGATGGGTACCGGCATCCCGGAATATGACAATCTGGCAGAGTGCGTGGTCTCCCTGCTGCAGGTCCAGGCGGACTACGAGGCAAAAGAAAGGGGCGATATCTAGCTGAACGTATTACAATCCCGACCTCATAAAACAAGGTCAAAATAGGGAGCATAGATGAGTATAAAGAACGCATTTTACGCCCAATCCGGAGGGGTGACCGCAGTTATCAACGCGTCGGCCTGCGGGGTCATCGAGACCGCCCGCAAGCACGGCGATAAGATCGGCAAGGTTTTCGCGGGCAAGAATGGCATTATCGGCGCCCTGACCGAGGAGCTGATCGACACCAGTCTGGAGAGCGATGCCGCCATCGCCGCCCTGCGTTATACCCCGTCCGGGGCCTTCGGTTCCTGCCGTTTTAAGCTCAAGGGCCTGGACCAGAACCGGCGTGAATACGAACGTCTTATAGAGGTGTTCAAGGCCCACGATATCGGTTACTTCTTTTATAACGGTGGCGGCGACTCCGCCGACACCTGCCATAAGGTCTCCCAGATATCCGAGACCATGGGCTTCCCGATCCAGGCCATCCACGTACCCAAGACCGTGGATAACGACCTGCCCATAACCGACAACTGTCCGGGCTTCGGATCGGTGGCGAAATATATCGCCGTCTCCACCCGCGAGGCCAGCTTCGATGTGCGCTCTATGGCCAAATCATCCACCAAGGTGTTCGTGCTGGAGGTGATGGGACGCCATGCCGGATGGATCGCCGCGGCAGGTGGTCTGGCGGCCGATGCAGACAACGACATACCCATAGTCATCCTGTTCCCGGAGGTAGAATTCAATCAGGAGGCCTTCCTGGCCAACTGTAAGGCCAAGGTGGAGAAGTACGGCTACGTGATCGTGGTGGTATCCGAGGGGGCGCACTGGCCAGATGGACGTTTCCTGGCGGAACAGGGTACCAGGGACGCCTTCGGCCATGCCCAACTAGGCGGGGCCGCGCCGGTGGTGGCCAATATGATCAAAGAGCATCTGGGATACAAATTTCACTGGAGCGTGGCCGATTATCTGCAGCGCGCCGCCCGGCATCTGGCCTCCAAGACCGACGTGGAACAGGCCTACGCCCTTGGTAAGGCAGCGGTGGAACTGGCCATAGATGGCAAGCATGCCGCCATGCCTGCCATCATCCGCACCTCGAACAATCCTTATATATGGGAGATCCAGGAGGCGGATCTATCCAAGGTGGCAAATGTGGAAAAGATGATGCCGACAGAGTTTATAACGGAAGATGGTTTTGGCATCACCCCGGCCTGCAGGGAATATCTGCTGCCGCTGATCCAGGGAGAGGACTATCCACCATACAAGGACGGTCTTCCAGACTACGTGACACTAAAAAATGTTGTGGTACCAAGGAAATTAGCCGATAATTTTGAGCCGTAGCAATCCGGGGAAATGGTTCACGGGGGGTTGATCCCCCCGTTTCTATGTTACCAATTTAAAATAAATTCAAGGGGTTAAGGAAAGCAGCCCTACCCCGTGGATAGCTGTTAGGTGGAATCTTGTACCTCCATCTAAACCTGAGATCCATGATGGATTTCGAGATAAAACCAAATAAAAGCTAAAGTGCAGGAAAGAAACTGAATCAACACGAAAAACTCTTAGAATATTAAATAGTTAGGAGAAGATAAATGTCCCTTGAACTGATATTTGCCTTGGGTTGCGGATTCGCGGCCGTGGTATATGGCATCGTTTCCGTAAGCTGGATCCTCAAGCAGCCGGAAGGCAACGACCGCATGAAGGAGATTGCTGGAGCTATACAGGAAGGCGCAAAGGCCTATCTGAACCGCCAGTACTCCGCCATTGGCCTGGTAGGCGTCGCCCTGCTGGTAGCGATCTGGGTCGCCCTCGGTGCCGGCACCGCTATCGGTTTCGCCATCGGCGCGATCCTTTCCGGTGCTGCCGGCTACATCGGCATGAACATATCCGTACGCTCTAATCTGCGCACTGCTGAAGCCGCTAACAACGGCATCAACGCCGCTCTGCAGGTCGCCTTCCGCGGCGGAGCTGTCACCGGCATGCTGGTGGTTGGACTTGGTCTTCTGGGTGTGGCCGGTTACTACACCGCCCTTAACCTGGCCGGCGTAAACGATCAGGACGCACTACACGCACTGGTAGGTCTGGCCTTCGGCGGATCATTGATCTCTATCTTCGCCCGACTGGGTGGCGGCATCTTCACCAAGGGTGCGGACGTTGGCGCCGATATCGTGGGTAAGGTTGAGGCTGGCATCCCTGAGGACGATCCTCGTAACCCCGCCGTAATCGCCGACAACGTGGGTGATAACGTGGGCGACTGCGCCGGTATGGCCGCTGACCTGTTCGAGACCTACGCCGTAACCGTAGTGGCTACCATGCTGCTGGGCGGCCTGCTGCTAACCAGCGCTGGCGCAACTGCCATAACCTACCCCCTGGTTCTTGGCGGCGTATCTATCATTGCATCCATCATCGGTACCTTCTTCGTCAAGACCCATGAGGGCGCTACCAATGTCATGCCCGCCCTGTACAAGGGTCTGGCTGTAGCTGGTGCAATCTCGGCCGTAGCTTACTATTTCGTCACCAGCATGATGATGGGTTCAGTAGTTCTTGAGGGCATCGCTGATCCAGCGTCGTCCCTGTTCTACTGCGCACTTATCGGCCTCGGCCTGACTGCGGCTATGGTGGTGATCACCGAGTACTACACCTCCACTCAGTTCAACCCGGTACGCTATATTGCTGAGGCATCCACCACCGGTGACGGCACCAACGTTATCGCCGGTCTGGGTATATCCATGAAGGCCACCGCCGCGCCGGTAATCGTTATCTGTGCCGCTATCTGGGGGACCTACGAACTGGCCGGTCTGTATGGTATCGCCATCGCCGCCACCTCCATGCTCTCCATGTCCGGTATCATCGTGGCCCTGGACGCCTACGGTCCTATCACCGATAACGCTGGTGGTATTGCCGAGATGGCCGAACTGGACGAGAAGATCCGCAACATCACCGATCCTCTGGACGCGGTAGGCAACACCACCAAGGCCGTAACCAAGGGTTACGCTATCGGTTCCGCCGGTCTCGCCGCTCTGGTGCTGTTCGCTGACTACACCCATACCCTGAATACACATCTGGGCAGCATCACGGCCTTCGATCTTTCCAACCACATGGTGCTGATCGGTTTGCTGATCGGCGGTCTGGTGCCCTTCCTGTTCGGCGCCATGGCCATGGAAGCCGTAGGTAAGGCCGCTGGCGGCATCGTAAATGAGGTGCGCCGCCAGTTTAAGGAGATGCCTGGCATCATGGACCACACCCAGAAGCCTGACTACTCCAAGGCCGTGGACATGCTGACCAAGGCAGCGATCAAAGAGATGATCGTACCTTCTCTGCTCCCAATCGCTGTACCAATTCTGGTAGGACTGATACTTGGCGCCCAGGCCCTGGGCGGCCTGCTGATCGGCACCATCGTTACCGGTCTGTTCGTGGCCATCTCCATGACCGCCGGTGGTGGTGCATGGGATAACGCCAAGAAGTATATCGAGGACGGCAACTTCGGCGGCAAGGGTTCCGACGCCCATAAGGCGGCGGTTACCGGTGACACCGTAGGTGACCCCTACAAAGACACCGCTGGCCCTGCCATCAACCCGCTGATTAAGATCATCAACATCGTGGCACTGCTGATCGTGCCGCTGTTGTAATGCGTACAAAATGATCTAAAACAAAAAGGCCGACGATTACGTCGGCCTTTTTTTGCGCGCGTCATAATCAACGCCCCTTAAAAACAAAATTCTAATCCAGCGGAATCTTCACCGATAGCTGGACATCATAGTCTTCGTTAGCGCCATTCTGATCTAACCTATCGAAGACATTTATCCCCTGAACGGAACAGGAGCCCTGCAACAGCGTATTCTTCGGCAACCAACTAACATCAAAAGGGATGCTTACGGCCAATTGACCAGTGTGCGACTCAAAATCAGATACCCCGATGCCGTCGTAGGAATAACTGCCGTATATAGATGCTCCGTTTGGCATAATCATGTTCAGGCCAACTTTAAGTTTGGCACGCAATCCCTCAGTGCCAACGGCCAGGCCGTTCACATCTAATATGTCCGGGGCATCGAAATCCCAGATGCCCTTAATAGCGATCTGCGGCTTAATCAACAAGCCGTCATCATCCTGATAGGTGTAACTGATCGTGGGACCAAAATCCAAGGTCCCCAAGGAGAATGTCTGCTCGCCGATGATAAAGCCGTTGCTATCGGTATATTCTTGTTGGGTCTCTTCAAAATAGCTTAACCCTACCGCCGGACTTAGATTCCATTTGCCATAATCGAAGCTGCCCGTGAGATTGCCCTTCAGTTGCCAACGCTCTGTCTTGAAATCATCCCAGTAGGTTCCAAAAGGATTTACCTTGTTATCAGATTTCCCCCAAAGGCCGCGAACATCCAGAACAACACTATCACTCAGGCGCGTGACCAGATAGGGACCAAGCATCCAACCCTTGCCTTCCGCCTCAACACCAAGGCCTTCGGACTTCTCGTCTGTCCAATCAAATTGCCCCATGACACCAACCAACAGATCCGGTGAATAACGATAATCGGCACCAGCGTAGACGATGGCGAAATCACTCTTCTCATCTACATCCCCACGATCCTCGGAGGAGCGGCTCCAGCGCCCCTTTATCCATATATTGGCTGGAGCATACGGCCTATTATTTTCGACACTCGGCAACCCGTCATCTGCCGTATTAGGTCCTGCCTGCAGCAAGCTATTATTGCCGTCCAGCTTTGCTTGAAGGTTCAAAAACTGTTGTAGGCTGGTCGAAAATGAACCGCTGTTTCTATCATTATCGTTGGAGAAATTAAATTCGACCGGACTAATACCCATAATACCACCGCCCATACCGTCCCCATCCAGAAAACCGGAAAGCTCCGGCCCATCTGAGGTGATGTTAAGCATGCGTCCACCGATAAAATTCTGAATAGCGCGTTGCGTGACGCTTACTATCACGTCTCTGTTACACCCAGTACCGCAACTGACAGTCACTTGAGTGGCGGCGGTGTTGCCATTGGTGGCAGAGTCTTCCGCTACATTCGCAGCCACGTCGATGGTGATATCACCGCTGCCACTGGGCGTAATATTTGCGGTGTAGGTGTCACCGCTACCATTGAAGTTTGAAGCCGAACCATTGCCAACCGTTATGTCGCCAATGGAAAAACCAGTAACACTCTCACTAAACTGAATTGTAATACCGAACGGATTGGTATTTTCGACACTGGAAGGAGCATTCTGGATCTGGACGCTGGGTGCGGTGGCATCGTAGACAACCGTTACCTGAGTGGCGGCGGTGTTGCCATTGGTGGCAGAGTCTTCCGCTACATTCGCCGCCACGTCGATGGTGATGTTGCCTGCACCGCTCGGAGTAATATCCGCAGTGTATTCATTCGCACTGACGCTGGTGAAGTTGGACGCGCTGCCGTTGCCCACAGTGATATCACCGACGATAAAACCTGTGACGTCCTCGCTAAATTGGAAGGTGACACTGAACGGGTTGTTATTGTTCACGCCGGAAGGGGCATTCTGGATCTGGACGCTGGGTGCGGTGGCATCGTAGGCAACCGTTACCTGAGTGGCGGCGGTGTTGCCATTGGTGGCAGAGTCTTCCGCTACATTCGCAGCCACGTCGATGGTGATGTTGCCCGCACCGCTCGGAGTAATATCCGCAGTGTATTCATTCGCACTGACGCTGGTGAAGTTGGACGCGCTGCCGTTGCCCACCGTGATATCACCAACGACAAAACCGGTGACATCCTCGCTAAATTGGAAGGTGACGCTGAACGGGTTGTTATTGTTGACGCCGGAAGGGGCGTTCTGGATCTGGACGCTGGGGGCCGCTGAATCCACCAGCACGGCTGCAAGCGAACCGATCGAGTTTAAGGTGGTATTGAGATTGCTGCCGCCGGAATCCTGCAGCACACCGGTAGTGTTTAGATCAATGGTGCCCGCCAATCCGATACCATCGGAATCACTCAAACCGGACTCAACGGTATAGCGAAACACTAAGGCCGCTGAGCCGCTACCGCTTAGATAGTTCGCATATTTAGTGGTGGGCCCGATGGACAGGGTCAGGCGGGGAGTATTGGTAACAGTGACGTTTTCACTGGTATTGACCGTAAAATCAAGATTATCGCCTTGCAGATATGTGGCATTGGCCGGGACGTTCACGCTGGTCACCGTAGGGACAACCGGGCTGGCGGTGATCTGGGTGCTGCTGTTTGCTGTACCGTTCACCGTACCGTCATTAGGGGTCAAGGTGAAAGTGGTGACTGTATTGCTGGACGACAGGTTGGTAGTCGGCGTGAATACCAGCGCCTGAAGGCGGGGCGTCTGCACCGTGTCGGCAGTCGCAGAGGTCAAGGTGTAGTTGCCTGCCGAACCGGTAAGGCCGGTACCACTCAGAGTGCCGTTGGCGGATGTATAGGTGATGGAGATACTGACTGGATCGCCGTCCGCATCGGTGACGGTCACGCCGCTGAACGGGGTAGTGGTTGCATCATCGTCGATGGTAGCGGTGGTGAAGGTACCACCCAACACGGGTGGATTGTTACTCGACCCGCCTGGGGTCATGGTGGTATTTACAGCACCACTATCTTCGTAGACAAAGTTTTCGAAAATATAATTGCTTCCACTCCTTCTAATCTGGACCCATCCGTAATATGTAGGGTTGACTATTTTTACCCGAAAATAACGGGTCTGCCCATCCGGTATCAAGACGGAAACACCAGCATTATTATTAACCAGTCCGCCACCTGCACCAAAGGCCTCATTAACGGTTCCTGGATTGGGGTCCCATTGACTAATAACCCCACCTCCATAACCTGCACAGGATATCGCGCCCGCTGGAAAACCGGTTTGAGCATTTACTCCATAACAAGACCATTCGGAATTACCGACGTCACCATCGAATTCCAGGTCGAACGATACCGTGGATGCGGTCACCGTTTGATTTATCGCTCGTGATTGTACTGCAGCTTGGACCATCCCGGCACCGCCCATCAAGGGAATGGCCCACAGGCTATGGGGTAGCGTAGAGCAATAACGAAAACACCCGTTGCCAGCATGGGCGACATCATCATTAGGCAATATTATTGAACGTTCCAGCCTATCTTTGGCCGACACTGGCCAACGGGCCGGTTCCTGCTCTGAGTAAGCGCTGCCGAACAAGTCACAGCGACGATATTGCAGAATCTTATCCGATATTGTCTTTTGCCGATCAGCTGGATCTGCCTTGTCCGACAAAATCCCAAGCCCAATAAAACACCCTTCTACATCCACTCTCCGCGCCTCTTCCACGCGGCAATACGACCTCAGCCCCAAGCGTTCCAACCCCTCATCCAGGCACCTCCGTATAGACTCCAGACTCCACCGGGTTGGAGCCACCAATATCCATTCGCTTTGGAAGCGCACATAGGCAGCTGATCCCAGGCCTGGTGTTCGATCTAGCTCTTCCAGATAGAGTTCACATAGGATTGAAAATAGGGGGTTCCCCGGCAACAATCCCTGATCCAGGTCGATGTAAGCACCACCTTTCTCAATGGTAGCCATAAGATACTGCCACAACAGCCGGAGCAGCACCGTTTCGCCTGCGAATCTTTCGCTTAGCTTATGGTAAAGAAGTTGATGGTCGATACGGCGAAAATAGTCGGCCAGATCTCCTTGAAGAACCCAGCCATTAGGATGGTGATCCAAATAAGCACCGCACCTATCAATGGCGGATACAGCTCTATCCACGGCCGAGGCTAAAGTAACGTCCAAACCGAAACTACGGCCCAGTACTACGGCCATGGCGTAGAGGACGAATTGATCTTCCTGATGCCAGCAATAACGCTCGCCGTCCGCTCCAGGCTCTACCCTGACAGGGTGAAAGCAGTATTCTCCTGATAGCAGTCTCTGCCTTATAGCCTTCCGGGTGCGCCACCACTCAGACAAAGATAATTCGCCATCCTCTGCCAGCCACCTACAAGTGGTTTCCAATACCTCCTCAGAAACCAGCTTTTGTAGTAGTTGTTGCTCTCCCTTCATAGTAATTCCATATTCTATGGTTATAGTATTGATGGCGTTCTGGTTAGCGATCCGCAACCACTCTACTCTATACACCATCGACTGTATTCTGCCGACCATGAACCCGATATAGTTCAGGATCCACGGCAGCTATGGCCTTTTTACTATCCAGCAACCGCCCAATAAATTTACTGACGATTTCCATGGTTTCTTGTTTGTTCGCCAGTATATCACGGTATTGCAAATAGAGTACCTCCATATGTTGATGCTCACTGATAAAGCTCTTGATACGTTTTAGCTGGGTGACATAACTGTCGGCTAATTGCGCTATATCAACCGGCTGTCTTCCATCCCTCTTCAGCATTTTCTGCTGAGACAGCAGCACCTCTTCCATATCTCTCTGCATAAAGATTATCCGGTAGTGATTTCCAGCAGGTAGCCCCGGCAACAGTTGCGCGATCACTTTCACCGCCTTCCCCCTGGCCTGCTCTATCCAGCCATCGGCATGATCCCGGAGCAGTCCCTTGACCGGTTCAAATTCAAAATAGCCATTGCGATTATTCTCATCGGCTTTGCGGACTCCATCTACCAGCAGCTCCATCCCGCCCCAGCCAAGCATCTGCATCATCATGGAGGTACCAGATCGTGGCAACCCTGAGACAACGGTTATCAAATCACTTTGATCTGTACTTGTCTTGATACGGGATTCCAGCTGAGATGTTGATAACCCCGCCTCCATCACCAAGCTCGCCTCTAGCCCGCGTCCACGAATTGAATTGGCGGTATCATCCATAACGATCCGTTCATCGGCTATGCGCCGGTGGTTAAGCGCATCGGCCGGGCGATTTAGATAGCATTGATACAGATTAGCTAATTGCTTGTGGGCGGCCCTCATGCCTGGCGCCTGCCTAACCGCATTGAGGTACGACCGCTCCGCCCCCTCAAAATCGCCCAGACGAAAGCGCGCCATACCATGATGATAATGGGCCTGCGGATTGTGAAATAACAAACCAAGAGAACAGGCCGCCGTCTCTGAGGCATCTCTGAAGCGGCGCATTCGAAGATAAATCATGGCCAAGCCATGATAGGCGTGGGCACTATCCGGGTCGATTTTCAGCATCTTGAAAAAGGCCGTTTCTGCGTCCTGATAACGCTCCATTTTCAGATAGGCATGCCCTAATTGCAGGTACAGATCTGGCCGTTGCGGCATGGCCTGTTCCGCTCGTTGTAGATGAATTAGCGCTTGCTCAGGTTTCTCTTCCGCCAACAGCAATGTTCCCTGCAGCAGATCCAGAGCCGGGCGATTTTGATGCCGCAAATCATCCAGCGTTATAGAGGCCATCTCCGGCGGCAGGGATTCGTCTCTCTCAATAGCCTTTCGGATTATTTGCTGCTGCCGCTCCATCTCATTTCGTTCCCAATTGGAGATGGTGACATCGGTGATGCGCCGGGCCTCTTCCATATTGCCCAATATCTGCTGACAGTTGGCCAGCCGCACTCCGAATCTTATCTCATCCGGTGACTCGTCAAACAGTTCTTGCAGCAGAGACAGGGCCTGGTCATAGGCCTGTTTATGCAGATAGACTCGCGCCAGATAGTATTTGGTCTCACGCTGACAGGAGGCAATGGCCTGACTCGCGTTTTTATCGGGCGGATCAATATAGCCCAGGGCGATAAGCTGCTCCATCGCCGCCTGCTCGGCCCAGGGGTCGCTCTGTTGCGATGGATCGGGCATACCGCACACCCCATCCTCCACCAACTCCCAGCTATCAATTCTGTCTGGAATCCCCTTCACCACCAACGCATCTAGCAATGGTTTGCCATCCATATCCCTTGCGGTGGGCAAACCAAACAGGGTTAATATGGTGGGGGTGATATCGAGCAGCGAAGCACCATAAATAAGTTTATCCCTTTTGATTCCAGGACCACTCATGGTGATCACGCCGTAGGAACGGTGCTCCTCGGCGGGACCCGCCGGTTCCCTGGGCAGGGCTAGGGGACGCAGGTGGTCTGGGTGAAATCCGTGATCGGAACAGAGGATAATGGTGGTCTCTGGACCAGCCAGTTCCAACAGCCGATGTAGCATCATATCGTGCAACCGGTACCCCCCTTCCACCACCCCTTGGTAATTCCGGTACAGTTCCGGGTTGATACCATCTCGATAGGGAGGATGAAAGCGCATGAAACCGTGGCAGTAGTGGTCTATAGCGTCGTAATAGACCGCCATAAAGTCCCACTCTTCATGTTCCATCACCCAGGTGGCGGCGGCATGGACCGTGGCACACTCTGCGGTTATCTTCGCTACTGTGGAAATACGCGGATCTTTTGCCTGGTCAATATGTTCAGCATTGGGGATAAAAGGTTGTATGTGGCTGCCGGTCAGCTCCTGAGGATGGATACGCAACTCTTCCAGTATCGGTGCCAGACGCTCAGGCCGTACCGATCCAGCAGGCATGGGTGTCGGATTATCGACCGGCCCACTCATGTGGTGGTAGAAGTTGGATATACTCACGCCATTCAACCGTTCCGCCGGATGACTAGGCCACCAGCCGATCACATGGGTCTTTAAACCCTGTTGCATCAGGATGTTCCAGACAGCCTTCACCTTGCGTGAGGAGGAAAGCACCGGCTGCACCCCTGATCCATCTGCTCGGGGCTGGGTGAATCCGAGCACTCCGTGTTTGTCGGCGGTCTTGCCGGTACTGATTGATGTCCACATGATAGGGGAGAGAGGAGGATCAAGAGAGGCCAGATTACCGCTGGCCCCAGATTCCACCAAGCCCTTCAACACCGGCATCTTACCAGCCTCCATCAAGGGGTGGATCACCTTCCAGTCGGCAGCGTCCCAACCGATCAGCAATACCTTTTTAGCTGGAGCATCACCCATTCCGGTTCTCGAATTTCCCAGATTCACGCGTTGCATCCCAGGGTCCGGCATTTCCTGATAGCTCCGCCGCCAGCTTCTTGCGCCAATCTTTTCCCTCCACCTGCTCGCGCTTCTCCCGCCAGGCCAACAACCCATCTGCGCCATAGGCCAACAATCCCAGCATTCCCTCTGCGGGGATTTCGAATGGCTCTTCTAGCGAGAGATGGTTTTGCCCTTTACTCTTCATAACCTAGCAATGAGGGACGGAGTCAAACCATTTAATAAAAACTATTAAACATCCAATCTTTAGTTGGTTTGATTCCGTCCCATGTGCACAGCTAATTCCTTGGCGGAAAGACGCCATCCCAACAGATACAGAAGTTCACAGCGGTGTAGGGCTGCCGGTTTTCGTGGGGCTGCGACCTTCCGGCACCCACCAGGATTTCCTCCGCCATCTCGACAAGCTGAGATGTATCTGGGTCCTCCTTATAGAACCTTCCTTTCTTGTCCTTTGCTATGAAGGCCCCGTCGGGATTGCTTTGGGTACCATCTTCCTGATCGCAGATCACCTCATGGTTATGGTTGGGCAAATAGGCTAGATCTGCTAGCGTCACATCAGACCAACCTCCAGGTTCTCCCAGCCGGTGGTTAATCAACCCAGTCCCCTGCCCTGCTCCCAAGGGAGTGCGGCCATTAAGATGGGGAATACCAAAATACACCCTGCCATCCCCGCCGTAGGTTATGGAAAGAATGGCATAGAGGGCTGTGTATTCAGCTATCTGTTCCAGCTGACCATCACAGGGCAGCCAGCCAAATGGGGTGAATGTATAGGGCAGCATGCGTATTTCGCCTATATATGGATCTGACATGATTTGCTCCTTAATTGCGTGATGGGTATACACCCAACAGGGCTATGATGTAATTGAGCGCCATATAGGGGGCCATGTTCGGATGGGGTTGACTGCCACCCACCTCAGACACCGCGGTTTGCATCATTGCCTGAGGACTCGTCGATACCTCCACATATGGGGTCTCCCCTAGTCCGCTATCTGATGCCAGCACTTTCTGGCTCGGATCGGTACTATCAACAAGATTTGATGATCCCCACATTGGATGGGAATGCGGCGGCATATCCTCCTCCGCACAGGCAACCTCCTCAACCCCCATGCGCTCTCCTATTATCCAGTTACTCAATCCTGGGCCCATGCCTAATCCAACAGGGATACGCCCGCGCAGATCAGGCAGAGCAAATGTATTAACTCCATCACCGCCAAATGCATTGCCGAGCAGAGAGAAAAGGCTCTCATTACCGACAACGGTCAGGATCGTACCGTTACAAAAGGCCCAGCCCTTTGGGGCGAAGGTGCCGGCGAATATAGTAATTTGTCCGATATAAGGTTCGGCCATGATTGCCTCCTAATTGCGTGATGGGTAAATGCCTTGCATGGCGATACAAAAACCGACCCCCAGTGATGGCTGAATGTTGTAATGGGGATATCCGCCGCCGGTGAGACCGCAGGTATTGGGGTTCATCGCCACCAAATCATCCGCCTCGCTATACATCTGCTCATTACCAACACAGAATACTGAGTTGCTACCAATCACGTTCTGCCCTCCTCCTTCCATGCTGGCCATGAGGGTATGGGTGTGATAGGGAATTTCCGCCGTTGTAAGGGCAACAGCCTCAGCTCCACCCTTTTGTCCCTGTACCAACCAGCTGTTCTGATCCGGGCACACCGGCGTTCGGCCACGAAAATCTGGCAGGGCAAAGGTGTTCAGCCCATCGCCACCGAACTGATTACCCAACAAAGAAAACAGTGCGCCATGCTGATTGACCGGCATGACCGCCCCATCGCATACCGCCCAGTGCGCCGGCGCCCAATTGAAGCCGAACATGCGTATCTCACCTAAAAAGGGTTCACTCATGATACCTCCTTGCTATTTAGCGATTGGTAGTTGTTGCTCCGGTTGTTATGGTCTGGCGCTTTCACCATCAGCATATAGACCCCCTCACTGTGGACCGCCTCGAATCCCAGCCGCAGATAGAGCTTCAAAGCGGGATTAGTCAGTTCCACATGGATACTGACCGGTATTCCCTTGTTCTCACCAGTTTCCAAAATGTCGTTAAGTATCCGGCTGCCGATCCCCCGGTTCCGGTAGTGCGGCAAGATAGTGATATCCACGATACGGATATCGTGCGCCTGATCGAGGCAATAGAGTCGGCCCACATCCTCGCCCCCCACTTCAATCACGCAGAATCTAGCGTCGTTATAGTGACGCTGGTAATGACCGTGCTGTGCATCAAACTGCATCTTTAGGAACGCGGCTTTTTGTTCGTCACTCCAGTCGGTCTGCTCTAGCTCCATCTGTCGAGTGCTGGCGTAGACCTCCCGTAGAAACGGCATATCTGTTTCTTCGATAGGACGCAGGCTGTAAGCAGGTATAGGCATCCATTAACCCTTCGATTCAGGCATGAAACTAAAAACCGCCTCATAACAGACCCCTTTACGATCGGGAATTACGGGCACGATAAACATGGAAAACTCTTCCATCTGTGGATGGCTCACTGTTACCAACCCCTGTGCAATAGCCGGACTCTCTGTATCATTGAAGAGTAGAGAAAAGTTCTCCTTGCCCTTGCCGGCAATGGTATGCCCCTTGCCACTCACCTCCACCAACTCTGCCAATACAGGATTACACCCTTCCCGCATAAAGGTGAATTGTGTGTTCAGGTGCCGATTGAAATTTTTTATCTGAAACAGGTCGATCATGCTTCCATCCTTTGTGCATTTTCAATCATTGATGACAGCCACTCATTAGCCTTCATATCCAAAACGATATGAACCCGATCTGTAGCACCGTTGTTGTTTATATAGTGCGGATCACTTAGACGTAGATACCAGCACTCGCCCGGACTCATCACCACCTGTTTCCCATTCAGACTGAATTCAAGTTGTGGATTGGTAGTAATGGGGATATGCAAACGAGCATAGCCGTCCTCAAGACCGAGGTCAGGGTCGATATGCTCCTTGATCCTGGAACCGGCTTTCAGCTTCATCAACCGAACCGAGAGCAGTTCACACTGGAACTCCTGCAGAACCTCGGTTAAGTAGGAACTGCGCTTGAGTTGTCCAGTGTCGCGAAAATCATCACATCCAGGATTGGAAAAGATCTGCTGTATCGGGTGGGTCGCACCCGCCTGGGCACGCAAAGGTATTGCTTGCCAAGAACCACTGTAGTTCTGCTTTACGAAGTGATCGATCCAGTCATCCTCTTCAAAACGCTCCAACTCCGCTCGGAGGCGTTCGATATCAAAAGACAGAGGCAGTTTTTGCCGGTCAATGCCCAGAATTTCCGGTTGCTCGGACGGAGTAATGTCCTGCCAGGCCACAAGGCCAGGATGGTCGCCTAGCCTGTAACTAAAATTTAGCGGCAACCCGGCAACTATATGTTGATCGGTTTTCAGGCGCATCGGCAGAGTGAGACTGCATTGGTAGTCCTCCAATTTGACGGAACCGTAAACTTTTATCTCCGTTAGAAGAGTGAGATGCAATCTTGGGTCCAGAAGCTTCGGCAACTCAACAGTGGCGGCAGGCAGAGTAGCGCCCTTCTCATGTGTCCATTGTGCAATGGTTGTTTTATTCAGGGTGAAGACATCACCCAGAAAGTTCCGTTTGCGTTTTGGTGGCGGAATATCGCCCTCATGATTGGAGCTTACTACGGAATGCTCTTTGCCAGGATCAAGTTGCGCCAGTGTCACTCGAACCTGTTCCGGAATCAGGATGGCATTCGGCGCCTGGTAGAGGATATTGCGGCAGATCCCGATCTGGGGCTCATTCCTTAGCGCCTGATTCATTGTTTCAGTCAACAAGATATCCGGCTTATTGTCTCCACTAATGCAAAATTCACTGGCATCGGCAACCTCGAATCCAGCCGCCCGGTTTTCCAGGCCCAACCTATGAATCAGTTCCTGTACCGATTTGATAGATTCCGCGTGGATATCCATAAAGGTGATCTGCAACTGCGCCGCAGAGTAGTAGGCCATCAATGGTAACGCCAGGGTAGCCCATGGTCCGCAGCCGGCATACAGAACCGTTACGGTTCGCGCAGGATATTGTGTTAACAACTCCTCTACCGCTTGATGCATACCGAGGATAAACTGATGAGTACGTAACGGCTCGTTGGCACACATGGCAGCCATGGTTGGTGATATTGCCAGTCCTGATTGCAGGCGTGTCTCGCCTGCGGCAATATCCATCTGTGGGGAGAGTTGATAAGAAGTATTGGCGACGATGAAACTTTTTAGTTCGGCACTCGTCTCTATAGGCGATGCGGAAGCGAATATTCTTCCCGCCAAATCCTTTAATTGTCGTATTCCATTTTCCATCCAAACATCCTTACTTTGGATAAAATCCTTCATCTCCCGGAGATAAGAGACTGCGGCCCTACTCCTATCTGATTTTTAAATGTAACAAAAAAAACAACCTGGACATAGTCACAATACTTTATTAAATAGTTAAATAATCAATAGCTTATTTTACAAAAATGTGCGCACTACCAGCTTCCGCCATAGCGCTCAGAGATGAGAACAGTATGATTGAGTTGGACGTGGTCAAGCCGGGGACAAGTGCTTCATTCAATTACCGACAAGAAGAAACGACTCAGATACGATGTCTCTCAAGGCTACCACCGTCGAGAACGACACGAGTCGACTCAGGGAATACACTCTTCGTCTCAGGCGCATCATTAGGAAAACTACCACCGTCACCTATCAACTGAGTATGAAATACTTGAGCATGTTGCTGCGCACCAGCCTGCTTTACGCGTTCCATAAAAACAAACACGAGACCAACCACCGCAAGCATGGCAATCAGTATGCCCATGCCGAGTTCAACAAAAGCAACCAGACATGCTGCCGCCATCAAAGAATATTTCAACGCCTGCCAAAAAACCGGGTGTCCTTCCGACTCCAGCTCAGAGAGGTGACTGTGTTGCATGGATATCTCCTGGGGAACTGCTTAGGATTCAGCTAGGGGACAAGCATATAGGAACCATGGTTAAGCAAATGTAAAGCGGATGTTAAAGGAGCGTTAAATCCGGGTAGGAAACCCTTTATTAACAGGCAATAATTGTCGCTGAGATAGTAGCTAAGATGGTTCGTACGGCTCAGGTTCCAAGTGAAAATCCAGCCGCGCAATGGTACCGCCGGTTGGCCGCGTAGATAATGTCACCTGCCAGCCCTGGCGTTCACACAGCCGCTGCACCAGGGACAGACCCAGCCCTGCGCCTGTACTGGAGGCGCTCCTGACATAGGGACGGAATAACTGTTGGATATCGGATGTCTCCAAGCCCGGCCCCGTATCCGCCACCTCGATAGCTTCAGCTTCCAACCTAATCCTAACCTCTCCGTTATCGGTGAAGGTCAGGGCGTTGCGCAGCAGATTACCCAACACCATGGCGAGTACCGCATGATCGACCCTCACCTTGGGCACTGCAACCACCTCCAGCCTCAACTCCACCTGCTTGCCACGCAGCAGCTGTCTATAGCGGGAGATCAACTCCTCAGCAACCGCCTCCACATCACAGCCATCCGCCTGGGGTTCCGGAACATTCTGCTCCCTGGCCAACGCCAACAAGGCACCGGAAATCTCCCCCATCTCCGCCACCGCCCGGTCGATACGCGCGATGCGCAGACGATTGGTATCGTCGATATTTGGATCGGCCGTCAACAACTCGGTCGCCCCCTGGATCACCGCCAAGGGGGTACGTAGCTCATGGCTGACATCACCGGTAAAGAGTCGCTCACGCTCGATAAAATCGTGCAGCCGCAGCAGATTGGAATCGAAATCCGCCGCCAGGTGTTGTACCTCATGCCAGGGAAATAGTTGCGCCAACGGGGGCGGAGGATCGCCATCCGGATGCAGTTCGGAGACACGCCGCATCAGTTCCGTGACCGGGGCAATGGTCCGCCCCGCCAGCCAGCGCCCGACCAGGGCGGAGATAATCGTTATCAGGATGACACTACCCGCCAGCAACAGCTGAAACCCCTGTTCACGCCGTCGCAGGGCACTGACATCGTAGAGCACCACAAAGCGTTGTTCCCCCACCAGGCGCACCGCAGCCCGATAGGGTATGCTGTCCAACTGCAAACGGTGCCGTCCTGGAATCAGTTCACTTACTGCCTTAGGGATGTGGGACTGATCAGCGTCCGGTGTAACCACGTAGGCCCTGATGGTAGCCGTTCTCTCTGGCAAAGAGCTGGGATTGCGGGCTCGTCGCTCCACATAATCGTCCAATTCCGCAGTCAGGGTATCATCTATCAGTCGCCGCTCCAGGTCATGGAAGACCCAATAGATAATCACGGCCAGAGCCAGACTGACAACCCCGCCAAATACCGCCAGGGTAACAGCGACCCGATTGCGCAGACTGCGTCTAGCGGTCATCCGGTGCCGCCAGCTGATAGCCGATACCGCGTATATTGTTAATCAGCTGCACGCTGGCATCACGATCCACGGCGCTGCGCAGGGCGTGTATATGGGCGCGCAGGGCATCGCTATCTGGAGGATCATTCCCCCATATGGCGCGCTCCAGCTCATCCCGGCGCACCACGCTGGGGGAGCGCCGCATCAGGAGTTCCAGGATACGCATGGGAATGGGCCCCAGATCAATACGGCGTCCGGCCCGTTCCACCCTTAGGCGGTCTAGGTCAAAACAAAGATCTTCAACTATCAGAGTGGTCTGCGCCGTCTGGCTCCTCCCCCTGCGCACCAGGGCCATGAGGCGCGCCTCCAACTCGGGCAGGGCGAAGGGTTTTACCAAATAGTCATCGGCTCCACGGCTGAATCCCTCCAGCTTGTCGTTCATGGTGTCGCGGGCCGTCAGCATCAGCACCGGGGTATCACACCCCTCTCTGCGGAGACGCGCACACACCTCCAGGCCATCCATCCCGGGCAGCATCAGATCCAGGACGATGACGTCGTAACGACGCTCCAGGGCAAAACTCAACCCACTTAAGCCATTGCGGGAGATATCCACACTGTGGCCGCGGGTCTCAAAAAAGTCACTTAGATTCTCAAGCAAATCAGGGTTGTCTTCGATGATAAGGAGATACATACAGCAAGCCTACAATGATTAAATGGGCCTATTTTTATTCAACCCGGTTTACTTTAAAGGCAAAAAGCCGACCGCGTCCAGGACTTGGCGCTATTCCAGCGTGCCAGGAGGCGACAAGCCGGGTATAATGGCCGACCTTTTTTCTTTGTTTCTCATCTGCAAGGTATCACCATGAATCTAGATCGTGTCAGTTCCGGCAAGGACGTCCCCAACGAGATCAACGTCATCATCGAAATCCCGGCCCATTCGGATCCGGTAAAGTACGAATTAGACAAGGAGACCGGCGCCATGTTCGTCGATCGCTTTATGTCCACTGCCATGCACTACCCCTGCAACTATGGCTATGTGCCCCACACCCTCTCCAAGGATGGCGACCCGGTAGACGTGCTGGTACTGACCCCCTATCCGCTGATTCCCGGTTCGGTGATCCACTGTCGCCCGGTTGGCGTGCTGAAGATGACCGACGAATCCGGCGACGACGCCAAGGTGCTCGCGGTACCGGTGGATAAACTCTGTCGCTCCTACCGCAAGGTCTGCAGCTTCCGGGACATTCCTGAGGGCGATCTCAACCGCATATCCCACTTTTTCGAGCACTACAAGGATCTGGATGAGGGCAAATGGGTGCGCGTTGGCGGCTGGGGCGATGTGGATGAGGCCAAGCAGGAGATCCTGGATAGCATCGCCATGTACAACGACTCCCCGGAAAAACCCAATTTTTAGGCAATAAAGCATATGAAGATCTGCATACTGTCCGACAGTCACGACCACATCCTCCTGCTGGATGCCGCCGCTGCGGATGCTCAAAACCGCGGGGCCGAGGCCATACTCCATTGTGGAGATATAGTGGCACCCAGCACGTTGAAATGCCTGAAAAAGTACTCGATACCGGTCCACGCCATCCACGGCAATAACACCGGCGACCTCTACACCATGGGACTAATGGCGGCCAAGCCCAGTAACGTAATCGAGTATCACGGCATGGATGCCAAACTGACCATCGCCGGCAAACGCATCTTTATGGTCCATTATCCACACTACGCCCGCGCCATGGCTACCACCGGAGAATGGGACCTGATCTGCTGCGGACACACTCACAACTACAAAGACGAACTGGTGCCAAACATCAAGGGCGGCCATACCCTCATGCTCAACCCAGGCACCATCGGCGGCGTGGGCAGCGCCCCTGCCACCTACGTTATGCTAGATCTGGAGAGCATGGAATTTGAGCGCTTCGAGATATCTAAGAGTATCGAGAAAAATGCACCTGATCCCGCGGACGACGAATACGGCCAGCCCGCATACTAAAAACTAAAATGAATCCCATCTACCATCAGGCCAAGTTTCTGGTTAGCGCTGCCAAACTATCCCAGTGCCCGCCTGATGCCGGGATGGAAGTGGCCTTTGCCGGACGCTCCAACGCTGGCAAATCCAGCGCCCTGAACGTGCTCTGCCAGCAGAAAAATTTGGCAAGGACCAGCAAGACTCCGGGACGCACTCAACTACTGAACTTCTTTGCCATTGATGAACTGAGACGCCTGGTGGATCTGCCAGGATACGGCTTCGCCAAGGTATCGGAACAGATCAAACTACAGTGGCAAAAGTCATTAGCAGCCTACCTGGAAAACCGGCAATCCCTGCGCGGGGTGATCCTGCTAGTAGATGTGCGCCATCCCATGAAGGAGTTTGATCGCCAGATGCTGGACTGGGGAAATCAGATCGGCCTGCCGCTCCACATCCTGCTGACCAAGGCGGACAAACTTGGCCGTGGCGCAGGAGCAAAAAGTCTGCAGCAGGTGCGCAATGAAATCAAACCGTTCGGTGATAGTGTTACGGTGCAACTCTTCTCCGCCCTCAACCGTCAAGGAATAGATGAGGCGCATGAGGTGCTGGATGGGTGGTTGGAATCAGGCAAGAGTAACTGATATCCGGGTACATAGTAGCCACTTAACGCCCGTTGGGTAGAAACGCAACGAACCATGGCCTATCTACCCTGGTTTATATCGTTTAGCGGTCAGAGCTTAACGGGCGCACACCCTTAGACTCAAACCAGTGTTGGAAGCGGGATTCTCCACCTTGATCCAACTCCCGAATACGGAACTTCAGTACATCTCCGATACTAACAATCCCAGTCAGTTTACCATTATCCACCACCGGCAAATGGCGCATATTCAGCTTAGTCATCTGGGTTCTGACCGAATCCACGCTGCTATCAGAAGAGCACACCATCACATTGGTGCGCATTATCTCTGAGGCCGTCTGATTGATGGCGTCCGCGCCATGAATACATATTGCCTTGACCAAGGAGCGCTCATTCACGATACCAAGGATCTCGTCTCCTTCCGTAACCAGCACCGACCCGATTTTTTTCTCTGTAAGGATCTTCGCTACCTCTTCGACGGAGGTATCAGGCCCCACCGTCTCTACATCATGGCCTTTGTTGGCCAGGATAGTTCTTATGTCCATCACGCGCCCCTTACGGCAATTATGTATCAATAACAACTTTTATTGCGTAACATTCCGGCACACTGAACAAACCAACAAATTTGTCCGACCGGTTAATATGGGCCGCGATTATAACGGCTTAACACAGCATATTGAATATAAAATTGAGATACCGATGCTATATCGCCAGAACCTATTGTTGGGCGCAATACTTATCGTGGCCTCTGAGGCCCTGTTTGCCTCTATGGGTGCCTGCGTCAAACAGCTGTCTGTGAGCCTCCCCAACGAGATGGCGGTGTTCATGCGCAATATTTTTGGCATGATCCTGCTCTTGCCCCTGATCCTGCGCTCCCGCGCCTCTTTATTCCAATCCGACATCGTACATCTGCATCTGCTTAGGGCCGCAGCCGGTCTCTCCGCCATGTACTGTTTCTTCTACGCCCTGGGCAATCTGCCTCTGGCGGACGGCATGCTACTGAAGATGACCGCGCCGCTGTTCATGCCCCTGATTGCCTGGACCTGGCTGGGAGAGCGAGCCAGACGCCTTACCCTCATGGCGATACCGGTCGGTTTTATCGGGGTGGCCTTGATCATCTCACCTGATGGAGAATTTAACTGGATCGCCCTGATCGGACTACTGGGTGGCGCCCTGGCCGCCCTGGCCAAGGTCACGATCCGGAGACTGGGCCACAGCGAGCCAACCGTACGTGTAGTCAGTTACTTTGCCCTGCTCGCAACCCCGATATCCGCCATCCCCCTGCTTTGGGCCTGGCAAACACCCAACCTGCACGAGATAGGGCTCGGCCTTCTAGTTGGTATCTTTGGAATCACCGGACAATTCCTACTCAGCCGCGGCTACGCGGTGGCATCGGCCACCAACGTAAGCCCCTTCACCTACTTCTCCGTCATCTTCGGGGCCAGTTACGGCTATCTATTCTGGGGCGAGACCCTGAGCACCACCTTCGTCATCGGCGCCCTACTGATAGCCCTGGCCGGAGTCATGGCGATACGAGGCGGGCGAATGGATACAGATCAGGAGATTTAGATAAGTAACCAGGTACTAGTTACGCGACAACCGCAAACCATCTATAATTGCGGCCTTTTTTGCTTTAGAGTCACAGCATGAACAGCCCCGAAAACAAGACATCCCAGATACAAAGCCTGCTGAAAGAACGCATCCTGATCCTGGACGGCGCCATGGGCACCATGATCCAGCGTCACAAGCTGCAAGAGAGTGACTACCGAGGGGAGCGCTTTGCCGACTGGTCGATCAATCTGAAGGGCATGAACGACCTGCTGTGTCTGACCCGGCCGGAGATCATCCGCGACATCCATGAGCAGTATCTGGAGGTGGGCGCGGACATTATCGAGACCAACAGTTTTGGCGCAACCGCCAAGGATCTGGAACGCTTCGGCCTGCAGGAGTACGCCTACGAGATCAACCTGGCATCCGCTCGGCTAGCGCGCGAGGCCGCCGACAAGTTCTGTACGCCTGAGAAACAGCGCTTCGTGGCAGGCGTCCTCGGCCCCACCCAGAAGACCACCTCCATGTCGGTGGATGTCAACGACCCGGCGGCGCGCAACATCACCTTCGACGAACTGGTCGCGGACTATTGCGAAGCCGCTCACGCCCTGATCGCGGGTGGTTCCGATATCCTGCTGATCGAGACCATCTTCGACACCCTGAACGCCAAGGCGGCGATCTTTGCCTGTGAAAAGGTGTTTGAAGAAGATGGGGTGCGGCTGCCGATCATGATCTCCGGCACCATTGCCGACGTGTCCGGGCGCACCCTCTCCGGCCAGACTACCGAGGCCTTCTACAACAGCCTGCGCCACGCCCAGCCCATCTCCATCGGCCTCAACTGCGCCCTGGGCCCGGATCAGTTGCGCCAATATGTGGAGGAGATGTCCCGTATCGCCGAGTGCCATATCAACGTCCACCCCAACGCCGGGCTGCCCAACGAGTTCGGGGAATATGATCTGCCACCGGCAGAGATGGGACGCCAGATCGCCGGATGGGCGCGGGAGGGTTTTCTCAACATCGTGGGCGGTTGCTGCGGCACCAGCCCGGACTATATCCGGGCTATAGCTGATGCAGTCGCGGATATTCCACCGCGCCAACTGCCGAAGATACCACCCGCCTGCCGCCTCTCCGGCCAGGAGCCATTCAACATAGATGGCACCCTGAACTTCGTGAACATCGGCGAGCGCGCCAACGTGGCTGGCTCCGCCAAGTTCAAACGCCTGATCCTGGAGGGCGAGTACGAACAGGCCCTGGCCATCTGCCGCGAACAGGTGGAGAACGGTGCCCAGATCGTGGACTTCAACATGGACGACGGCCTACTGGATGGCGTGGCCGCCATGCAGCGCATCCTAAACCTCTGCGCCTCCGAACCTGAGATCGCCAAGGTCCCATTTATGATCGACTCATCCAAATGGGAGATCCTGGAGGCGGGACTCAAGTGTGTACAGGGTAAGTCCATCGTCAACTCCATCTCCCTAAAAGAGGGTGAGCAGACCTTTATCGAACGGGCGCGTCTGTGCCGCCGTTACGGCGCCGCCGTCATCGTCATGGCCTTCGATGAACAGGGCCAGGCGGACAACCTGGAGCGGCGCATTGAGATCTGCGGCCGCGCCTACCGCATCCTCACCGAACAACTCGGTTTCCCGTCCGAGGACATCATCTTCGATCCCAATGTCCTCACCGTGGGCACCGGCATCGAAGAGCACGCCAACTACGGCGTGGACTTTATCGAGGCGGTGCGCTGGATCAAGCAGAACCTGCCCAATGCCCTGGTCTCCGGCGGCATCTCTAATATCTCCTTCGGCTTCCGCGGCAACAACCCGGTGCGCGAGGCCATCCATTCGGTTTTCCTGCTGCACGCCATCAAGGCCGGGCTGGACATGGGCATAGTCAACGCCGGTCAGCTCGCCATCTACGACGACCTGCCGCAAGAGCTGCGGGAGCGGGTGGAGGCGGTGGTCCTCAACCAATCAAATACCGCCACCGATGCCCTGCTGGAGATCGCGGACAAATACCGCGAGTCCGGCGCCAGTTCCGAACAGAAGGAGGACCAGGCCTGGCGGCAATGGCCGGTGGAGAAACGACTGGAACACGCCCTGGTTAAAGGCATCACCGAGTTCATTGACCAGGATACCGAAGAGGCGCGCCAACAGGCCGCGCGCTCCCTGGACGTGATCGAAGGCCCACTGATGAGCGGCATGAATGTGGTGGGAGACCTATTCGGGGCCGGCAAGATGTTCCTGCCCCAGGTGGTGAAATCCGCCCGCGTCATGAAGAAGGCGGTGGCCTGGCTGGAGCCGTTCATCCAGGAGGAAAAAAAAGAGGGCGGTGGCCAGAGCCAAGGCAAGATCCTGATGGCCACGGTGAAGGGCGACGTGCACGACATCGGCAAGAACATCGTCACCGTGGTGCTGCAGTGCAACAACTACGAGGTGATCGACGCCGGGGTGATGGTGCCGGCCGAGACCATCCTGCAGATGGCCCGTGAACATGCGGTGGACATCATCGGCCTCTCTGGCCTGATCACCCCGTCCCTGGACGAGATGGTGCACATAGCCAAGGAGATGGAGCGCCTGGGTTTGAACATCCCACTGCTGGTGGGCGGCGCTACCACGTCGCTCATACATACTGCGGTCAAGATCGCGCCTGAGTACTCCGGTCCGGCGGTGCACGTACCGGATGCATCGCGCGCCGTGGGCGTGGCCTCCAACCTGCTCTCGGTCGATCAGAGGTCCGCCTATCTTGAGCAGCTGCGGGAACAGTATCATGCAGCACGGGAGCGACGCGCCAACGCCCAGCAGAATCGCGACCTGCTATCCCTGCCACAGGCTCGGGCCAACGCAGCAAACATGGATTGGGACAACTACACACCACCTGTTCCCAAACAGTTGGGGGTGCAGGTGTTGAAGGATATACCAATCAAGGAGCTCATCCCTTACATAGATTGGACCTTCTTCTTCCACGCCTGGGAGTTAAAGGGGAGCTTCCCCAAGATCCTGGCCGATGCCGAGAAGGGCTACGAGGCTAACAAGCTGTTTGACGACGCCCAGCGCATGTTGGGACAGATCAAGAAACACGGCTGGTTGCAGGCTGCGGCAGTCATCGGCCTGTTCCCCGCCAACCGCGATGGTGATGACGTTATCCTGTTCAGCGATGAAGCACACACGGAAGAGCTATCCCGCTTCCACTTCCTGCGCAAGCAAGGTAGACAACCGGAGGGCAAGGCCAATCTCTGTCTGGCGGATTTTGTAGCCAGCGGCACAACCGATTACATCGGCGGCTTCGCCTGTACCGCCGGACTCAACATCGAGCAAAAGCTGGCGGAGTTTGAGGCGGAGCACGACGACTATAACGCCATCCTGCTCAAGACCCTGGCCGACCGTCTGGCCGAGGCCCTGGCCGAATGGCTGCATCTCAAGGTTAGAACCGAATACTGGGGTTACGAAGAGTCCGCATCTGCCAATACCCTGTTCCCGGAAGAGGAGGTGGACCTGGAGCCCCTGCTCAAGGAGCAGTACCAGGGCATCCGCCCCGCCATCGGCTACCCCGCCAGCCCGGACCACACCGAGAAGGATATCCTGTGGCAACTGCTGGATGTGGAGGGAAATATCGGCATGACCCTGACCGAGACCAAGGCGATGCTGCCCACCGCCGCCGTCAGCGGCCTGTATCTGTCCCACCCGGATGCCTGCTATTTCGCCGTGGGCAAGATCGGTGACGACCAGGTAGCGGACTATGCCCAACGCAAGGGCATGGATGTGGCAACGGCCGAGCGCTGGCTGGCACCGAACCTAGCCGTAGACAAATAGATTTTATGCGGAATCCTGGCAGGACCTGGGCATTCAGGCCCAGGTCTTGTCCAAATTCCCAGATCAACATCCCAAGCAATACAGATTAACTTCTTTAATTTCAATCAGATATACGGAACACCGCCGGAATATCTGCCCTCTCCGTGCCATCCAGATACGACCTCATCCCCATAAATAAATCTACACCAGCCCTAAGATTTTTATTGTGTTATCCAATGCTGAGTATAGGTATGCTCTAAGGCTAGGCATGCTCATAGATAATATTCTTAAAAACTAATAATAGATTTACTTACGGAGGAGCTTTAAATGCTGACATACGACATCCTGATAATAGGATCCGGGGGCGCAGGTCTATACGCTGCTCTTGAGTCACGCACGGAGGAGAACCTGCAGGTTGGGGTCCTTACCAAGGTCTACCCCACCAGGTCCCATACCGGCGCTGCCCAAGGCGGGGTAAATGCCGCCTTGGCCAACCTAGACAAAACCGACACAGTGCGTGACCACTGGTTCGACACCATCAAGGGTTCAGACTATCTGGCCGACCAGGACGCGGCCGAGATAATGACCAGAGAAGCCCCTTTGGTGGTGCGCGAGATGGAGCACTGGGGCTGCCCCTTCTCTCGTACCGATGAAGGCAAGATTGCGCAACGCCCGTTCGGCGGCGCCTCCAAGCCCCGCGCCTGTTACTCCGCTGACAAGGTGGGACACGTGATGCTGCATACCCTATATGAACAAGGTATCCGCAACGGGGTGAATTTTCTCAACGAGTGGATGGTGCTGTCCCTGCTGCACAACGGCGAGCGTTGTCAGGGGGTTACCGCCCTGGATATCCAGACCGGTCGCATTCACACCATCCAGGCCAAGGCCGTAATCCTGGCCACCGGCGGACATGGCCGTATCTACTGGACCCGCACCTCCAACGCCCTGGGCAATACCGGCGACGGCACCGCCATCGCCTACCGCGCCGGGCTGCCTGTGAAGGATATGGAGTTCATCCAGTTCCATCCCACCGGGTTGCGCCGTACCGGCATCCTGGTTTCCGAAGGAGCCCGTGGTGAGGGTGGTTATCTCCTGAACGGTATCGGCGAACGCTTTATGAGCCGCTATGCCCCGGAAAAGATGGAGCTCGGCCCCCGCGACCTGGTATCCCGCTCTATCGAGACCGAGGTACGTGAAGGCCGCGGCGGACCGGAGGGAGAGGTATTCCTGGACCTGACCCATCTGGGAGAGGAGCGCATCAACGAGCGCCTGCCCCAGATCCGGGAACTCTGCATCGAATTCGAGGGCGTGGACCCGGTATCGGAATACATCCCGATCAAACCCACCGCCCACTACTCCATGGGCGGCATCCATACCAACCTGAACGGCCTGACTCCTATCGAAGGGGTTTACGCCGCAGGCGAGGCCGGTTGCGTATCGGTACACGGCGCCAACCGCTTGGGCGGCAACTCTCTCCTGGACATCCTGGTCTTCGGACGCCGCGCCGGACGCCACGCAATGGAATATGCCAGGGGCGTCGGCTTCGAGCAGGTCACCGACGAACAGGCCCAGGCAGATGAGAAGATGATCGCCAAGATGCTAGAGGGAGACAGCGAGATAACCATCCCGAACATCCGTCGCGCCATGGGGCACTTGATGGCGGAAAAGGTCGGGGTTTATCGCAACGAAAAGGATCTCCGCGAGGCCGAGGCGGAACTTGCAGACCTGCAGGAAAAGTTCAAAAACGTGCATATCGGCGACAAGACCAAGGAATTCAATACCGCCCTGGTCTCTGCCTTGGAACTGAAGAACATGCTGGACCTGGCCCAGGTAGTCACGGCCGGCGCCCTGGCACGCACCGAGTCCCGTGGGGCGCACTGGCGCGAAGATCATCCGCAACGCGATGACGAGAGCTGGCTGCAGCACACCATGGCGGTACAGGGTAGTGATGGAAAACCGGAACTAGAGTTCACCCCGGTCACCATCACCGAGTTCAAACCTGAAGCACGTACTTACTGAGGATATTGGCATGATTGATAAAATCTCACCCGATCGTAAGTCGATTTTGGCCAATATACGCATCCAGCGTTTTATCCCTGGCCGTGACAAATCACCCTACTACGACAACTTCAAGATCAATGTAGAAACCGGCATGACGGTACTGGAGGCCCTGCGTCTGATAAAGAACACCCAGGACCCATCCCTTACCTTCCGCTCCTTTTGCCGCTCCAAGATCTGCGGTTCCTGTTCGGTACGCATCAATAACAAGCCGGTATTGGCCTGCAGCACCCAGCTGCTGCCTATCCTGGAGGACTTCAAGCAGGAGTCGGTAGTGATCCAGCCGCTGAAAAATATGCCGTTGGTGCGCGACCTGGTAGTGGACCTGGACCCGGTAATCGAGAAGCTCTCCAAGATGCACCCTTACATCATGGAAAACAAAGAGCGCATCCCCGAGACCCTGGAGCAGGAGTCTTTGATGTCGAAGAAGGAGTTTGCCCGTTTCGACTACATAACCGATTGTATCCTGTGCGGCTCTTGCTATGCCGCCTGCTCTGCGGTGTTTGCGGACCGCAACTACGCCGGACCCCTCACCCTGGGCAAGGCCTATCGCTTCTCTGCCGACGTGCGGGACGCCTTCAAGGGCGAGCGCATGCAGGCGGCGGTGGATCAGGGGCTATGGTCCTGCGCCCAGTGCCGCAAATGTATCAACGTCTGTCCGAAAGACACCCGCCCGGCCATCTCTATCCAGCGCCTGCGTAAGATGTCTATAGATGATGGTATCCATGACACCAAGGGTTCGCGCCGCGCCAAGGCCTATACCGATGACGTATCCCGTTATGGTCAGGTCAACAAACCCATGCTGCCGGTTATCGTAAACGGACCAAAGGGCTGGGCCGCGGTTGAGGCTGCGGACAACTTCCTGAAAAAGCACGGCATGGAGCCTGAGCGTCAGGTCTGCTTCTTACAGGGGCAGGACAGCGCCCAGAAAATATATAACAAGGTGAAAGAGCTTGAGTCCAATGGGGAGAGCAAGACATGAATAACGGTAAACTGCACTACGGCTTCTACTCTGGATGCTGTTTCCAGGGGGCTGACGCCCGTTTCTTTGAAATACTGCAAGATGTCTTTGAAAAGTTAGATGTCGAACTGCATCTGATTGATGAGGCGGTCTGCTGCGGCTCCGGGGTAATTGAGGAGAGATCAGAGCTGACCTCCCTTGCAATAAACGCCAAGAACATGGCCCACGCCGAAGCGATGGGGATGCCGCTGTACACCCCATGCTCCACCTGCTTCAACGTAATCTCAAACGCCCAGAAACGCTTGGCGGAAGACCCGGCGTTACTCCGGCAGGTAAACGAGATTCTGGCGGAGCAGGGTCTGGAATACAAAGGTACATGCCAGATCACCCATACCCTGTGGGTGATCGCCCAGGACGTGGGTCTGGACAAACTCAAACAGGCAATCTCCAACCCGCTAAACGGCCTGCGTGTAGCATCTTATTATGGCTGCCACACCAGGAATCCGGCAGATATCCAGGGCTATGAATCATCCAACAACCCTACCTCTCTGGAAGATATCCTGCGGGTGCTGGGCGTGGATGTTATCGACTATGAAAGCAAGGATGACTGCTGCGGATACCACCTGGCCTGGCCCAACAATGAACTCAACATGAAGATGACCAGTAACGTTCTGTCCGGTGCCCACAAAAAGGATGTGGACTTGCTGGTGACCTCATGTCCACTCTGTTTCAAGAGTATGGATGGCTCCCAGGCCAAGGCCCTGGCTCAGACCGGCAAGAACTTTCAGTTACCAGTACTGTACCTACCGGAACTGGTAGGCCTGGCATGTGGCATGTCCGCGCAGGATATGAAGCTTCAGTTTCACGGGGTGCCGGTAAACATCCGATTATAAACACAACGACAGCCACCTTAATGGCTGAATAAAAAACAAGGAGGAGAGTATGATGATTAACGACGTATTGCGTAATGATTCGCACGAGAGATTTACCGGGATGCGCCTTATTGAGAACCCGGAAATTCCGGAAAAGGCGCCGAAGATTCAACTCAGTGATGCCGTTGAAGTATCGCCGCAATTTCGCCAGGAGTACGATGCCTGGCTGCTGGAACGGTTTGGCTCAAATCGCGTCGTATGTGTTATCGACGGAAAGATGATAGTAAATCCCGTAAACGCTGCCATGCTCTCCAAGCATAAGTGCCCTTAAGGACAAAAGGACGGCGGTTTAGTTAATCTAACCCGCCGTCCTTTTGCCGCTCTAGCGTTAATGTCTATCTACGCAGATATTTGAAGCTTGCCTGCGGACGCCCCACAAAGCAGGAATTGTTGAATCCCTGTTGCTTGATTATCTGCAACGCCTTTCTTGCCTCACCCTCTTTACCACCAAAATCAAACATCCAGTGGCCTCCGTCTACAATCATCCAGCTGCCATTTATATGTTTCACTTCGGTATTGGTGGCATTAAATCCAATGCAATCTTCGCCCGGCATGGCGCCAGCCGGAACTTGGTTGTTGTGCTTCATGTAGCTAAATGATGGGTGCGGACGCCCCACAAAACATGACTTGTTGAGACTATAGCGTTTGATTATCTGCAAGGATCTTATGGCCTCGTTTTTCTTGCCTCCGAAATCAAACAACCAGTGGCTGCCATCCACGATCTTCCAACTGCCGTTTATATGCTTGACCTTGGCGTTGGCGGTGCTGAATCCCACACAATCCTCGTTTATCACTGTAGGCGGATGCTGCGGCATAGGAGAGGGTGCAGGAGTTGGCGCCAGATTATAACCGACCCTGGTCCAGCGGGAACCACCGAAATCACCGGTCTTATGTTGCACGACCAGAACATTTCCATTGTTTGTGATCCGCAGCCTGAGTATGCCGCGGCCCATCACATGGCCTTTGGGCACATCAACCCAGCGCCCGTCAATACTATCGCCATGGATCTCGGCCCAAAATACGTTGGACCAGGCCGGATTGGTCTTGGACTTTTCTCCATACCAACTGAGATGATTCCCAGTTTGTCTCAGGTAATAAACGCCGCCATCATCAGCACGCCAAACGCCGGTTAGGTCGGCCAATGCAGCAACCGGAAGGATCAAAAGCAAAAAAAATAGAGTGTGTATGCGCTTAAACATTTCCATACTCCCTTAATGTTTGAATATTAAATGCAGACCATTTACTGCCATGATCCAGTTAATGTAGAAATCTGTTGCACCAATCCTTGCCACAGATCTTCTGGCTGCTATTTTCTATTCTCTCGGCTGAATACTTCCTGAATACCTAAAAAAACATACGCCTCTAGTTGTGATAGGGAACACTCAACTCATGCACCGCATCCACCATGACCCGCGCATTCTCCGGATCCACAGTCGGATGGATTCCATGACCAAGATTAAACACATGGCCAGGACCACGCCCATAGCTGTTCAGCACCCGGCCCACCTCTTCGCGGATGCGCTCCGGTGATGAATAGAGGATGCATGGATCCATGTTGCCCTGGAGCGCCACTTTATCCTGTACCTGAACACGCGCATCAGACAGATCGGTGGTCCAATCTACGCCCAGGGCGTCACAGCCGGTCGCGGCCATCTGTTTCAGCCACTGACCGCCATTCTTGGTAAACAGGATCACCGGCACCTTACGGCCTTCGCTCTCGCGGGTCAGACCGCCAATGATCCGCTCCATATACGCGAGAGAGAATATCTCATAATCGCGCGGACTCAGGATGCCGCCCCAGGTATCGAAGATCATCACCGCCTGGGCGCCGGCCGCGATCTGGCCATTAAGATAGCTGGTGACTGAGTCCGCCAATTTACCCAGGAGCATGTGCATAAGGTCGGGACGGTCAAACATCATGCCTTTGACCTTGGCGAAGTTCTTGGTAGTGCCACCCTCTACCATGTAGGTGGACAAAGTCCAGGGGCTGCCGGAAAACCCAATCAACGGCACCCGTCCGTCCAGCTCCCTACGGATAGTGCGCACGGCATCCATCACATAGCCCAGATCGTCTTCCGGATCAGGTACACCCAAGGCCACAACCGCCGCCTCATCCTGCACCGGATTCTTAAAACATGGCCCTTCCCCCTCGCTGAAATAGAGGCCGAGACCCATGGCGTCGGGGATGGTAAGAATATCTGAAAACAGGATGGCCGCATCCAGGGAGAAGCGGTCCAGGGGTTGGATGGTGACCTCACAGGCCAGATCGGGGTTTTGGCACAGGCTTATAAAGTCTCCCGCCTTGGCGCGAGTATCCCGGTACTCAGGGAGATAGCGGCCGGCTTGGCGCATCATCCATACCGGGGTCATGTCCACAGGTTCGCGCAGCAAGGCGCGCAGGAAACGGTCGTTTTTTAATTCACCCACAGGAAAATCCTTACTTAGTAATACTTAATTTCAGTGTAAGGAATTGTACACGGAAAAGCCGTAAGGCTCATTGAAATCTGCGGCGCCTAGCAAACAGGATGCAGGACGGCCGTCCTACATCCTGTAGCGATTTATCGTGGCAGTTGGCTGCTACCCATCAAATATGCATCTACCGCATGGGCGCACTGGCGTCCTTCACGGATGGCCCACACCACCAGGGACTGGCCCCGGCGCATATCGCCCGCGGCAAAGACTCCGTCCACAGAGGTCTTGTATGCCTCGGAACCTTCGGTGCCACCTTTGACGTTACCGCGGCCATCCAGGCTGACCCCCAGCTGCTGCAGCATGCCCTCATGCACCGGATGCAGGAAGCCCATGGCCAGGGTCGCCAGTTCCGCCTTCAGTTCAAATTCGGAACCCTCAACCTCAGACATCTTCCAGTTCCCGGACTCATCCTGATTCCACTCCACCTTGGCGCAGAGTATGCCGGTGAGCTTACCGTTCTCCCCCAGGAATTTTTTGGTGGTAACGGACCACATGCGTTCGCAACCTTCTTCATGGGACGAAGAGGTACGCAGCTTATTGGGCCAATTGGGCCAGGTCAGCTCCTTGTTCTCTTTCTCCGGCGGCTTGGGAAGGATCTCAAGCTGGGTCACGGAGAGGGCGCCATGCCGGGTGGAGGTACCGATACAGTCGGACCCGGTATCACCACCGCCGATCACCACCACGTTCTTGCCCTTGGCGGAGATGAAATCTTCTTCCGGGATCTCGTCTCCCTGCACCCGTCGGCTGTTGGTGCGTAGAAAGTCCATTGCAAAATAGACACCTTCCAGTTCCCGGCCCGGGATGGGGAGATCGCGTGGCTGTTCCGAACCACCGGTAAGGACCACGGCATCAAACTCTTCCTGCAATTTGTCTGCAGTTATATCCACGCCCACATGGGTGTTGGGGCGGAACTCCACCCCTTCGGTCGCCATCTGACTCATGCGCCGGTCGATCACCTTCTTGTCCAGCTTAAAGTCGGGTATGCCATAACGCATTAGGCCACCGATGCGGTTATTCTTCTCAAACAACACCACACTATGACCGGCACGGGCCAACTGCTGGGAACAGGCCAGCCCAGAAGGACCGGAACCTACTACCGCTACCCTCTTCCCGGTCTTATGGGTGGGGATCTCAGGCCTGATCCAACCCTCGGCCCAAGCCTTTTCGATGATGGCGTGCTCTATGGTCTTGATGGTGACCGGCATATCCTCAAGGTTTAGGGTGCAGGCCTCCTGGCATGGGGCGGGACAGATACGCCCAGTGAACTCAGGAAAATTGTTGGTGCTGTGCAGCACCTCAATGGCACGCTTCCAGTCCCCTCTATAGACCAGGTCGTTCCAGTCCGGGATGATGTTATTCACCGGACAGGCGTTATGACAGAAGGGGATGCCGCAATCCATGCAACGGGCGCCCTGCAGGGTCAGAACATCCTCGGTGAGCGGGAGCATGAACTCCTGATAGTTGTTAATCCGATCTGAGACCGGCGCATAGACGCGATCCTGGCGTGGATACTCCATGAAACCTGTTGGCTTACCCATGATTACTGCTCCCCCCCGGCCAGTGCGTCCACCGTGCTCTTTTCTGCCTGCATCTCCAGCAGGGCGCGACGATATTCCACCGGCATAACCTTTACAAACTTAGGCAGATAGTCGTTCCAGTTCTCCAGGATCTCCCGGGCCCTGCTGCTATCTGTATAGTGCATGTGTTTCTCTATAAGCTGTTTCAATCTGACCGCATCATGGCGAGTCATATCGTGACTGACATCCACCTTGCCGTGGGTCTCCAGATCACCACCCTGATGCTCCATCGCCTCCAGGGCCTCATCCTCGTCCGCGATCGGCTCCAGCTCCACCATGGACAGGTTGCAACGCCGCTCAAAACTGCCGTCCTCATCCAGGACATAGGCGATACCGCCGCTCATACCGGCAGCGAAGTTGCGTCCGGTGCTACCCAGCACCACCGCGATACCACCAGTCATATATTCACAGCCGTGGTCGCCAACGCCTTCAACCACAGCCGTGGCCCCGGAGTTGCGTACACAGAAGCGTTCACCGGCCACCCCGCGGAAATAACACTCACCGCTGATGGCGCCATAGAGGACCGTGTTACCCACGATGATGTTCTCTTCCGGCACCAGCCTGCTCTCAGCTGGCGGATAGATAACCAGGCGTCCACCGGACAGCCCCTTACCCACATAGTCGTTGCCCTCACCAGACAGCTCGATGGTCACGCCCTTGGCCGCCCAGGCCCCGAAACTCTGGCCCGCGGTACCCTTGGCCTTGATGTAAATGGTGTCATCCGGCAAACCGGCATGGCCATAACGTCTGGCCACCTCGCCCGAGAGCATGGTGCCGAAGGTGCGGTTGTAGTTGTATATAGCGGTCTCTATCTGGACCGGTTCGCCCTTTTCCAGGGCCGGTTGCGCCTGTCTGATCATCTCGTGATCCAGGGCCTTTTCCAGACCATGATCCTGCCGCTCGGAATTGTAGATCGCCACGTCCGGTCCCATCTCCGGCTTGTACAACAGGCGGGAATAATCCAGCCCATGCGCCTTCCAGTGGTTAATGGCCTTGCGCATCTCCAGCTTGTCGCGCTGGCCGATCATCTCCTGGAAGGTACGGAAGCCAAGTTTGGACATCAGCTGTCGCACCTCTTCTGCAATGAAGAAGAAGTAGTTGATGACGTACTCCGGCTTACCACTAAAGCGCTTACGCAGCTCCGGATCCTGGGTGGCAACACCTACCGGACAGGTATTTAGATGACACTTGCGCATCATGATGCAGCCCCCAACGATCAGGGGCGCGGTGGCAAAACCGATCTCGTCCGCACCCAGCAGGGCGGCTATCGTGACGTCCCGACCGGTGCGCATGCCGCCGTCGGCCTGCACCGCGATACGGCCACGCAGCTTATTCATAACCAGGGTCTGGTGGGTCTCCGCCAGTCCGATCTCCCAGGGAGAGCCGGCATGTTTGATGGAGGTGAGGGGTGAGGCACCGGTACCGCCATCTGCTCCGGAGATGGTCACATGATCAGCATGGGCCTTGGAGACACCGGCAGCTACCGTACCCACACCCACCTCGGAGACTAGTTTTACCGAGATACGTGCCTTGGGATTGGCGTTTTTCAGGTCATGGATCAGCTGCGCCAGGTCCTCGATAGAATAGATATCGTGATGCGGTGGCGGAGAGATCAGGCCGACGCCCGGAGTGGAGTGGCGCACCCGCGCGATCTGGGCGTTCACCTTGTGACCCGGCAACTGTCCGCCTTCACCAGGCTTGGCGCCCTGGGCCATCTTGATCTGGATATCATCTGAGTTCACCAGATATTCGATGGTCACACCGAAACGCCCAGAGGCCACCTGTTTGATGGCAGAACGTCTCGGGTTGCTTGAGCCATCCTCCAGCGGCATGAAGCGCTCCGCCTCCTCACCACCTTCACCGGTGTTGGACTTGCCACCGATCTTGTTCATGGCCATGGCCAGGGTGGAGTGGGCCTCCATAGAGATAGAGCCGAAAGACATGGCGCCGGTGGCAAAACGCTTCACAATCTCTGACGCTGGCTCCACCTCTTCTATCGGTACCGGCTCCTTGGCCCATTTGAATTCGAACAGGCCTCGCAGGGTAAGCAAGCGCTCATTCTGCTCATTCACCAAACGGGAAAATTCCGCAAAGGTCTTGGCGTCGTTGGCCCTGGTCGCATGCTGTAATTTGGATATGGTGTCTGCGGTCCACATATGATCCTCGCCGCGCACCCGATTAGCATAATCACCACCCACATCCAATGCGTTGCGGTATATAGGCGCATCACCAAAGGCGTTCCGGTGCCAACGCACCGCCTCTTCGGCTATCTCTCTCAGGCCGATACCCTCAATTACGCTTGCAGTACCGGTGAAATATTTATCTACCAGTTCTGAGGAGAGGCCGACGGCATCGAAGATCTGGGCCCCACAGTAAGACTGGTAGGTGGAGATGCCCATCTTGGACATGACCTTGAGCAGGCCCTTGCCGATGGCCTTCTTGTAACGCATCAATACGTCTCTTTCGCTGACCTCTTCCGGCAGCTTATGTCTCAGCCTGGCTATGGTATCCAGGGCCACATAGGGGTTGATGGCCTCGGCGCCATAACCTGCCAACACGGCAAAGTGGTGTACTTCACGGGCTGCTCCGGTCTCAACCACCAGTCCGGACGAGGTGCGCAGGCCGGTGCGCACCAGATGGTGATGCACTGCGGCTGTGGCCAGCAATACCGGTATGGCAATGTGGTCAGCATCCATGCTGCGATCCGACAGAATCAGGATATTGTAACCCTCACGCACCGCCTTCTCGGCGGTCTCACACAGGCTGGTCAGGGCCGGCTCCAGACCATCCACACCCTGCGCAGCCGGATAGCAGATGTCCGCTGTATAGGTGCGGAAGGCCCCCTTGGTCAGGGCGTCGATGCAACGCACCCGCGCCAGACTGGTGTTGGTGATCAGCGGATTGGTTACCTCCAAACGTTTCTGGACAGAGGTCTGATCCAGCGCCAGCAGATTGGGACGGGGACCGATCTGGGATACCAGGGACATCACCAACTCTTCACGGATCGGATCGATCGGCGGATTGGTAACCTGGGCAAAGGTCTGTCTGAAATAGTTAAACAGTGGCTTGGGCTTGTTGGAAAGCACCGCCGGCGGGTTGTCCGCCCCCATGGATCCGATCGCCTCCTGGCCGGTCGCCGCCATGGGCATCATCAAGAACTTGATATCCTCCTGGGTATAACCAAACGCCTGCTGCCGCTTGAGCAGGGTGTCCTCATCCGGCGCCATTGGCGAGACCGTTGACGGCAGATCGCGCACCATTATCTGGGTCTCTTTCAGCCACTTCTTGTATGGGCGCTTGGCCGCAAGCTCGGCCTTGATCTCGGCATCGTCGATGATGCGCCCCTTCTCCATATCAATCAGCAACATCTTGCCAGGTTGCAGACGCCATTTTTTGATGATCTTCTCTTCCGGTATGGTCAGAACCCCCATCTCAGAGGCCATCAGCACCATGTTGTCGTCGGTTATCAGATAACGCGCCGGACGCAGGCCGTTTCGATCCAGGGTGGCGCCGATCTGGCGCCCATCGGTAAAGGCCACTGCGGCGGGTCCATCCCATGGCTCCATTAAGGCGGAGTGATATTCGTAGAACGCCTTTCTGTCCTGGTCCATCAACGGATTGTTGTGCCAGGCCTCGGGGATCAGCAGCATCATGGCATGGGCCATGGAATAGCCGCCCTGCACCAGCAGCTCCAGGGCATTATCAAAACAGGCGGAATCGGATTGTCCCTCAGGGATCAGGGGCCATACCTTATTCAGATCCTCACCCAAAATCTCTGAGGACATCGCATGTCTGCGCGCAGCCATCCAGTTTACGTTCCCGCGCAGGGTGTTGATCTCGCCATTATGGGCGATCATGCGGAATGGATGCGCCAGGTCCCAGGTAGGGAAGGTATTGGTGGAAAAACGCTGATGCACCAGGGCCAACGCACTGGATACACGCTCATCAGTCAGATCGCCGTAATAGACACCAACCTGATCAGCCAGCAACATGCCCTTGTACAGCAAAACCCTTGAGGACATGGATGCAATATAGAAACCTTTGGTGTTGTTACCGCCGGACTCGCGCACATCGTTCTCGATCTGCTTGCGGATAACAAAAAGCTTGCGCTCGAAGGCGTCCTGATCCTGACAGTTTGCACCACGACCGATGAAGATCTGACGCACCACCGGCTCACACGCCTTGACCGACTCGCCCAAACCGGTGTTATCCACCGGCACATCACGCCAACCAAGAAATTTCTGGCCTTCGGCGGCAATGTAATAGGCTACCTTTTCCTCGCACTGCTTGCGGGCAGATTCTCCCCGTGGCAGAAATACCATGCCCACGCCATATTCCCCGGCAGGCGGCAGCTCAAAACCAGCCACCGCACGCAGAAATTCATCCGGGACCTGCATCAACAGTCCTGCGCCATCACCGGCCAATGGATCGGCGCCAACAGCGCCTCTGTGGGTTAGATTTTTTAGTATCTCCAGTCCCTGCAGAACTATCTTGTGACTCTTATTTCCCTTTATATCTGCTACAAAGCCAACTCCACAGGCATCATGTTCATTTTTAGGATCGTATAGTCCCTGCTTGGTTGGTAAAGCCCCTGGGGTCATCGCAAACCTCATCTTCTACTAGGCCAGAAATCGCATAATCGGATTCCGGCAATATTGAAAAATACAATAGGCGCCTGACGAATCATGGGTGGCGCCCAAGACCAGAATGCCTGACAGCAGGTCAATCCGGTCACACAGAACAGCGTAGGATAATAGAGTTATGGCCTCTAGGCCAGAGCCAAGGGATTTTTTCTCTAATTCTCGTTATTAGGCCGCGTCTCTATTTGGCCTTTATATCTTTCTGCACTGAGCCTAAAGTACGTATCCAAGCCCCTGATTTACGTATATTTTCTGGCAGCAGCCCCAGCGCCTTTTCGGCATTTTCCCTGGTTGGATAGGCCCCATACAATACCGGGAACCAGTCCTTCCCATTACGCAGGGTATGATAATACGCGATCCTCCCCTGAACTGAATTTCGCCGAACATATCCCGCAACCCCCTTTTCGTCCTGCATACCCGCAATCTGGATGGTATAGCTGGCTGGGGCCTGCTGAAGCAGCCAATCTTCGCGGAAGAATCCGTTTGTGGCCTTTCGCACCTTCTGCTCCACAGGTTTTACGGGAGCCGATATAACTACTGCCGCCTCTTTCTGATCTGCCTTTGTTGGGATTGCCGCCGGCTTTTCTACTGCCTGACCCGTGGCCTCAGGTTTTGGCACCTCTTCTTCCTGAGCCAATTTAATTGAGAGCTCTTCCACCGGGGCAGGGATGATCCGCCTCTCCTGCTCATAAGAATTCTGTCTATCATCAGCCAAGGTCGCAGCTGCAACCTTGGGTCCGACCTCTGGGATCTCAACTGCAGCATCCGCTTTTGGTGCTACATTCTGTACTTTAGGATTTGTTGGCTTATCCGCCTTAACCACCGTCTTCTTGATCTGTTGGGTTGATGTCTTTCTCGGCTCTTTTTTCTGGGGCTTTTCTTGCGCCTCTACCTTTGCCGGTGACGCAGCAGACACCGTCTTACCGGGGACGGCATTTTCTTTATTTGGTTGTTCCTCATTCCTGGCGGTTATAGCTTTCTTTTTTTCTTCCGAAACCTTGTCTTCCTTGCCACCGGATGTATCCATAACATGGTTTTCTGAAACAACATCTGGACTCTTTACAACAGCCTTTTCCGTTTTTTCAGACGGTGTTGAGGCTGCAGTCTGCCCAGCGCCATCAGAATTTACCTCAAGCGAGTCATGATCTTTGCCTGATTGATCAGACTTGGCTGGTGTTTCTGCAGCCATTGCATCCGCATCCTTCCCCAAATTCTCTGAAAGGGGCGTCGAATTAGCCCCATCTTTTTCGTCAGCTTCAATATCCGCCGGAGCATCCTGGATTGCGGGTTCTTCTAAAACAGGCGCCGGTTCTGGCAAGGGTATCTCCTTGTACGCATAATCAGGCACCACAAGAGACGACGAATCATCAGTCCACTCTTTCTTTTTATGCGGCGCACTCACTACCTCATCCTCGCTTGAGAAGATGGCATTTATCGCATCCTGATATATCAACACCAAGAGCACCACAATAGCGGCAAGGCTGCCACCGATAATTGTCCGTCCTGAGAGACGTTTGCGCGCTGTAGGGCTGGCAGCCAGCCGCTCCTGGTTAGATTCGATGAGCAATTTGGCCTGTTGCTTAATCAGGCCTGGTGAACCGTCGGTTTCCTCATAGATCCTTTGTATCTGGGAATCGGCAAGGGTACCAGAGTTATCCGAAAACAACAGGTGTTGCAGATAACGCTCTGTCTGCTCCAGGGTAAACTCCGGCATATCCAACAACTGCAACGACTGCAGGTTCATTGCCCGAAGCTGCGGGGCCTTTAGCAGATCATCTATCTCCGGCTCGGCAAAAAGCAGTAGCTGCGCCAGCGGTAGATTGTTGGAGCCACGCTCGTGCAACCTCAGCAGGGTGATAATGCTGGTTTCAGGCAACAGGTGCGCATCATCAACAATAATTACCGGCAGATGTCCATCATGCCGCAGATCATCAAAGCGCGTGGCCAAATCATCCATCAATCGGTCACTTCTATCCTCCAGGTCGAAATGTCTGGCCAGATGGGCCAGCAAGGCATCAGGTTGCAGCATCACATCGGCGGAAACCTGCACCGGGATCCAGTTCTCAGGCGCCACTTCCAGCAAGTGCTGAATGAATGTGGTTTTACCCATCCCCTCGCCCCCTCTTATCAAGGGCGTGAGATGACTGTTCTCGGTCAGATGTATTAACAGGTCTGCCCTTTGGGCCAACTCTGGGCTTAGAAAATACGCATCCGGCCTGCCTGGAGCACCGTCTTGCATCAAATTGCTTGCTTTGCTCAGAGACATATCTGTGATCTCATTTAGGACCTGTTCAGAACATTATGCAGCTTGCCCACATCAAACCTATCTGTAACAAAAGAGTTACCTATTCCTCGCATCAACACCAATCTCAGATTGCCATTTTGAACCTTTTTGTCAACCGCCATAAGCTCCAGGATCCGCCCGGCATCTAGCTCGTCCGGAGGAGTTGTCGGCAATCCGGTTCTGGCAAGCAACGCGACAATCCGCTCCTCCTCATCTCTGGTCAACCAGCCATGCTCTACCGAAAGCCTGGCAGCCATGCACATACCGGCCGCCACCCCCTCTCCGTGCAACCACTCGCCATATCCCATACCTGTCTCAATCGCGTGCCCAAAGGTATGGCCTAGATTTAACAGGGCGCGCTGTCCGGCTTCAAGCTCATCGGCCGCCACCACCCTGGCCTTGTCTATACACGAACGCTCAATGGCAAACGCCAGGGCCGCAGGATCACGCCGCAACAGAGATGCCATATTTTGTTCCAGCCAGACAAAGAACTCCGGATCATTGATCAGTCCATATTTAATGACCTCAGCGATACCGGCGGCGAGTTGCCGATCATCCAGGGTATTCAGGGTCTCCGTATCCGCTATCACGCATTGCGGCTGGTGGAACGCACCGATCATATTCTTGCCCAGGGGATGATTGACCCCGGTCTTACCACCAACTGAGGAGTCAACCTGGGCCAGCAGTGTAGTGGGTACCTGGATAAAATTGATTCCGCGTTGATAGCTGGCAGCGGCAAACCCCGCCATATCACCGACCACGCCTCCACCAAGCGCCACAATGGTACATTGTCGGCTGAAGCGGTGTTGTAACAGGGCATCGAATATGGTCTGCCAGATATCCAGGGTTTTATACTTTTCACCATCCGGCAGGATGACAGTTTCACGTTGGAACGCCGCAAGCGCTGCCATAACCGGCTCCAGATAAATTGGAGCTACGGTTCCATTGCTAACCACCATAACCTGTTTGCCATGAATATGTTCCGCATAAAACTCGGATTTACCCAAAAGCCCGGCGCCCACGTAGATCGGGTAGGAGCGCTCCCCCAGATCAACCCTTACTGTCTTTGAATCATTCTTCTGCATGGTTTGGTTTCAGTCGACCTCTTTCAGGCGTTTTACTATCTCTTTGGCAACTGTTCCAGCGCTACGTTTTTCGGTCGAGACCACTAGATCGGCAATCTCTCTGTAGAGCGGCTCACGTTCTTCCATCAAGTATTGAAGTTTGCTCATTGGGTCGTCCGTCTGCAACAGGGGACGATTTCGGTTCTGCCTTGTCCGGTTATATTGCTGTTCCGGAGAACAAGAAAGGAATACCACAACCCCGCGCCCGGAAAGACAGCGCCTGTTGTCAGGGTCCAGGACCACCCCGCCTCCGGTCGCCAAAACCATGCCAGCACCATCGGTAAGCTCCGCAACTACGGCCTTCTCCCTGCGACGAAAACCCTCTTCGCCCTCGAAATCAAATATGGTGGGAATATCCACTCCGGTCCTGCGTTGAATCTCGTGGTCGGTATCTGCAAACTCCATCTGCAACAGCTTGGCCAACTGCCGCCCAATGGTGCTCTTACCCACCCCCATGGGTCCAATCAAAAAGATATTTTTCGGATTCTGTATCATCTGCAGTAAACGGCATTAATGATGGAAACTAATCTCTTATGACAATTAAAGACATTATCTTCCGTCATTGTGACAAAAGACAAAAGGGTGTGCCAGCAGACACACCCTTTTGTCGGAAACCAAATTGCGGTCTGACAAATCAGCTGGGATTATCGCATCCCAATGGTCTCCTTCAGGATCTTGGGAGTAACGAATATCAGCAGCTCTGAATTTTCATCCTTTTCAGCCTGTTGCTTGAAGAGGAAGCCCACATAGGGCAGATCACCAAAAAATGGGATCCTTTCACTACTTTTGGTTTTAGTGCGTTCAAATACCCCACCCAAAACTACCGTCTCGCCATTGTCCACCAATACAGAGGTCTCGATCTTGCGGGTATCCACCGGTGGTACACCCAGCACCGCCCTTGAAAAATCAGGGTTATCCTTGTTAATCTTGAGATCCATTATCACACGATCGTCAGGCGTAATTTGCGGAGTGACGTCCAGTTGCAGGACCGCTTCTTTAAATGTAACCGTGGTCGCACCGCTGGAGCTGGCCTCCTGATACGGAATTTCGACACCTGCCTTGATGGTAGCCTTATTGCGGTCAGAGGTAACTACCCTTGGGCTAGAGATCACCTCGCCCTTGCCCTCCTGCTGCATGGCAGAAAGCTCTAACTGCAAAAGGAACGAACCTATCCTACCCAAGAAAAGATTTATCGCACCCCCTCTATCTGAACTTAGAGTTTGCGGCAGGTTAACCATAAGATTTCTCGTGTCATCATCAGCATCCCATATGCCGACATTACCCGTTCCGCCCATGAAATCACCGGCATCCCAGGTCTCTGCAACATTACCAGTCATCCCTCCAGCAATCATGGTCTCAGTCCCGCGATGATTATAAGACCGATTAAACCCAAAGCGCACGCCAATATCCTTGGCAAAATCATCACTGGCAATAACCACGCGACTTTCGATCAGCACCTGGCGTACCGGTATATCCAGCTTCTTAACCATCCGACTTATATCTTCGAGCTTCGCCATGGTATCCCGCACCAGCAAGGTGTTGGTGCGCTCATCCACAGTCACATTACCACGTTCAGGAGTAAGCAGCTGATTCCCCTCGGATTTGAGCAATGCAGCAATATCTGCGGCCTTGGCATAATTGATCTGGATATATTCCGAGCGCAGTGGTGCTAGCTCTTCAATTTGCTTCTGTGATTCCAGTTCCAACTTTTCTCTGGCGGCGATCTCTTCGGTCGGAGCAATCATGACCACATTGTTGTTCTTGCGCATGGAGAGCCCCTTGGCCTTCAGGATAATATCCAGGGCCTGATCCCAGGGCACATTCTGCAAACGCAGAGTAATCGTACCGGTCACGCTATCGCTGGTGACCAGATTGAGATTGGTAAAATCCGCCAACAACTGTAGAACAGCACGCACCTCAATCTCTTGAAAGTTTAGCGAGAGTCTCTCCCCTGTATACACCATGCGTTCTTTCTGTAGCTGCTCTTTTTCGGCCTGCGACAGGGGCCTGAGTTCAACGGCAAACAGGTTATTCGCCTGATAGGCAAGATGCTCGAAGTTACCCGCTGGCGTTATTTCCACATGAACATTACCATCCTTGGATGTAACCTCAAACTGCTGTACCGGAGTAGCAAAATCGGCCACATCAAACTTGCGCATGAATTTTTCTGGCAGGGTCGCATCAATAAAATCCAGGAGGATCTTGCCTCCCTCCTCCCGCATATCCGCCACGACCGATGGATCGCTCAAGGTTATGAGCACCCGCCCTTCCCCATCCTTGCCGCGACGGAAATCTATGTTCTCCACCCCCTTTCCACCGCTCGGTGCCAACGTAGATGCACTGGCTGACCCCACAGCAGACGATGTAGGTTGTGCTGCCGCAACCTGGGCACTCCCTGCGTTGATTCGCACCACAACCTGATTGCCCTCAGCCTTGATATCGTGGGTTACGGCATCTGCAAGATTAATTACTACCCGCGTCTTATCTCCGGCTTCTACGGTAGTTATGCTACGAACCATACCAAGCCCCACAGCCTGAGATTTCTTTGCCAATGCACTTTGCATATTTGGCAGGTCTATCGCAATCCTGGCAGGACTTTCGGTAGTAAAACTATTTGGCAAAGACACTGGATCCTGAGCTGTCAATGTCACTACAACCACATTTCCTGGTAACGAAGCAACATTTATATCCTGTAATACATTACCGGCAGCCATGGCGGTGGGCACACCAAAAGCCAGGGCTATCAGCCATATCCAGATAGCTAATCTGGGCAGATTCGATTTCGCTCTGTCCTTTCTGCCAAATTGTTCCGATGCTGTTCTAACTAATGAATGTTTCATCATTATTCCCCTGACTTATTCGCTTAGTGATACCGACGCCTGCCGTTCCATGAAACCACGCGGTTTTTTTGGAATGATTTCCGTCAATTCAATCTTGTCTTCGGTAATACTGGTAATCTGTCCATGGTTTTGCCCCATATAATTACCAATCTTCACCCGGTAAATGGTCTTGTCCGAAGTCTTTACCAGTCCCCAGGTCGTATCATTCATATCCACAGTACCAACCATCCTGATACTATCAAGTGGAAACTGTTCCAACTCTTCCTTGCGGCGATTTGGATCTGGTGTGAGACCGCCATCATCCTGTGCAGCTATCGCCTCAGCCTCTGCTGACTGAGCCGGTAAAAATGGATTACGCCGATCACCGGGCAAATACACAAAGGTCTCAATCTGTTTGATCTCCGGTAGCGGCTCAATCCTGCCAGGCTTTCTGGCCTTGGTCTGTTTTACAAACTGCCTCAGATCCTGCATCCCATCATCGCCACATGACGCAATCATGGTGAGCATGCCTATAGCCAGAAATAACCGCGCTATGACGCGCAACGCCCTGCTCATTGTTCGCCCTCCTCGTCCAGATAGCGATAGGTCTTTGCCACGGCAGTGAGAGCTAACTTGCTACTAGGCCCGTCTTTCTTGCCATCCTCTGGACGAATATGCACATCATGGATAGTGACAATACGGGGCAATGCCGCGAGTCCGCTTATAAATTCACCAAACTCGTGATAATCGCCTATCACTTCAATATTGATAGGCAATTCGGCATAGAACTCTTTTGTTACCTCGCCAACCGGATCGAACAATTTAAACTCCAACCCTGCAGCCAACCCAGTCTGGGACACGTCCACCAGCAGATCAGCCACCTCCGATTTATTCGGCAACTGCTGCAACATGGCATTAAAGGATTGTCGCATCTCGGTCAGCTGCTTTTTATAGGCCTCAAGGTTCGCCGCTTTGGCCTGCTTTGTCTCAAATTCTTTCTTTAGAGCCAGCTCCTGCTTCTCTTCCTTTTCCAACGCAAGCAGTTGATCTTCAGTAAACATGTAATACCAACCAACCGCAAGCAAAACACACAATAATGCAGCGACAATCGCCTTGGCCGCGATAGGCCAGTCACCAATATCAGAGAGCTCTAGATTATTCAGATCATCAAGATTCATTTCTTGCCCCCCTCCATATTTTTTTGCTTGCTTGCCTGCGGAGCCTCATCATCCCCGGATGATGCATTTTTGTTGACCTGTTGTACCGCCAAGGTGAAATGACTGAAACCTGTGCCGGTCTTGTCTTTATTCTCGATGACCTGCAGATTCGGCACACCTAGCCATTTAGATGCATCCACATTGCGCATATAAGATGACACCCGGGCATTCGATTGCGCCCGACCTTTTATGGTAACCACTTTCCCTTTTTGCTCTACATCGGTCAGATATGATCCCTCTGGAGTCCTGGTCACCAACTCATCAAACAGATGCACAATCTCCGGACGGCTGCCCTGTAGCTCCTGGATAATATTTATCCTGGCAAGCAGCTTGGCCTTGGTCTTTTCCAGCTCCTTGATCTCTTTGATCTTTTGATCCACCTCGGCAATTTCACTTTTGAGAAAGCCATTGCGCGCCTTTTGGTGATCAATAATCCCGGATATGTGCATATTCACATATACACCCAACAACACCGTAATAGACAAGGCACCAGCGATCATCACGCCAAATTCGCGTTGCCGTTGTTTCCTTCGCTCTTCTCGCCAGGGTAATAGATTAATACGCGCCATTTCAGTCAAAGCTCCTTAATGCCAAGCCGCAGGCGATCATCAATGATGGAGCGTCATTGCTCAGGCTCTGTGGCTTAACGTTGGACGAAACAGACATGTTGCTAAACGGATTAGCGATAATGGTTGGCGTACCCACCTTCTCTTCTACCAACTCGTCGATCGCCGGAATAGATGCGCAACCTCCCGCCAGCACGATGTGGTCAACGCTATTATGGGCACTGGAAGAGAAGAAAAATTGCAGCGACCTGCTGACCTGCTGAGCCAATGCCTCTTTAAATGGTTCCAGCACCTCAGAGACATAGTTATCCGGCAACCCACCCTGCCGTTTTGCCATTCCGGCCTCTTCCTGTGACAGACCATAACGACGCTGAATCTCTTCGGTTAGCTGCTTTCCGCCAAAACTCTGCTCCCTGGTATAGATGATCTTGTTGTTGTGCAAGACATTCAGGGCGGTATTGGTGGCGCCTATATCAACGATGGCGATGGTCTGATCCACGCCAAAATCCGGCAGCTGCTCAGAGATGAGCATGAAGGCATTTTCCATGGCGTATGCCTCAACATCCACCACAGAGGCCGTCAACCCGGCCAGTTCTAGTGCGGAGACCCGATTTTCCACATTCTCACTCCGGGATGCAGCCAGGAGTACATCCACCATCCCCGGATTCTTGTCATTCGGGCCAAATACCTCGAAATCGATATTTACCTCTTCCAGGGGATAAGGGATATATTGATCTGCCTCCAATTGAATCTGGTTTTCCATCTCCTGGTCAGAGAGCGAGGCCGGCATAGTGATGATCTTGGTGATTACGGCAGAACCGGAAACGGCCACGGCCGCCTGTTTGGCGCGACTGCCAGAACGGCGCACTACATTCCTGATAGCCTCTCCAACAGCGTCCACATCCGCGATGTTCTTTTCCACCACAGCATCCTGCGGCAAAACCTCTACCGCATAGCGCTCGACCCTGAACCGGGACCCAGATCTGCCGCCGCTAGAACGGCTTAACTCCAACAGCTTTACCGCCGTAGAGCTTATATCCAGACCAAGAACCGGGCTTTGACTGGTTCCTAAAAAAGGCAACATATACCTGTCCTTCCCCTAATTAGTGCTATGTTAGAATATAACTTAAATAAATTTCTTTAACAAGTTAGCTTAACTATATAGCAGTAAATGATTTTTTTGTAAAATACTTTATTAAAAAAACATGCACCGTTCACAAAAATCCGATTGGCTTCGTTTGGTGGAATAAATGATAATATTTCGCTTTCGCCTAAGGGATGGGAATATACCTAGTTATGAAGTGGCTATTTAAGATCATCAAAGTCCTGTTAAGCCTTCTAATGCTTGGCCTTACCATAGGCACTATTGCCCTGGTTTCAATCTATCTACACCTCGAACCCAAGCTGCCATCTATAGAGAACCTAAAAGAGGTGGAGCTCCAGGTACCATTAAGGGTTTACACTCAAGATAATCTCCTACTTGCTGAATTCGGAGAGAAAAGGCGCACGCCCCTACAATATACGCAGATCCCGCAACAGGTGATACAGGCATTCTTGGCCGCCGAAGATGACCGTTTCTTCCATCATCCGGGAATAGACTATCGGGGCATTCTGCGCGCTGCGGTACAACTGATAACGACCGGCAAACGCAGCCAGGGCGGCAGCACCATTACCATGCAAGTTGCACGCAATTTCTACCTCAGCAGCGAAAAGACCTTTACCCGCAAGATAAACGAGATACTCCTGTCCCTGAGGATAGAGAAGGCCCTTACTAAAGAAGAGATCCTTGAGCTATACCTTAATAAGATATATCTCGGCAACCGCTCCTACGGTATTGGCGCTGCAGCAGAAGTCTATTACGGCAAACACCTGCATGAGCTATCCCTTGCCCAAGTGGCGATGATAGCCGGTCTGCCCAAGGCGCCATCCAGATACAACCCCATTGTCAACCCCGAACGCGCACTACAAAGAAGGGACTATGTACTAAACCGCATGGCCAAACTTGGCTATATATCCGAACAGGAATTAGCAGAGGCACTAAAACAGCCGGACTCGGCAGAGCTGCATGGATCACAAACAGATGTAGATGCCCCATACATTGCGGAGATGGTGCGCTCGGAGATGGTGGAAAGATTTGGTGACAATGCCTATACAGAGGGTTACTTGGTTTACACCACCATAGACAAAAAGTCCCAACTCGCAGCCGACGCTGCCATACGTAAGGCATTGATAGACTACGACCAAAGACATGGCTTCAGAGGGGCCGAGCAACACTTTGAGATCGGACCAGACACAAAAGAGGCCGCGCTAGACCAGATCCTTCAGGATATAAGGGATGTAGGCGGTCTACGCCCAGCACTGGTTATCGGAATTAACGAAAAAAAGGTCGACACCTACCTAGGAGAAGGTAAACGCGCCAGTATTGAATGGGATGGGTTGAAATGGGCCAGCCCCTACATCAGCGAAAACCGTCGTGGTAAGACCCCCACAAAGGCGGACGACATATTAAAACCCGGCGATCTGATAAGAGTAATGAAGGTCCGAGGCGAAGACAATAGTAACACCTGGCGTTTGGCCCAGATCCCGGCTATCCAGGGCGCACTAGTGGCACTGGATCCAGATGATGGCGCCATCCGCGCCCTGGTGGGTGGATTTGATTACTATCGCAGCAAATTCAACCGGGCGATCCAGGCCAAACGACAACCAGGATCTGGATTCAAGGCATTTATCTACTCAGCCGCCCTTGAGGCGGGATTCAACGCAGCCAGCATAATCAACGACGCCCCCATCGTTATTGATGACTACAGGCTGGAAACCGAATGGCGTCCGCAAAACTATAGCGGTAAATTCTATGGCCCCACCCGTCTACGAGATGCCCTCACCAATTCCCGCAACTTGGTATCTATACGTATCTTGCGTTCCATCGGAGTGGAACACGCCCTAAACCATGCCAAGCTATTTGGCTTCGACCCCAACGACCTGCCACACAAACTGTCTCTGGCGCTTGGCAGCGGCACCGTAACACCCATGCAGATGGCGAAAGGTTACGCCATCCTGGCCAACGGTGGCTTCCGGGTCGAGCCCTACTTTATCCAAAGGATAGAGAACGGCAAACGCGAGGTGGTATTTGAGGCTCAGCCGTTGCGCGTCTGCGCCGAATGCCCCCAGACCGCCACCTTGGACGAACAGGGCAAGCCCATCTACCCGGCAGAGGCACCAGCTGGCGTGGCGCCGCGAGTTATATCGCCCCAGAACTATTTCCTGATGAACTCCATGATGCGTGATGTCGTGCAGCACGGCACGGCCACCGATGCCAAGGTGCTAAAACGTTCGGACCTCGCCGGCAAAACCGGCACCACCAACGACCAACGCGATGCCTGGTTTAACGGCTTCAACCGCTCTGCGGTAGCAACCGTATGGGTGGGTTTCGACTCCTCTGCTCCCCTAGGCAATAAAGAAGTAGGTGGCAAGGCAGCACTCCCAGCATGGATCGAGTATATGAAGGTGGTGTTGAGGGGGGTGGCAGAACACCCACTTGAGATGCCGGAAGACATGGTGACCATACTTATTGACCCCGAAACCGGAAAGCCGGCCCCACCTTGGCAAAGGAACGCCATCAATGAATTCTTTCGCGCCGAAGAGGCCCCAGAGGTACCAAACTTTGACGACCCTGGCGCCTTTGGGGGAAACGGAACGACTCCGGGAAACACCGGGGATGCCAAAGAGCTTTTCTAAAGCAGACATGGATCAATAATTATAAATACCAACGCACTCATATGGCCCAGCCAAAACACACAGACCGACTCCGCACTAACCTTGCATATGAGGCGGCCCGAATCATTAAACAACTGGGGCATCGCGATTACAACACTGCGCGCATAAAGGCCGCCCGGCGCCTGGGCTGCAAAGACCGGAAACAGCTGCCCAACAATGCAGAGATCGAACAGGCCCTCATGGAATACCAACAGCTCTTCCATGCCGTAGAACAAGGGCACTCACTAAATCATCTCCGACAACTCGCCCTGGACGCCATGTCCAATCTACGGCAATTTTCACCCAGACTGGCTGGAGCAGTCCTTAGTGGCAACGCAGATTCCCACAGCCCGATACAACTGCACCTGTTTGCCGGCAGCCCTGAGCAGATAGCCTTATTCCTTATAGATAAAGGCATACCATATCAAGAGACAGACAGAGTCGTCTCAATCACCAGGGACATAAAACAGAGACAGCCGTCCTTTCGAATCTACATGGAAAATACCGAACTTGAGCTTATCTGGTTTCCACCAGAGAGCATGGCCCATCCACCTCTATCCTCAATCGACCAGAGGCAGGAGAAGAGGGTCTCAGTAACTCAACTGAAAAACATTATGGCGAAGGATATGATTAAAGACCTATGACACTACACAGCCTGCATCGGCCATATAGAAAAGTAAGCGCCATATCGAAATAGTTTATTAGAAATACCTAATATTGCATTAAATAATCGGGATGCTGCAGGCACATACTATTAGCATAATTAAATTTAAAAATTGATTTTCTCCGATACCATTAACCCGTGCTTATAAAGGCAAGCGCTGATTGCGCACAAAAACAGCCTCGGCAGTAACTGTTTAAACAGCGACAACTCTATCAGGAGCAATAATAATGCAGATTACCGGAATGTATTGGGGATCAAAACTCCTCAAGTACGTAGACTTTCCAACCTCAGAGGTATTGGGGCCAGAGGCCTCCGCAGAACAGATCAAAGACCTAATCGCACGTAAAGGTGAGGTCTTTATCAAACCCATGTTCAAAGGTGGCGTAGGCAAAAAGGGCAAGGCCGGACTGCTGGGACGGGCCAAAGACCTCTCCACAGCCATGAAGGAGAAGTCCAGGCTCTATTTTGCTGAGCACCACCACAACAATACCTACTCCAAGGCCGAGGGCGTAACCTTTGAAGGCGCAGTGCCTTCTGACTACGAGATATATTTCTCCCTCACGGACAGCACCGAATTCCGAGCTCCCATGATCACCATCACCCATCACGGCGGCATGGATATCGAAGAGCTCCCCCCTGAGAAGATCGCACGCATCCCGTTTGATCCTCTAACCGGACTCAAGGGCTTTGTGATCTCCAATGCCCTGCGCAAGATCGGTGCTCCCAAGGAACTGGTCAGCCCACTGGTACAGAACCTGCCTAAGCTGTGGGACCTGTTCCACAACTATGGCATGACCACTTTGGAACTGAACCCGATCCGCATGCAGAACCTGGGCAACGGACGTCTGCTCCCGGTGGCCTGCGATTTTAAGTGCGCCTTTGATGGAGACGACACCAACTCCTCCCGTCTGGGACTACCGGATGACCTGGACGCCTCCAGCTACTCCGATTTCGAGCAAGAGGTAAACTCCCTGCGTACCTACCAGGGGCAGTCCGACGTATTCGTTATTAACGAAACCGGAACCATCACCGCCATGACCTTCGGCGGCGGTGCTAACGCCCTGGTAACCGAACTGCTGGGAGATGCCGCAACCATCTCCTCTGACTTTGGTGGCAACCCTCCCTACGAAAAGATGCACGATATCAGCCGCATCGTATACAAATACTGGCTGAAGCAATCCAACGTGCTGTTCATCATCGGCGGCAAGGCCAACAATACCGATATCTTTGAGACCTTCCGCGCCATGGCCGACGCCCTGCGTGACTACTTCAACCAGAACGGTCCCATTCCTCTCTATGTCGTGATCGGCCGCGGCGGTCCCAACCTCATCCGCGGCATGGGCTATATGAAGGACACCCTGGACTCTCTGGGGCTGCCCTATCAGATATTCGGCCACGACTCCGCCATGAGCGAGGTGGTGAACTATGCCCAAAAGGCCGACCAGTGGATGCGGGAAGAAGGCCGCAAGCTGGTCGCAGCAAAACTTGGCATTGAAGCAGAAACCAAAGAAGAGAGGGCGTAAGCATGCATCCGCAAGGCATAGATAAATTTCCACACTACTTTGTAGGCATCAACTCTCTGGCAGAGCTCGCTACCAGCGAAGACCGTGTATGCGTACTTAACATATCCGGCGGCGAGAGCCGCAGTGTTACGCCGACCAGCCACATATACTCTGGTGGCAACATCGTCTGCGGCACCGCACCTGGCCGTTCCGGCACGGTTATGAAGACCGAAAAGGGAGATATACCTATATATGATAACGTGGCCGAGGCCATCGAAAACGGCCATAAATTCAATGTGGTCGTGGTATACCTGCCGCCATCCGGGGTACGTGACGGCGTAATTGAGGCCATCCGGGTCAATCCGAATCTGAACAAGATCGTCATCCTTACGGAAAAGGTACCGGTCAGGGATTCCCGCGTCATCCGCGCCATGGGTCAGATGCGCGGCATCGACATCTTCGGCGCTAACTGCCTTGGCATAGCGGATGCCCACAATCACGTGCGCATTGGTGGCGCACTGGGCGGCAGCTCTCCAGAAGAGTCTCTGCTGCCAGGCTCGGTAGCCATCTACTCCAACTCAGGCAACTTCACCACCACCATCGCCGTCTATCTGGCGACCGCTGGCTGGGGCAGCACCGTATCACTCTCCTCCGGTAAGGATGTGTACATTCACTATGCAGCCCCGGAGTGGGCTCACGCCTTCCATAACGATGCCCGCTCCAAGGCCGGCGTCATGTACATTGAGCCGGGTGGCTACTATGAACACGGCCTGGAATTCGAAAAGCCGGTAGTCGCCTGCGTGGTGGGTCGTTGGAAGGCAAAACTGACCAAGGCCTGCGGCCATGCTGGCGCCATCGCCGGTTCCGGTGACAATGCCGCCGCCAAAGAGCAGTGGTTCATGGACAAGTTCGGCGTGAGCGAGATCTTCACCCCGGAGAACCCGGTCTGCACCGAAAAAGGCGCAGTAGTGGTCAACATCGCCCACATCCCCGCCGCCTTGACCGCCGTCATGGCCAAGCGTGGCGATAAACCGGACTTCGAACCGGTCGGTAATCTGTCCATGAAGTGTTGGTTCAGCAACACCCAGGGCATAGCCTTACCTGATTACCTGAACCCACCGGTGGTGGAGGCGGTTGCCCCTTACAATGAGCAGATTGCGGCCCTTAGCGATCAGGTGGGCGTTGTCTTCCCACGTGAGACCATGAAGGACGCCTCCGGCGCCTCCATGATGGACCCCAAGACCCAGGTCACCAAGGTCCACGGCACCTCGGTGCTGGACTGCTCAACCCACTCGTTCGAAGAGAATCTGGTACAGAGCATCATCCGGGAATACACCAACACGAATGGCATCGCCCTGGCCAATGTGGCCCTGAATGCCTTCGTAAATCAGCATGGCAAGATTGGTGTTGCCGCGGCGGATGCTGCCCGCGAGGCCGGAAACAGCCCCAACACCGCTTTGGCTGCGGCCATAGCCATGGTGGGTCCGAAACAGCTGCAGAAATCCCGCACTGCTGCCATTGCCCTTATGGACCTGTTCAAGAAGAGCGGCCTGGAAAATCCCAGCGAGACCGGGTTCGATTTCAGCGCCCAGTTGCAAGAGGCAAATCCGGACATATTCCTTTCCGATACCCCATGCACCTGTGGTGATGCCATGCTAGAGGCCATCGCTTCTCGCGGCGCCAGCTCGGTATTTGTGGACTTTCTGGTGGCGCTCGCCAGCAAGAACACCGGCAAACTCAGCTGCAACGTCCTGGTAGCGGCCATCACCGCCCATCTGGCCTGGCCGGCGTTGATGCGTAAGCGTCTGTCTATCACCACCATAGCCAATCTACCTTGGCACTTCCGGGTATTCAGCACCCTGATCGGCTCTGCAGCGAGCGCCGATTCCCAAGAGAAAGAGAGCTTCTGCGGAATAAAAAACAAGGAGCTGATGAGTAGCTGGAGCTTTACCGAGACGGCCCATCTTGCCCTGCTGGGGAGAAGGCCGAGTCAGGAAGAGTTGTTCGGTTTCTCCGTACTGCTGGGACTGATCGTCTCTAACGGCCCGGGTACCATCTCCGCCCAGGGCGCCAAAGGCGCGGTCAGTGCGGACGGCCCGGAGGCCCCGGATCGGGTCCAGGTGAACAAGGGCTACATCGGCTTCCTCACACACACCGGCTATGCCCACGGCGGCAACGGCTTTGAGGCCATCGCCTTCCTGCTGGAGCGCTTCCGTGAGAGCGGTTTGAAGGATCCGGGCAACCCATCGCACGGCATGGATCTGAGGGCTATGGCCACCAGCTATGCCAAAGAGTACAAGGCCTACAAGAAGAAGGCCAAGGCCGAGGGTAATGTCTCCTATGACAAGATCCCTTGCATAAACCATCCGGTATTCAAGAACGAGGATGTGAACTTCGATCCACGCGAGGTGTTCGTAAACAACCTGCTCAAAAAGAACAGGGACTACAACATCTTCCTCGATTTTTATCATGAGCTGGTTGTAGCGCTGCATCAGACCGGAGTTAGCCGCAACGTCTACTGTGTGAATGTAGATGCGGTGATCGCGGTAATCCTGTTGAAGATGCTGTGGAAACCTTACATGACTGGAGAGATCAGTGATGCATCCATGGAATCGGCCGCCTTCACTACCTTCCTGTTCGGGCGCATGATAGGCTCCGCAGCGGAGATCGACGATCACACTAACCGTGGTCGCAATATGGATACCCGTACCGCAGCCAGCAAGTGCAGCTACGTTGGTTAATTGCTCAGATAGGGGTCGGTCGGTCCGGCCCCTATCACACCCAATTCTATAAAAACTGAGGACTGAAACATGTCAAAGATCATCTGGACCAAAATCGACGAGGCGCCCATGCTGGCGACCTACTCCTTTCTGCCGATAGTGCAAAAGTTCGCCCAGGCAGCAGAAGTGGAAGTCGAGACTCGTGACATCTCTCTGGCCGGGCGCGTCATCGCCAACTTTCCGGACAACCTGACCGAAGAGCAGAAGATCCCGGACGAGCTGGGCAGGTTGGGTGAACTGGCCAAGTCTCCTGAGGCCAACATCATAAAACTACCCAATATCTCCGCCTCTATCCCACAATTGAAGGCCGCCATAAAGGAGCTGCAGGAGAAGGGTTACGATATTCCGAACTACCCGGAAAACCCTCAGACCGATGCAGAGAAAGAGATCAAAGAGCGTTTTGCCAAGGTCCTGGGCTCTGCGGTAAACCCGGTGCTACGTGAAGGCAACTCTGATCGTCGCGCCCCCACCGCAGTGAAAAACTACGCCAAGAAGTTCCCCCACTCCATGGGCGCCTGGAGCAAGGACTCCAAATCCCATGTGGCTACCATGACTGCTGGTGACTTCGCCGCCAATGAACAATCGGTCACCATGGCAGCGGCCACCGACGCCAAGATCTCTTTCATTGGCAACGATGGTTCCACCACCGTTCTGAAGGAGCGCACTCCATTGGAGGCGGGCGAGATCGTAGACGCCACCTTTATGAGTAAAAAGGCCCTGGTTAAATTCCTGGAAGAACAAGTGGCAGACGCCAAGTCGCAGGATGTGCTGTTCTCCCTGCACATGAAGGCGACCATGATGAAGGTCTCTGACCCCAAGATCTTTGGCCATGCAGTGAAGGTGTTCTACGGACCTGTGCTAGAGAAGCATGCCGACGCCATCGCCAGCACCGGTTTCGACGCCAACAACGGCGTTGGCGACCTCTATGCCAGACTAGACAAACTTGATGCCGCCAAGAAGGCGGAGATCGAGGCCGATATCCAGGCCTTATACGCCGAGCGTCCAGCCATGGCCATGGTGGACTCAGACAAAGGCATCACCAACCTGCATGTCCCTAGTGACGTAATAATCGACGCCTCCATGCCTGCGGCCATACGCGCCTCCGGTCAGATGTGGGGCCCGGACGGCAAGCAAAAGGACACCAAGTTCATCATTCCCGATCACAGCTATGCCCCGCTCTACCAAGCCACCATCGAGAACTGCATTGAGAATGGCGCCCTGGATCCAACCACCATGGGCACCGTACCCAACGTGGGTCTGATGGCGAAAAAGGCGGAAGAGTATGGTTCTCATCCCACCACCTTTGAGGCCCCGGGCGACGGCGTCATCCGCGTGACCGCCACCGATGGCAGCATCATCCACGAACAAGCCGTGGAAGAGGGCGATATCTGGCGCATGGTTATGGTGAAAGACGCCCCGATCCAGGACTGGGTCAAGCTGGCCGTAACTCGCGCCCGCGCCACCGGTTGGCCGGCGGTATTCTGGCTGGACGACGACCGCGCCCACACCATCGAACTGAAAAAGAAGGTGGACCAGTACCTGAAAGACCACGACACCAGCGGCCTGGATATCCGTATCATGGGTGTGTACGAAGCGGCCAAGCTCTCCATTGAGCGCGCCCGCGCCGGAGAAAACACCATCTCCGTAACCGGCAACGTTCTGCGTGACTTCAATACCGATCTCTATCCGATCCTGGAGTTGGGCACCAGTGCCAAGATGCTCTCCATTGTACCCTTGATGAACGGCGGCGGCCTGTTCGAGACCGGCGCCGGTGGTTCCGCTCCCAAACACGTACAGCAGTTGCTGCAGGAAAACCACCTACGCTGGGACTCTCTGGGTGAGTTCCTGGCCCTGGTCCCATCCTTGGAGCATCTAAGCAACCTGACCGGCAACAAGAAGGCTCAGGTTCTGGCCAACACCCTGGACAAGGCCACTGAGGAACTGCTGAACAACAAGGCTCCGTCCCGGAAGGTGGGTGAGCTCGACAACCGTGGCAGCCATTTCTACCTGGCCATGTACTGGGCGCGCGCCCTGGCATCGCAAAATGAGGATACCGACCTGGCCTCCCAGTTCTCCAAACTGGCGGATGAGCTGGAGGCCAACGAGGCGAAAATCGTAGACGAATTGAACTCGGTGCAGGGTTCTCCAGCCGATATCGGCGGCTACTATCGTCCGGACGAGACAAAAATTACTGGGGTCATGCGTCCCAGTGCTACGTTTAATAACATAGTGGATAATGCCTAAACACCATTAAGCAATCCCCTTAGTTGGGCGCGCACCGCAAGGTGTGCGCCTTTTTTGTCCCTGCGTCCTTTCAATCGTTAAAAAAGGTAATCTGCTTCCAACTTAGTCAAACCTGCGAAAAATAGGCCTTATTTGTGGATTTTTCCTGTTGGCTAAAAGATAATAGCCGGCTTGCGATATAAACCGCCGCCCGTTTATAGTGCGGTACACTCGGAATCTTTCCAACAAAGATTTTATTGAACAGACCTGAAAAGTTCCTGGAGGCTGAGATGTCGAAACCCAACATGGTAACCGTAGATGGTATCGAAGCGGCTGCCCACGTTGCCCATAAGACCAATGAAGTTATCGCGATCTACCCTATTACCCCATCCTCCGGAATGGGTGAGCTCAGCGATGAGTACTCAGCAAAAGGCAGAACTAATCTGTGGGGAGCTGTACCACAGGTCGTAGAGATGCAACACGAGGGAGGGGCTGTCGCCGCCTGTCACGGTTCCGTGCAAACTGGCGCTTTAACTACCACCTTCACCTCGTCACAGGGTCTGTTGCTGATGATCCCCAGCATGTACAAGATCGCTGGCGAGCTGACCCCGTTTGTAATCCATGTGGCTGCACGTTCTATTGCTGCACAGGGTCTCTCCATCTTTGGTGACCACAGCGATGTCATGTCCACCCGCCCGACCGGGTTTGCAATGCTGGCATCCAACAACCCGCAGGAGGTGATGGATGCCGCCTTGATCAGCCAGGCGGCCACCCTGGAATCACGCATTCCGTTCATCCACTTCTTTGACGGCTTCCGCACCACCCATGAGGTGAACAAGCTAGAGGTGGTATCAGACGATGTAATGAAACAGATGCTGTCGCAAGAACTAATCCGGGCCCATCGTGAACGCGCCATGAACCCGGACCAGCCGGTGATTCGCGGCACCTCTCAGAACCCTGATATCTATTTCCAGGGCCGCGAGACGGTAAACAGCTACTACAATGCGACCCCAACCATAGTCCAAAACGCCATGGACAAATTTGCCAGCCTGACTGGTCGCCAGTACCACCTGTTCGACTACTACGGCGCCACGGATGCCGAGCGCGTCATTGTCCTCATGGGCTCGGCTGCCGATACCGCCAAGGAGACGGTAACCAAGATGCTGGCAGCTGGCGAAAAGGTAGGCGTGCTGATCGTTCGCCTCTATCGCCCCTTCTCTCCTGAGCACATGATTGCCGCCCTCCCCACCAGCGCGAAAAAGATCGCTGTGCTGGACCGCTGCAAAGAACCAGGCTCCGATGGCGAACCCATGTATAAAGACGTGGTTTCTGCCCTGGCCAACCATGTCGCTACCGGTGGCGACAGATTTACGGCTATGCCGCGCGTGGTTGGCGGCCGTTTCGGACTCTCCTCCAAGGAGTTCACTCCGGCCATGGTCAAGGGCATCTTTGATGAACTCGCAAAAGCCAGCCCCAAAAACGATTTCACCGTGGGCATCATCGACGACGTCACCCACACCAATCTGGACTGGGATCCGGCCTACACGACCATTGATGCGGACAAGGTAACTCAGTGCATGTTCTACGGTCTAGGGGCCGACGGCACCGTCAGTGCTAACAAGAACTCCATCAAGATCATCGGTGAGGGCACCGATCTGTATGGTCAGGGTTACTTCGTATATGACTCCAAGAAGGCCGGTGCGGTAACCATATCCCACCTGCGTTTTGGACCGGACCCGATCAACTCACCCTATCTGATCGGCGAGGGCCAGGCCGACTTTGTGGCCTGTCACCAACCGGTGTTCCTGGAGAAGTACGACATGCTGGACCACGCCCGCGCTGGCGGCGTGTTCCTGTTGAACTCTCCCGCACCTGTGGACCAGGTTTGGCAGACCATTCCGCGCAAGATGCAGCAACAGATCATCTACAAGAAGCTCTCTATCTATACCATTGATGCCTACAAGGTGGCGGAAGAGACCGGCATGGGTCGCCGCATCAACACCATCATGCAGACCTGTTTCTTCGCAATCTCTGGCATCCTGCCCAAGGATGAAGCCATCGAAAAGATCAAACAGGCAGCTGAGAAGACCTACGGCAAGAAGGGTCCGGCCGTGGTCAAACAGAACTTTGAGGCCATCGACACCAGTCTGGCCAACCTGCATCAGGTTGAGATCCCCGGCTCTGCCACCTCTGACTTTGAACAGATCCCGCCGGTCATTCCCAGTGCCCCGGAATTTGTGCAGAAGGTGTGCGGTGAGATCATTGCCGGACGTGGCGACAGCGTACCGGTCAGCATGATCCCGGCAGACGGCACCTGGCCACTGGACAGCTCTTCCTACGAGAAGCGCAACCTGGCCCGCGAGATCCCGGTTTGGGATGCGGAGCTATGTATCCAATGCGGCAAGTGCGTATTTGTCTGCCCGCATGCGGCCATCCGCAGCAAGGTGTTCGACGTATCTCTGACCGAGAACGCCCCCGCTACCTTCAAACACATCCAGGCCAAGGGTAAAGAGTTCGCAGAAAACGAACACATGACCTATCAAGTGGCCCCGGAGGACTGCACCGGCTGCACCCTGTGTGCCGACATATGTCCTGCCGTGGACAAGGAGAACCCGGAGCACAAGGCCCTGGACATGATGCCGCAGCCTCCGCTACGCGAAGCGGAGCGCGAAAACTGGACATTCTTCATGGATATCCTCCCGGACTACGATCGCAGCAAGATCAATTTCGGCACCATGAAGACCGCCATGTTGGCGCGTCCTCTGTTTGAGTCATCCGGCGCCTGCGTCGGTTGTGGCGAAACCGCCTATATCCGCCTGGCCACCCAGTTGTTCGGTGACCGCATGGTGATCGGCAATGCCACCGGCTGTTCCTCTATATACGGCGGCAACCTGCCGACCACGCCTTACGCCACCAACTCAGATGGCCGCGGCCCGACCTGGAACAACTCCCTGTTCGAGGATACGGCAGAATTTGCCCTGGGCTTCCGCGTCTCCATCGATGCCCAGACCAAATACGCCGAGGTATTACTGGCAGGTATGCGCGACAAAGTTGGTGCCGACCTGGTGGATGCCACCCTCAACGCGGATCAAACCACCGAGGCCGGTATCTACCAGCAGCGCGAGCGCATCGAAGAGATAAAGGCCAAGCTTAAGTCTATCGACGGTGATGAGGCCCGCGATCTCGAAGCGGTCATCGGCAATCTGTCCAAGCGAAGCGTTTGGGCCTTTGGCGGCGACGGCTGGGCCTACGACATCGGCTACGGCGGTCTGGACCACGTGCTGGCCTCAGGCAAAAACGTCAACATCCTGGTCCTGGATACCGAGGTTTACTCTAACACCGGTGGTCAGATGTCCAAGTCCACCCCTAAGGGCGCCATCGCCAAGTTTGCCGCTGGCGGCAAGCCGAGCCGCAAAAAGGATCTGGGCATGATTGCCATGGCCTATGGCAATGTCTACGTAGCCCAGGTGGCCTACGGGGCCAAGGACATACGCACCCTGAAGGCGTTCCAGGAGGCTGAATCCTTTGATGGAGTCTCTATCATCATCGCCTACAGTCCATGCATAGCCCACGGCATCGACCTGGCGACGAACCACCAACATCAGGACATGGTGGTCAAGAGCGGACACTTCCCGCTGTTCCGCTATGACCCAAGACTGGCGGAGCAGGGCAAGAATCCGTTACAACTGGATTCCAAGGCCCCGGAGATGGATGTGGCTGATTTCTTGAAGACCGAGACCCGTTTCAGTCATCTATCGCGCATAGATCCTGAGACGGCCAAGAAGCTGGCGACTGAGTATCAGGCAGATATCCTGACCCGCTTCCATCACTATCAGCAACTTGCCTCTTTGGCCGTAGCCAAGCCAGAAGAGGAATAGATGTTGTAATATTTGCGCCGCCCTCCGGGGCGGCGCGTTTCCATCCGCCTCCGCAACCCCTTCCCTATAAAGCAGGGTTTATTTTAATAGTAATGATTAACCGACCTAATTTTCAGTAACTTAGGGCAATATTGCCCTAATAGCGCAGAAATTAACTTGAGCAATACACCATAGATTCAGTATTATGTAATGCTAATGTAGAGTATGGTAATACAGCGGATAATACTGAAGGCGTCCATCACATAACACCCACTCCCAAGAACAGAAGTGGCGGCAGGCATCACAGAGTTTCCGTATTTACCCTTAATCCGATGCACCTTTGCTCTTTTAAGGAGGGCCCAGCGTGAGTAATCAATCACTGGAAGCAACAGTAGACCCAGAGCTGGTCACTAAATGGATCCAAGAGATAGGCAGCGATGTATCCGCCGCCGTACCCCTGTTACAGGCTATTCAGGGCGAATATGGCTATCTGCCACGCACCGCCATGGATCTGGTAATCGCCAACACCGACATCAATGCCAGTCAGCTATTCGGCGTCGCCACCTTTTACGCCCAGTTCCGCATGCGTCCGGTGGGCCGTCATCTGATCAAGGTATGCCATGGCACCGCCTGCCAC
>JBNKSV010000011.1:0-63285 GCA_050297535.1 Sedimenticolaceae bacterium
GCTGTTCAACGGCATTGATAGCCTCTGAAGAGGTATCAACCTGGGTGGCCAGACGATTAATCTGTTCCAGGGACTGCTCAACCACCTTACTGCCGCTATTGGTCTGCTCGTTTGCCTCACTGGCGGAAGTGGCAGTACGTGCGATATTCGCGGCCACATCCTGTGCGGTAGCGGACATCTCGTTGATGGCGGTCGCAACCATCTCCGTCTCGGAACGCTGTTCTAGCAGGGCTCTGCTGGTTTGACTGGTAACTACCGACATCTCTTCCGAGGCAGTGGATAGCTGAGCGGTGATATCCGACATGCGTGTGATCATATCCAACAGCTTCATGCGCATCCCGTTGATGGCGCTCAACAACTCGCCTATCTCGTCATTACTGTCTACCTCAATCTCTTTGGTCAGATCACCAGAGGCGATGACTATAGCCTTGCGCACGGATTTAACTAGCGACTTGGCGAACATCCAGCTAAACACCATGCCTATAACCAGACCTGCCGCCGCCAAAATACTAAGCATGAACATGGCGGCGCGCTCGTGTTCCAATGCACTATCCGCGCTCTCGTCAGTGAACTTGGTTATCTCTTCCAACACAGAGACCAAAGCCGAATCCAGCTTCTCGGTCTCCGCATCCATCTCATCCGCCAGCCTTTCCGCCTCGTGAACCTCTCCCTGTTGATACAACGCAAATACCTTATGGGCATGTTCCGCCAATACGTCATGTTGCGCCTCAATGGCCTTAAGCTTCTTATTCACCTTGGCAAACTCTTCCGCCTGTTTGCCGGACAGCTGCTCCATTAACTCGTTAATGAATGTCTCGGTCCGGCGCACTTCCTTAGTAATCTCCACACTTTTTTCATCAAAGGCCTTAACCGCCGCCTCAAAATGCGGCTTTTCTGCTGCGTCCAGCTGCATAGATGCTCCATGATGCAGGGCGCTCTCAAATTTAATAGCCTGTTTCAGTTGCTGGGTGGTAATCGTTGTAATATTTTCGGTAAGCGGAATATCCTTCTCCGCTACAGAGGTAAGCTCCTTACCAATCTGATTCATTGCATATATGGCATAGCCCATACCAAGCATCATCAACGTTAGCAACAAGCCAGCGCAGGACATAAGTTTTGCTCTGAGAGACATATTCTTGAAAAAAGACGACATGGCGATAACCTCGTTTCTTAATAAATGCCCGTTAAAACTAATCTCCCACTGTATCGACTGCAGTTAAATATCCCTTTAATTTTTTGACATTTATCATTTTTTATATAATTTACTGCAAAACACCGCCATTACTACTTGCCGTATAAGGATAAATCCCACTAAGAACCATACATTAACCGCTGTGTTTATACGGTAATAATATATTAGATTAAAAATCACAATGCTGTATATGGAGATGGGTTACTAATTCAGGCGTGTACCATCTTCAGTACTACCGCTTGCGCCGTTTTATGCGCCTGGAGGTATCTGGCCTTGGGTTACGGACAGCACTACGTTCCTGACCATATCTGCCACGAACACAAGCGCCTGCCGGTTGAAACGCAGGAACCAGATGTTTTTTGCCATTACCAATCAGATCGGCCCGCCCCATCTTTTTCAGGACCTCGCGCAGCAGCGGCCAATTCTCTGGATCGTGATAACGCAAAAAGGCCTTGTGCAGTCTGCGTTGCCTAGCACCACGAGCAGTAAAGACCTGTTCTGCTCCATATCTCACCCTTTTTAGTGGGTTATGGCCACTGTGGTACATGGCCGATGCCAGTGCCAGAGGCGTAGGCAGAAACGCCTGTACCTGATCTGGACGGAAGTCATTCTGTTTCAGCCACAGTGCCAGATTCAGCATGTCCTCGTCGCTGGTTCCCGGATGGGCGGCGATGAAATATGGGATCAGATACTGTTCCTTGCCCGCCTCTTTTGAGTACCTATCGAACAGCCTTTTGAATCTATCGTAGCTGTCTATACCAGGCTTCATCATCTTTTCTAGCGGTCCACGTTCGGTGTGTTCCGGTGCGATCTTAAGGTAACCGCCCACATGGTGACTCACCAGCTCTTTGATATATTCCTGGTCATGTACCGCCAGGTCGTAGCGCAGACCGGAGGCGATCAGTACCCGCTTGATCCCAGGTAGCCTACGAGCGTGTCGGTAGAGACTGATCAATGGCTGGTGATCGGTACCCATCTGTTTACAGATGTCAGGATAAACACAAGAAAATCTGCGACAAGATGCTTCCGCCACTGAATCGCGGCAACGCAACCTGTACATATTCGCGGTGGGTCCACCCAGATCAGATATGATGCCGGTAAACCCGGGGACCGTATCGCGAATGGCCTCTATCTCCCGGATCACGGAGTTTTCCGACCGGTTCTGCACGATGCGTCCCTCGTGTTCGGTGATAGAACAAAAGCTACAGCCACCGAAACAACCGCGCATTATGTTGACAGAGAAACGGATCATCTCCCAGGCAGGGTTCCTGGCATCTCCATAGCCCGGGTGTGGCTTCCGGGTATAGGGCAGTTCGTAGATTCGATCCAGCTCTTTAGTTTCTAATGGAATGGGAGGTGGGTTGATCCAAACATCGCGCTTACCGTGGCGCTGCACTAATGGTCTGGCATTGCCAGGATTTGTCTCCAGATGAAACACCCGAGAGGCGTGAGCGTAGACCAACTTATCATTCACCACCTGATCGTAAGACGGCAGACGCACCACGCAATCGGAGCGGACGACACCATTGGTTTGCTGTCGGAGGCGCACTACATTATCACTACGTACATCCGGGTTAGAGGCATCAATCTCAACCCATTCCTTCGGCAGCTCGCCTCGCATAAAGGCGGTGCCGCGCACATCATTAATCTCACCGATCTGCTCACCTGCGGCCAAACGGTGCGCCACCTCAACAATAGCGCGTTCCCCATTACCAAAGACCAACATATCCGCTTTGGAATCCAGCAAGATGGAACGGCGTACTTTATCCGACCAATAATCATAATGGGCAATGCGCCGCAGGCTGGCCTCAATACCACCGATGATTACCGGCATCCCTTTATAGGCCTCGCGCACACGTTGGGAGTAGACCACCACCGAGCGATCCGGCCGCTTGCCCGCCTCGCCCTCCGGGGTATAGGCGTCGTTGGAACGAATGCGCCGGTCTGACGTGTAGCGATTAACCATGGAATCCATGTTGCCTGACGTTACCCCGAAGAACAGGTTAGGCCTTCCTAAAACACAAAACGGATCGGCAGAATTCCAGTCTGGTTGGGCGATGATCCCAACCCGGAATCCTTGAGCCTCCAGCAAACGTCCGATCAGGGCCATACCAAAGCTGGGATGATCCACATAGGCGTCCCCGGTAACGATGATGATATCGCAGCTATCCCAGCCCAGAGCCTCCATTTCTTGGCGCGACATGGGCAGGACCGGGGCTACCCCGAAACGCGCGGCCCAGTATTTGCGGTAGGAAAACAGATTTTTAGCAGACTGCATATAACTATCTAAGGAATATGATTCCTGTGATGGATTCTCGATTTATCGCAGGCCAATCCATAGCGAACCATAGGTAAATTTAACCTAACAAACTCCAATCGCACGAACTAAAGTTATCTCATAGCCTGCCGATAGATCACTTGATGCTAGGAAACATGAGCATTTTGGCCAATAGTTGCAATATGTTAGCCCTGACAACCTGATCAGCATAGGCTAACACAAAAAAGTATACCCGATTACTGGAGAACTAAAGATGGCAAATTTTATTCAGTCAGTAGATGACAGAACTAGGCTGGCAGGGACCAATAGATTAGAGGTTCTCCTTTTCAGTCTTGGCAAAGACAAGGTGACAGGGCGTGACGAGGTATTCGGGATAAATGTATTCAAGGTGAGGGAGGTCATGCATGTCCCTGAAATAACCCATGCGCCGGATATGCCTGAGAGTGTGGAAGGCATGGTAAGCCTGCGCGGCTCCATGGTGCCAGTTATCAATCTGCAGAGATTTTGCGGAGTAGATGCTGACGAGAAACCCAAAATCCTTATGATCACAGAGTACAACAAAAATGTGCAGGGCTTCCTGGTCCACTCGGTGGACAATATTGAGAGGCTTGACTGGGATGAGGTAAAGGCGCCACCCGCGATGCTGGCCAGCCGCTTAGGCGGTCTCGTTACCGCAGTTGCCGAACTGCAAAACAAAAAACTGGTAATGATTATGGATGTTGAGAAAGTCCTGGCCGATACCGCAGGACTCTATGATGAAGAGACCCTTTACGACGGCATCAGAAAACATGAGAAGAGCGAAGGCCTGACTGTGCTGTTCGCCGATGATTCCATAGTTGCAAGGGACCAGATACAAAAGACTCTGGATCGCATGGGACTCAACTATATTGTGACCAAAAATGGTTCCGAGGCCTGGAAAAAGCTGAAGGATATCGCCGACAAGGCCGATGTTACCGGACAAAACATAACTGAATACGTCAACATCATACTCACCGATGTCGAAATGCCGGAGATGGACGGATATGTTCTAACCCGCAAGGTAAAGGCGGACCAGCGCTTCAAAGATGTTCCGGTAATCATGCACTCTTCTTTAACGGCGGAAGCCAACCAAGCCCTGGGAAAGGGCGTTGGCGCCGATGCCTATGTACCCAAGTTCAAGCCGCTGGAACTGTCGGCCATGCTTGAGCAGATGATTAATAAGCATCACTAGTACCCAACTAATGATAGGGAGCTTACCTCAAACGGATCGTATATGAATGAAGATCAAACAAAAGCCAGCATTGGGTCTAGCAACAGACTGGAGCTTTTACTGTTCCGCCTAAACGGCGAACAACTCTTTGGCATTAATGTGCTAAAGATGCAGGAGGTAATCCCGTGCCCTCCACTTACACAAGTACCGCAGGCACATCCAACAATTATAGGTATCGCCCATCTACGCGGCGTCACCATGTCGATCATTGACCTCTCCGCCGCCATTGGAAACAGACGCCTGACAAGCAACGAAAACAATCTCACCATAATCGCCGAGTTTAACCGCAGGATCCAGGGGTTTTTGATACGCAGCGTAGACAAGATAATCATACGTGACTGGAACGACGTACATCCACCACCAAAGGGCACAACCAGTAAAAGTTATATATCCGGAGTCATAGATGTAGATGGTGATCTGGTAGAGATACTGGATATTGAACGCATCCTGGTGGAAGTATTGGGCATAGACCCAAGTCTTCATTCTATTGAAAAGGTTGACTCCAGCGACTACATAACATCCAGCCAACAGGTGTTGATTGTTGATGACTCAACCGTAGCCTTGAAACAGACCTCCCGCACCCTGGACGAGATTAATGTGCCTCATATTTCAGCCAGAGATGGCGCAGAGGCATTAAAGATACTGAATGATTATCTATCCATAACAGACGCAAAAATCACTGGCCATATACCTATGGTTATTTCTGATATTGAAATGCCAAAGATGGATGGATATACCCTGGTGGAAAATATAAGAAAGACATCGGGACTGCATGATATATATATACTGCTACACACTTCCCTAAACGGCAGCATTAATGTTGAGATGGCAAAAAGGAGCGGCGCCAATGATATCCTGGAGAAGTTCGTCCCAGAAGAGCTAGCCGCAGCAGTAATAAGAGGGCTAACAGATGTGAATAGTAGAGACTAATAACTCCCAACTATACGTCACCATCCATCTGAATCTCTCAGCCTCTACTTCCTCGCAAGATATCAGTTCCTCGTACAAAAAAATCTGCCTAAACGTGGAAAAGCCACAGATTTCAGAGGGGCAAAAACGCCCCCCCTTCTAACACATGGAATCCCTATCCGAAAATATCCGCCGTAATATTGTTATACCAGCTATAGGCATACTCCACTTCACGTCGCCTGGTTTCAGCAGACGCATCTATGGGAGACACACCACCAGCCCCATCAACCGGCACAATCATGTTCCCTTCCTCATTAAGGCGGTATACGGAGGCAATCGAAATCCCATAATCCTTACCTACTAGGCTATAGCAGGCATTTACATAAGATGGCGCTCCGCCATCAGGATCACCTTGCAACATAGCAACCACAGCTGCAGCGCAAACCTTGGCCTGGGAATTGGCGGAATAGCCGGACTTTGGCATATCGCTGGCAATGCTGGCGTCACCGATGATATGGATATCCTTATGCCTGGTTGACTCAAAGGTCTTTTTGTTGACCGGACACCAGTCACCCTCGACGACGTCAGCCATAAATGCGACCTTACCCGCTTTCTGCTCCGGAATAATATTGATAACGTCGCCCTTTACAACGGTTTTAGATCCGGTGGTAACAGCCATTCCATGCGCACTAACCTTTACAACATTATTGTTATCAGCATCGGTTGTACCGCGCCATTCGATAAGTGAGTTGGCGCTACCGAAGCCATACAAATCTGTCCATGCCTGTGTGAACAGTTCAAACTTGGCAAACCTTGGCTTGGCATCCAGGATGATAATCTTGGACTTGGGTTTATTGGCCTGCAGATACATAGCTATCTGGGAAGCACGCTCATATGGCCCAGGCGGACAACGGAAGGGATCAGATGGAGCCGCGATAATAACAGTACCACCGTCATTCATCGCCTCCAGTTGCTTGCGCAGAGTGACTGTTTGGGGACCTGCCTTCCAGGCGTGTGGAAGCTCCTCTGCCACCTTGGCGTCATACCCCTTGATGGTCTCCCACTTAAAATCAATACCAGGAGAAAGCACTGCACGATCATAGGTAAAGGCACCACTGCCCTGGGTCATAATCTGCTTCTTATCCGGATCTATGGCAGTAACGGTATCATGTACCACATTCACCCCATGCTTTTTCAACCCTTCATAACCGAACATTATATCGTCCATGGTACGCACACCACTTAGGACCTCATTGCTCATATAACCGGTAAAGTAATTCTTGTTCCTCTCAATCAGGGTAACCTCTATGGATGGATCAAGCATGCGGATATACTTTGCAGCGGTCGCCCCCCCAGTGCCTCCGCCAACCACAACTACTTTCCTGCTGGCGCCAAAAGCAAGCGCTGGAAATCCCGTGACCGCAACCGCAGTAGCGGACGCCAAAATAAAGTCTCGGCGTGTAACCTTAATCATCTTTTGCCTCCCCCGCTTTGTAATAATCGCTGCTGGCATAGAAATCGGCGACGGCCTGAAGATCATCGACACTCAGTTCTTTCAGCTTCTTAACCATCTTCTTCAGATCTTTTAATCTTATGGCGTGTACATTCAGGGCGGAGAAATCATGCATACTGTTAAGGAGATATGGCTTCCACTGGCCGCGCAGAATAATTTCACCAATATCCAGATCTTCATGACACTTCTTGCAGGTGTCTTGGTGGATCTTAGCACCCCTGGCAACCATTGCCTCATCCACCTGTTGTTGAGGAGTTATTCGATTCTTGGCCGCAAAATACTCTGCCAAAAGTTCAATTTCTTTATCGCTAAAACCATTTGCTATGCGCCCCATAATGGTCGAATAACGGCCTCCAGACCTATACCTATCCATGATATCTGCAAAACTGCCCTTATCCACACCGGCGATTGATGGAATCGCCGGACCGAGGCTGTTGCCATCAGGCCCGTGACAACCCACGCAATTATTTGCCAGCATTTGTGCAGACGCCCCAGCAAGCGCCACAGGTACAAGGCCAAAACAAGCAACTAACAAGACGACCATAGTCGCACTACACTTTCTTTTACACCTCATTTTCTCTCCTCTCCGAAAACAATTTCTTATATGAAACACAGGTTGTATTTCGCTATCCAGTAATTGCGAATTAAATTCTATGTAACCACTATGACAACTCTAATTCAAAACATAAATAGGAATATTATTCCGCAACAGGATCAATAACCAATCCGTTTTCTGGCTGATTCTTCAACACACTACACATATAGGATTTATCCTACAAACGATATTGAATTATCCGATACAACAAATATGCTTTACTACTAACCTTATATACAGGCAAGCCAAGTGAAGGCGAATGGAAGAGGGAAATAGACAAGGCCCAGGACGGGGAGAATGGAAGCACCACAAGGACCACGCCGCGCTGTCAAAGACAGTGCGGCGTTTGCTTTTTGAGGCCCATATAAAAATACTATTTCCTGTTCCTACGTATATCGCTCCAGGAAACGTTCCATGGTGTATTGAGCCATTTAAGCAAGATACGAAAAAATCCTTTCTTGTCAGCCTCAGGAACAACATTCTCTCTTTGCTCAATATCTTCCAGACACTCTTCCGTTTCAGTAACTACCTGCTGCTGGACTGCGACAGGGTTGGATCGCTTGTCCTCCCCCGTCTCAATCACCTCAAAAGAAAACTGCCATTGATCAATCCTCGCGCCCTCATTAATCGCCTTTTGGTCATTCTCCAGATTGGCCATAACGCTGCGAAAGATTGCTTTCATATCATCAGAGTACTGATCGCTGTTCAACATCATACTAAGATCTGCATGCATTTCCGCAATATGTGCCTGCAATTTAATACGCTGAAGCTGTTCCTTTTTTTCGAGCTTCCTTATGTACTCTTTGATTTGCTGAACAGGAATCTTTACCTCTGTTCCCGATGTGTATACCCCGCGCTGCTGCAATAGAATCTTCAGGGCAACAGCAGTTTGAGACTGCCTCCTGAATTCCGCGAGTAGATTCATCGACTCATCAGAATAGCCATCATCCGCATGATCATGTGTAGCTATACTGATTATTTCATGCAGCCCGGTTTGTATCAGCCCTTCTAATTTACTCAGATACCAACTGATCTTTTCCGTTGGCTTAGCCTTAATTTTATTGCTAAGGACATGGTAATACTTGAGCACACCATCCGGTATGCCAGTTGATGGTTGACCGAGAACAAGCACCGACCGTAAAGAATCCTGCATGCGCTCTGTGGCGCGTGTTATCATAACCACCCGCTTGAGCAGCAGCCTCTTCTCTTTGATTGACTCAATAGAGGCCAACGAATCGGCATTTTTTTTATGTTTTCTAGGCGGCATATTTCCTATCTAACCATAAGAACAATGACTCTATTATTGCCGTACCAAGTATCTAGCAACAGCGAATATGGACAGAATTACACCAATCAGCCCTGACCAACAAAAACTTGTTGTTGATGAAACACTGAAATATCTCCAAATGGCATCGCATATATTCCATCAGCCATTCAAACCGATAACTATCCTGTTCAACCTACGCGGACTTGCCTCAGGCATGTTTTGCTTAACCAAAGATAGCGCCTTGATCCGCTACAACCCATATATATTCGCAAAGTACTTTGATTATTGCCTTGCCAATACAGTTCCACATGAGGTGGCCCATTATGTTATCCATAACCTGTACGGTCTCAAGGCCGCCCGCCCTCATGGCAAAGAATGGAAGGAGCTCATGCTGCGCTTCGGAGCAACACCTGCCCGAACCTACTCCCTAAATCTTGATGGAATACCTATAAGACGACAAAAACGTTACCCGTACAGATGCAACTGCTCAGATCATCTGATCTCCAGTATACGTCATAACAAGGTTGTCTCAGGCCAAGCCAGATACTTCTGTAGATTATGCAAAGGCCCGCTAAAGACATCTGACACCGAATCATAACCACAGCCCACGGCATAGATCCGCTTTGATATCTTCCAGTCCCTCAAGTCCGACAGACAGACGAACCAAATTATCCCTGATACCGGATGCCTCCCGTTCCTCGGGACTTAGGCGTCCGTGGGTGGTACTCGCCGGATGAGTAATAGTACTCTTGGCATCACCCAGATTGGCGGTGATAGAGAGCATACGTGTGGAATCTATCAGATGCCAGGCTGCCTCTTTTCCGCCCGCCACTTCAAATGACAGAATTCCTCCAGCCATACTTTGCTGCCGCTGTGCTAGCTCGTACTGTGGATGGGTATCCAAACCAGGATAATAGACCCGTTCAATCTGCGGCTGACTCTGTAACCAGCGCGCCAGTTCTGAGGCATTCTCACAATGCCTACGCATCCTAAGATCTAAGGTTTCCAGACCCTTGAGAAAGACCCAGGCATTAAATGGGCTCATAGTAGGACCGGCAGTACGTAACACCCCGAACACATCCTCACCCACGAGTCTGGCATCACCAACAACCGCTCCTCCGACACAACGCCCCTGACCATCTAGGTATTTGGTCGCGGAGTGCACCACGATATCCGCACCCAGTTCCAGCGGCCTTTGGATAGCGGGGGTGCAGAAACAGTTATCCACCACCAAAGCGACATCGTTTGCGTGGGCCAATTCCGCCAGGGTAGCGATGTCACCAATCTCGGTGAGTGGGTTGGATGGGGTCTCCAGAAACAGCATCCTAGTCTCTGGTCTGATGGCGTCTTTCCATGCGTTCAGATCTTGCAGGGGCACATAGTCGGTCTTGATGTTGAAGCGTTCCAGGTACTTGCTGAACAACATGCTTGTGGAACCAAAGATGCTGCGCGCGGAGACGATGTGATCCCCGGATTTCAGCAACCCCATGCAAACCGCTAAGATTGCCGACATACCAGACGCCGTGGCCACGCAACACTCTCCACCTTCGAGCGCCGCCAGCCGCTGTTCAAACGTCCTTACGGTGGGATTGGTAAAGCGGGAATATATATTCCCCGGCTCATCGCCGGCAAATCTCGCAGCCGCTTCGGCCGCGTTTTTGAAGACAAAACTGGAGGTGGGAAATATTGCCTCTGCATGTTCACCCTCATGGGTCCTGCACTGTCCCGCCCGCACTGCGTTGGTTGTGAATCCCCACTCGTCCTCAATAGTCATAATATTTCTGGGTGGTCTTTAGGCACTGTTATGCAGGCCTATAATCCCTATCTCAGATGCCGCCTTTTCCTGCTTGGCACCATCACTACGCAGCAACTCAAGCTGCTCCAGATAATGTTCGCTTACATCTCCCGTAATATATTCCCCATCAAATACCGAGGTATCAAAGCGTTGTACCTTTGACTTATCCTTCTTCTGTACCGCGTTTATCAGGTCTTCCAGATCCTGAAAAATCAATCCGTCCGCGCCGATGATCTCACACACTTCCTCAACGGTGCGTCCATGAGCTACCAGTTCGCTCGCCGCAGGCATGTCAATACCATAGACATTCGGGTAACGTACCGGTGGCGCAGCTGAGGCAAAATATACCTTCTTCGCGCCCGCATCCCGAGCCATCTGCACGATCTGTTTTGAAGTGGTGCCACGCACTATGGAATCATCCACCAACAACACGTTCTTGTTCTTGAATTCAGAGCCGATGGCATTCAGCTTCTGACGCACAGACTTCTTGCGCACGGTCTGGCCCGGCATGATAAAGGTACGACCTATGTAGCGGTTCTTTATAAACCCTTCTGAATAGCGCAGCTTCAGCTTCTTGGCCAATTCCAGCGCCGCAGTGCGGCTGGTATCCGGAATAGGGATGACCGCATCAATATCAAAGTCCGGCCATTCACGTTGAATCCTCTCGGCCATGGCCACGCCCATCCTGGATCTGGCCTTGTGGACGAAGATATCGTCGATGATCGAATCCGGACGGGCAAAATATACAAATTCGAAGATGCATGGCGAATGGATCGGATTGGCAGCGCACTGAAAGGTGTGCAATTTGCCATCCATATCAATGTAGACCGCCTCACCAGGTTCCAGATCGCGCATCCGTTCAAACCCGGACACATCCAGGGCCACGCTCTCGGATGCGATCATGTATTCAGTGCCTTTACCGGTCTCCCTCTTCCCAAAGACCACGGGGCGAATACCGAAGGGATCGCGGAACGCCAGCAGACCATAGCCGGTAATCATCGCCACTGCGGCATAGGCCCCACGGCACCTCTTGTGAACCCCGGCAACCGCCTTGAACACCTCCTTCTCGGTAACCCTGAGTTTGCCCTGAATCTGCAACTCATGGGCAAACACATTCAGCAACACCTCTGAATCAGAAGTGGTGTTTACATGGCGCAAATCCTCCCGGTAGAGGTCGCGCATCAACTCATCGGCGTTGGTGAGATTGCCGTTATGGGCCAGGGTGATGCCATAGGGAGAGTTCACATAAAAGGGCTGGGCCTCGGCGGATGAGGAACTGCCGGCCGTAGGATAGCGCACATGGGCTATGCCCATATTGCCCACCAGATCTATCATATGCCTGGTGCGAAATACGTCCTTGGCCAGGCCATTCCCCTTGCGCAAAAACAGCTTTCCATCCTTGGAGGTCACGATGCCTGCGGCGTCCTGTCCACGATGTTGCAGCACCAGCAGGGCGTCATACAACTCCTGATTAACCTGGCTGCGCCCAAAGATTCCAACAATACCGCACATGTTTCGGAACTCCGAAATTATATTAAATACCGATAAAACCCCGGATCAAACAGATCCGGCTATTAAAAACTGAACTTGCCCGCAATATCCGGCGGCAACAGGTCTTTTAACCATAGCGCCAGATCCTGAAAATACTTGATTAAGAGCGACTGCTGCCACCAGGGATCGTTAGGCACTGGGGTCAACCCAGCCAACAACACCATAACCGCCACCAGCAACGCGCCACGCGCCGCTCCGAAAAAGATACCGATCATGCGATCCGTGCCGGTCAGACCGGTCTTCTCTACCAGTTGACCAACCAAATAGTTCACCATAGCCCCCAAAATCAGGGTCACAAGGAAGAGTATGGCAAAGGCTGCGCCCAGTCGCACGGAAGGGACGGTAAACCACTGTTCCAGGTGGACTGCAAGATCACGAAAGAAGGTCCAGCTTATCCAGAACGCAAGTATCCAGGCAGCCAGTGAAAAGGCCTCGCGCATGAAGCCCCGAAGTAAACTAACAAGGGAAGATAGGCCGATAATGCCAAGTATTACGTAGTCTACCCAAATCATCATAGCGTCTATGGTTTATACCCGTTTGGGATAAAACGTAATTCTATCAGGTTCATTGATATCTTTTTATCTTTCCAGATAATTTTTTAGGCTCCAGCAGTTTATTCAGGTCCACAAGCATCTGTTCTGCACGCTTTTTGTCCACTTCAGGGCCAATCAATACCCTGTGTAGAACATTACCTTTCAGATCAACCTGATCGGTAAAGGCGGCATATTTCTTGCCCTGTAGCTCTTTGACCAGATTATCGGCATTCTCTCGCTTAGAAAAACTTCCCACCTGGATGACCCAGCCGCTAATACCAACCATTGGGGCAGGTTCTTCCTCTTTTTCCGGGGCGACAGCCGCAGGTTCTGGTTGTTCTGCCGTAGTCTCAGCCTGATTCACGGCCACATCCTCATCCTGGACATCGGCGCCATCTTGCAACGGCACCGGCTCTTCCGCCAGCGGCTTGGACAGGTCCTCCGTTTCCAGCGGTAGCAGCTTTGAGGAGAAATCGCCATCCGGTGTTTCCGGGATGACATTTTCTTCCAGTTCGGTTGAGATAACCGGCTCCTCCTCCAACAGCATGGGCACGAAGATAACCACTAAAGACACCAGCACAGTGGCGCCGATAAGACGTTTTTTCAGACCATCATCCACATGCCTCTCCTCAAATCTTGTTTATATCATGATGCCGCATCATCTCGGCTACAGTATAGAACGAACCAAACACGATGAGTTTATCATGTGTTACTGCATCTGCCATGGCCTTTGCCGCAGCCTGTGGCAAAGATTCTTGCACATCAATTCGGTGTGCATCTACTCCTGCGGATATGATCGCATCCTGCATTTGTTCCAGGTCGGCGGCACGCCCAGCATCTATCCTTCCTATATACCAATAGTCGATAACTTCAGCCAGCGGCTCAATAACTTTGGCAATATCCTTATCCGCAAGGGCGGAAAACACCGCCAGATTCCGGCCTTGCCCCTGCATCCCTCTCAGATTCGAGGCCAGCTCTACCGCGGCCTCGGGGTTGTGCGCCACATCCAGTATGACGGTTACATCTCCGGGAATGATCTGAAAACGTCCCGGAACTCTCAAACCGAGTAACCCTTTTCTGATGGAATCAGCAGTTATGGTCAGTTTTTGCTGCAAAAGTTCCAGCACCATCAACGCTGCGGAGCAGTTTCGCAGTATAAATCCACCACTGAGCGCAGGATTAGGTAAGGCATTATATCTGGTTTGCTCCCCCACCCAATCCCAACCAGCGTCGATGCTGGTGTAACCAAAATCCTGTTCGGCAAGAGCCAGATCTACTCCCAGCTCTGCCGCACGGTCCAACAAGGTCCTGGGTGGATTTGCCCCTCCAAACACCGCTGGTCGTCCAGGCCGCAGGATACCTGCCTTCTCCAGGGCAATCTCCTCTCTGGTGTTTCCTAGCCAGGCGGTATGATCAATGTCGATCGTAGTAATTAGCGCCACGTCCGGGTCGATGATATTCACCGCATCCAGCCGTCCCCCCAGACCAACTTCCAGGATAACCACATCCGGTTGTTTGCTGGCGAATATATCCAAGGCCGCTAGGGTTCCGAATTCAAAGTAGGTCAGGCTGGTATTGGCCCTGGCCTGATCCACCCTCTTAAACGCGCTGCAGATCTCCTGATCAGATGCATCATGGCCATCAACCCGGATGCGTTCGTTGTATCTGAGCAGATGGGGAGAGGTATAGCAGCCTACGGAATAACCGGATGCCAGCAGAATAGATTCCAAGATGGCCGCGCTGGAACCCTTGCCGTTGGTCCCGGCGATGGTGATGACTGTTGGGTTAAACCCCTCAGGATTGAGACTAGACCAAACATGCTCCACCCGCTCCAGCCCCAGCTCTATCTCGCTGGGATGCAAGGTCTCCTGCCAATGCAGCCACTCTTGTAGGCTTGCGAAACGCGTAGGCACTGAATGCTTTGGTATGACAGATTATGCCGACAATGGCCGATTGGTCAGTTTACTCAGGAGACTTGCCATCTCATCGCGCAGATTACGCCGGTCCACGATCATATCTATGGCGCCATGATCCAGCAGGAACTCGCTACGCTGAAACCCTTCCGGGAGTTTTTCGCGCACCGTCTGCTCGATCACCCTGGGTCCTGCAAAACCGATAAGGGCGTTGGGTTCGGCCACATTTACATCACCCAGCATGGCGAAGCTAGCGGAGACACCCCCCATAGTAGGATCGGTAAGCACCGAGATAAACGGCAGGCCGCGCTCGGACAAGCGATTCAGAACCGCGCTGGTCTTGGCCATCTGCAACAGCGAGAACAGAGACTCCTGCATGCGAGCGCCGCCGCTGGCAGAGAAACATATCATCGGGATATTCTGCTCCAACGCCATGTCCGCACCCCGTACAAACTTCTCACCCACAACCGAGCCCATGGAGCCACCCATAAAGTTGAACTCAAAGGCTGCAGCGACCAAATCCAGTCCCTTCAGCTTACCACGCATAACCACCAGAGCATCCTTTTCACCGGTCTGTTTCTGGGCCTGGGCGATCCGGTCTCTATACTTTTTGCTGTCTTTAAACTTAAGTGGGTCTTGGGGAGACAGATCGGCGGCGATCTCTACCCTGGACTCTTGGTCCAGAAAGGTGTCGAGCCGCCTTCTGGCGCCGATCCGGCTGTGGTGCGAGCACTTAGGACATACATCCAGATTTCGCTCCATCTCGGCACGGTACAGCACCGCGGAACAACCTGGACACTTATCCCACAGACCCTCTGGCACGCCGCGTTTGCTGCTGACCTCGGTACGAATACGACTCGGCATCAGTTTTTCAAACCAGCTCATAAAGCAGCTCCTATCGTTTGCAGCATAATCTAATTCTTTAAACAGTTATTAAGCCTGATCCATTGCCGAACGCATTGACCCCAACAGGGCGCTGATCTCACGCTGCATGGCTGCATGATCATCAGCGTTTTCTTCAATGCGGTTGACAATGGCGCTCCCCACCACCACCGCGTCGGCAAAGCGCGACATGCTCGCTGCGGTCTCGGCATCCTTGATGCCAAAACCCACGCCAACCGGCAGATCGGTATGGCCACGAATCTCTTCCACCTTCTTATGTACGGCATCAATATCCAGGTGACCGGCACCGGTCACTCCCTTCAGTGATACGTAGTAGACGAATCCACCTGCCGCGCTACAGATACGCTTGATACGCTCGGCATTACTAGTTGGGGCCAGGAGAAAGATGGGATCCAGTCCATGCTGCCCCAGGGCCTCCAGGAACCCTGCGGCCTCCTCCGGCGGTATATCCACAGTAATGACGCCATCCGCACCTGCTTCCGCGGCATCCTCAGCGAAGTCTTCATAGCCCATAACCTCAATAGGGTTGAGATAGCCCATGAGTATCACCGGTGTGTCGTTATCCTTCTGACGGAACTCCTGCACCATGGTAAACACATCCAACAGGGAGGTATTGTGAGCCAAAGCCCGTTCACTGGCGCGTTGGATGGTGGGACCGTCCGCCATAGGATCGGAAAACGGCACCCCCAGTTCGATTATGTTGGCCCCAGCATGTACCATCTGATGCATGAGCGGAACGGTTAGCTCTCGGGATGGATCGCCCGCGGTGATAAACGCGACCAGGGCGGTCTTGCCCTCTGCCCGCAGCTGCGTAAAACATGTACTGATCCTACTCATATCTTGAGCCCCTCCAGTGCCGCCACGGTGTGCATATCTTTGTCGCCACGTCCGGATAGATTCACCAGGATGGTTTCATCTGGTCGCATTGAAGGAGCGAGCTTGGCGGCATAGGCCAGGGCATGGCTGGATTCCAACGCCGGGATGATACCCTCTATCCTGGTCAGGGCATGGAAGGCCGCCAGCGCCTCGCCATCGGTTATAGCATCATATTCCACCCGACCTATATCCTTCAGCCAGGAGTGTTCCGGGCCTACCCCCGGATAGTCCAGACCTGCGGAGACAGAGTGGGTCTCAATGATCTGTCCATTCGGATCTTCCATCAGATAGGTGCGATTACCGTGCAAAACCCCTGGCTGTCCGGCACAGAGTGGGGCTGCATGTTTGCCAGTATCCAGTCCCTCGCCTGCCGCCTCCACCCCATAGATGGCCACATCTTCATCTCCCAGGAAGGGATGAAACAGCCCAATGGCATTAGAACCCCCACCTACACAGGCCACCAAGGCATCCGGAAGTCTGCCGGTCTGCCTTAACATTTGCTCCCTGGCCTCCCGGCCAATGATGGCCTGGAAGTCACGCACCATGGCAGGATATGGGTGGGGCCCGGCCACCGTGCCAATAATATAGAAGGTGTTGTCTACGTTGGTGACCCAGTCGCGCATGGCCTCATTCAGGGCGTCTTTAAGGGTCCTGGAACCTGAGGTAACCGGCACCACCTCTGCGCCCAGCAGACGCATACGATATACATTCGCCTCCTGGCGCTTGATATCCACCTCACCCATGTAGACCACACACTCCAGACCCAGGCGCGCCGCCACGGTGGCCGAGGCCACGCCGTGCTGCCCGGCCCCGGTCTCGGCGATGATCCTGGTCTTACCCATGCGCTTGGCCAGCAAGGCCTGACCGATGGTGTTGTTTACCTTGTGGGCGCCGGTGTGATTCAGGTCTTCACGCTTCAGGTAGATCTGGGCCCCACCCAACTCACGGCTCCAGCGCTCACAGTGGTATACCGGGGATGGACGTCCCACATAGTTTTGAAGATCATTATCGAGATCCGCCAGAAATTGTTCATCCTGCATGTATAGTTCGTAGGCCTTACGCAGTTCGGCCAGCGGCTCCATCAGGGTCTCAGCCACAAACAGACCACCATAGGGACCGAAATGGCCCTGGCTGTCCGGCATCTTGCTGAAATCTATCTTGTCATCTGTTGGCACGCTCTACTCCTCGCATAAACGCCGCTATCTTCTCATGATCCTTGACGCCCTTCTCCATCTCCACCCCTCCGCTCACGTCCACCGCGTATGGCCGCACCTGCCGGATCGCCTGCTCCACGTTTTCCGGTGCGAGTCCACCCGCTAGGATGATGCAATCGGCGATATCATCTGGTATTTGTTCCCAATTGAATGTGGCGCCGGTACCGCCTGGTATGCCCTTACGATATGTGTCCAGCAACAGGCCCTCGGCCGTCGCATATCTATCCAGTTCTGAATACAAATCCACCCCATCACGCATCCGGATCGCCTTGATGTATGGCCTGCCATATCCTATACATGCGTCCGGTGACTCATCACCATGAAACTGCAACAGGTCTATCCGTACCTGGGATAGGACCTCGTTAATCCTGTCTCTATCTTCGTTAACGAACAGTCCAACAACGGTCACAAATGGCGCCAGACCGGACACTATCTCTTTGGCCTGCTCTATGGTAACAGCTCGGGGGCTAGGGGGATAAAAGACCAGACCCAAGGCATCAGCGCCCTTCCGCATGGCCTCTTTTGCATCCTGGGAGTTAGTGATCCCGCAGATTTTCACCCTGGTTCTCATAGGCCGCTAAAGATACAGGATTGGCCTGATTTGAGAAAGATCTTTAGGGCAATTTGACCAAACATGGCCTGTTACAAAGACAACCTAAATAAAGATCTAAAACCGATATCCACCTTAATAACGCACTGAAATAAAAACAAAAATAACCCACATGATCAAATCAGATCCCAGATGGCCTCAAAATCATCTTCTGTTGATTTATTTAACTCAGGCTCTACGTCCTTGGTTATATCGGCGTTGTCATTCACACTGCTCCAGTCACATATGTATTCGGTATAACCTTTAGTCCTGGAATTTATACTGCTGATATTCACGTGGTATTTATCTCCCTGATAATGCGCTATCACATTATCGCCTGCGCGCAGGACCGGTGATGCCGTGATGATATTTACCTGGCGCTCTTCCTCGGAGTTAGTCGTTAAGAAAAGACAATCCAAATCTACCGCTTTAGATTGGACCTCGCTAAGTGAGCCTACAGATACCTTACCGTTCAGCAGTTTAATCCCGAAGTCCGTTCTCTCGCTGCTTCCGCTCAACCAGACTATCGCCGCCATATGCCAACCATCTTTACCGGCCTCTTTTACTATCGCAAGCTCTCCAACCCGCAGATGAAATCTTTCAGAGGCATCAAGGCTAAGACAATAGCCACTACTGCTGTGGTTTATCACTCTACAACTGGTTTTACGCAGTCCCGCTTTGATGATTCCAGTAGTAGTCCAGTTGTCCATTCCCTCTACAGTTATAGACTCATCGCCTATGGTATCCCAATCGTCAGCAGCGCCATTTTCTGGGCGATCCTCGTTAGTATTATCAAATGAATTTTTCTCCAAGTAAGAATAGGCATCGTTAATACCAACCACCATTTCAACCCGGATGCCTCCGCCCTTGATACGTTCCGTATCGCCAGTCCGTCCTGGACCCGCTAGATTGCGCTTGAGACTATCCAAATGGCTTTGCGCGGCTAATAATTTTTTTACAGAAGCGGCCTGCTCAGCGACTTCCGGCTCCCTTTGCTGTTGTTCAAGGAAGTTCAGCAATGGCGTTGTACTAACGGCAAAACAATTTGACGCATTGCCGCATGAATCACAACCGGTGGCAAACTGCTTCTTTGGTGGCTCCGTTCCGGACAGATTAAACGTCATTAAATCTGAATAATTCTCTCCACATTTTATCTTTCCAATTGCAATATACTTGGCCAAATCAGGGGCTAGGTCATAAAGGTCATTTAGTTCACTCCCCCTCATGGTTAGTGGTGAACTTATAGACATCAGCAAGATTGACTTGAATGTGTCTTCTACAGTTTGGAATTTACGCCAAGTAGAAACGGGCAATTTGATACTGTGAACATCTTCGTTATAAGCACAGATAAAGAGAGTATATATATATTGCCAAATAGTACCCCCGGGATTGGTTAGTACTTTATATTTGGTCCTTAATATCTCTCCAAGATGGTATATCGCGCCCCTGATACCGTTTGCAATCGCCACCTTGTCCACTGTTCGCAGTAAACCCTTGAGCTGTGGCTCCGCCAGCAAGCATCTGTAGCCCAATGCAAGTTCGTAATGAATCCCCACCAACGTCTTCGCAATCTTGTCCTCACTGCGACCAATTGGCACCGAGATATCCTGTATCTTCTCTTGAAGTCCAGCAAGTATTTGAGCGGCTGTCTCCTCCACATTTTCCAAAAGCCCCACACGCTCGTCACCGGTAAGCCGTACGCCATTTGTCTTGTGCAAGATTTTAAAAACATAATTCGCCGAGCGCCCCAGGTCACCCATGGGAAGTTGATGCATGGCATCCCTTACCTGTTCAAGCAATTCGCTTTTTGCGCCCCGCTCAATTTCCAGCTGGTCTGGCAATGGAAAAGAAAGACCGCATTGTTTATCCATGTCGAAATCCCCTGCTCAAATAAGAACCGTACCTGCCGCTTTACCAAGATTTACCACGATAATCTGTGTTACACCTCTTTTATCTATCAGTTTACTAGATTCCAGAGGTTTTTTTTTAGTTACCGATCCAATACCCTGCGCGCAACTTAAAGTATACCTTGAACTTGATGTTGCAGAGACTTAGCGCATTGATGTAAAACCAAGTTCATTTACCGTTTCAGGGATTTCAAACTCTGGAGGATAACCTACCTCCGTTAGATACAGACCATTGGGTGGAGCAGTGATTCCTCCCAGGGTCCTATCTCTATGCGCCAACACATCTTTTGCCCAGGTCACCGGCCTATCTCCGCATCCGACAGAGATAAGTACCCCGGCGATATTCCTCACCATATGATATAGAAAGGCGTTTGCCTTTAGTTCCAGCGTAAATATATCCCCATCCTGAGTTATCTCTAAACGAGTCAAGGTACGGACAGGATTCTTTGCTTGGCAGGCAACGGCCCGAAAGGAAGTGAAGTCATGGGTGCCTATTAACGGCTCTGCCGCTTTCTGCATCAAGTTTAGATTTAGTGGTCGTCTCTCCCACACTGCTCGATTTCGCCAAATGGATGAACGGGTAAATCCGTTATAGATAACATATCTATAGCTGCGACTTATGGCGGAAAAGCGAGCGTTAAAGTTATCTGGCACCGGCTTTATCCAGTTTATGTTTACATCTTCCGGGAGATTGACATTGACCCCCAGCATCCAATTCCTGACGGTGCGATCCGAATTAGAATCGAAATGTACCACCTGACCAGAGGCGTGGACGCCAGTATCGGTACGCCCGGCACATTGTGTCTTTACTGGATGATTCGCTACCACTGCCAAGGCGTTTTCAAGCTGCTCCTGGACTGTCCTTACACCATCCTGAAGTTGCCAGCCATGAAAGGCAGTTCCATCATATTCAACACCTACGGCATAACGCATTTTATCTACCCACTGTCTTTATGTTCGTACCTGCCAACGACGAAAGGCGCACCTAAGTGCGCCTCTCTCATTACTAGATCAAGCTGTAAGGGCTATATATCTAGCCAATAGAGTCCTTGATCTTCTGCGCCTCGGCCTTCTGCGCATCATTCCCTTCGGCCAGAACCTCATCCAGGATATCCGCTGCGCCCTCTTTGTCACCCATTTCTATGTAGGCCTGCGCCAAATCCAGCTTGGTGGACACCTCGTCCGGGGCATCATCTGATATCGACAAATCAACATCCAGATCACCCAGGTCAAACATCTCACTGTCCACTAATTCCGAATCTGATTCTGGAAGATCCAAAAGCGTATCTTCCAATTCATTTGCCAAGACTTCATCGTCTTCTGAAAGCGCGTCAGCAGCCATGGCATTGAGGTCCAGGAGCGATTCATCATCTTCAGAGTCATCTACAGCGAGTTCGTCCTGCAATGAAAGAATGGTCTTTTCTCCCTCATCCTCCAGATCAGATAATGTCAGTGTAAACTCGTCCTCATCATCGTTCTCGTCGCTGACCTCTGGCTCAGATTTTATTTGTTCATCTTTGCCAGCTTCTGTATCTAATGTTTTATCCAACCCATCCAACTCATCCAAAGCGGCGTTGATAAAGTCGTCATCAATATTACTTTCGAAATCCAGGTCATCCAGACCAACACCGGTATCATCCAGATCATTAGAAATATCTAACAAATCATCCGATTCATCCGCCTCAGCTGATACTTCCGGCTCCAATCCCGTATCAAATCCAGTTTTAGTTAGGGATTCATCAAGATCGGCCAAATCACTCTCGCCCAAATCATCATCCAGCAGATCATCATCCAGGGAGAAGAGACTATCCTCTGATTCCATCTCTTCCGCACCGGCAAATCCAGGATGCTCAGGCACCAGCATCTTGCCCATGGACAGAACCTTTTGCCAGGCTTCGCTGTCGCCGGTTTCCACCGTGGTACCGGAACTCTGTTCCACGAGCTTCACAAAACCGTCTTTATCTTTCAGTGCATACAGAATCTCAAACATCTTATGCTTAAGGGCATCCCGTTCCGGTTCCTTTTCAATCGCCTGACTAATCAACTCCTCAGCCTGTTGATATCTACCGTAAGCGATGTACACATCGGCCTCGGATAGGGGATCAACCTCACCGGTTTCATCCTGCAGCGCATCAATGTCACTAGGAGAGAAATCGCTCAGGAACGAGGTCTCTTCGGTATGGGTTGGGATGTTGTCCGCCCCGACCAAAGAACTCTCCGCTTCATCATCAAGTGTATTGAGCAGGATACTCTCCTGGAAATCTGTCGTATTGGTGCGCTTGTTACGACTAAGCAGCATCCATACCACTGCGATCAACACAAAGATAACGATGAAAGTAAGTCCGAGCAGTGTCGGGCTGGACAGAATAGCATCCAACAGCCCTGGCTCAGGCTCTTGCTTTGCCACCTTAACAGCAGGCTTCTCTGGCTTTGACAACGGTTTGACCACCGAATCCTGCTTCTCTTGTGCAACCGGCTTTGCTGGCTCGGCCACTTCAGCAGCGGCCTTTGGTTCTACCTTTTCCGCAACAGCTTCTGGCTTTGCCTCAACCTTTTGACCCTCTGCGGCAGGAGCCTTTTCCTCTTTGACCGCCTCAACTTCCGGTTTCGCTTCCTCTGGTTTTGCTACAGGTTCGGCTGCTACCGCTGCCTCTGGTGCGACTGCAGCTTCCGCTTCCTGCTGCTTTTGGCCCTCTTCCAGAAGGATCTGTTCCTTTTTGCTCTTAGCCAAAGCGGCCTGTAATTCAGCGAACTGCTTGTTCTTGAGTTCCAGTATGCGCTCAAGGTCCTTAAGCTGATCTTCCAGATCCTCTACCCTCGATGAAAGTTCCGCATTCTCACTGCGCACACTTTCGGCATTCTCCTCCATAAGCAAGAGCTGCTGTTTCAGTCTGGCGACGGTCTCCTCTGACTGCCCATCCTCGCTAGGACCGGCCTCACCCTTGCCTTCAGGACGGGCCGTAGCGATCTTAAGCTCGCCATCAGGAGCTGGTTTTTCCTCAGCAACCTTCTCTTCTGCTGGTTTTTCTTCAGCAGCTGGTTGTTCTACAGGCTTCTCTTCCGCAGCCTTGGCTTCCTGTGGTGCCTCAGCTTCTGGTTTAGCCTCAGAGGTCTGCTTCTGTTCTGCTGCTGTGCCTTCGACCTCAGCCGCTTCTGATTCAGACTTGGCATCAGCTGGCTCTTCGGCCTTTGTTTCCACCACCTCTTCAGATTTCTGTTCGGCCTCTGCAGCGACCTCCTCCTTGACGATAGAGGCGCCCTGAAGCTCCGCCTGCCAACTCTCTACCTGCTGTTTGTACTCTCTTTGCGCTGCTCCAACTCCAAGCTTAAGCGCCTCATCCTTCTTCGGAATCCTAAGTATCGACCCGCGCTTTAACTTATTGATATTTCCGTAAAATGCCTGCTGGTTGGCATGATATATAGCCATCATCATGCGTGTATGATCAACGCCTTCGCGCTTATTATCACGGGCAATTACCCAGAGGGACTGGTTATTTTCCACCTTGACCTCATCAGCTCCGCCCACATATGGTTCTGCAACAATAGGAGCTGGTTCAGGGGTGGATTCAATCACCGGGGTTGACTTGACCGGTGCAGAGGGCTTTTTCGTGACCTTTGGGGCCTGGATAGGGACAGGTTTGCGTTTCAAGGTTACCGGGGGATCGAGCAGGACGGTATATTCCCGCACCAATCTGCCTTTCGGCCAATTAACCTCTATAAGAAAGTTCAGAAACGGCTCACGAATCGGATCCTTACTGGTAACCTTGATGATAGCGGTTCCGTCTTCCTTCTGTTCCGTCTTAAATCTGAGGGTGGTTAGGAGGAAGGTGCGATCAACCCCAGCCATCTTAAACGCCTCATCCGAGGCCATACTGACCTTAACGTCGTATATCTCACCCTTCCCCAGTGATAACAACGAGATCTCGGCATCAAATTCCTGGTTCAGGGCGGAGTTTAACTTTATATCGCCCAGTCCGAGCGCTTGTGCTGCAAACGGCACAAGCCCTAATGTCAGAACCAACATCAGAGATAGTTTGCGGACCATGTCTCCCCCTAATCTACATCCGTTCCAAATAAACATTTGTTGTTCGCTTTTTCGCAAAATCCCAAATCACCATTTATAAATTCAGACGCCACCGGCTCAAATTTAGCCAAATTATTGGCCAAATTTCAGAATGAACTTAAAATTTCACCGCTAACTATAGCTTACAAATGGAATTTTTCCAAAATTATTACAGCAAATTTTGCGGCTCGTCAAGAATATTAGGAACCTTGTAGGAGTATATTTAGCATTCTGCGAAGTGGTTCCGCCGCCCCCCAAAGCAATTGATCACCCACGGTAAAGGCCGTTAGATAGTCATTACCCATGGCAAGTTTGCGCAATCTGCCCACAGGAACGCTCAAGGTGCCGGTAACTTTGGCCGGGGTAAGCTCTTGTGAAGTGATATCTCTTTCGTTAGGAACCAGCTTAACCCAATCATTGGCCGTCGCCAGGATATCCTCGATCTCGTCCAACGGAACATCCTGTTTTAGCTTGATGGTGAGGGCCTGACTGTGACAGCGCATGGCGCCGATCCGTACGCAGATACCATCTACGGGGATAGGATTGTCTGTACGACCAAGGATCTTGTTAGTCTCGACGCCGCCTTTCCACTCTTCCCTGCTCTGGCCGTTTTCTAGTTTGGTATCAATCCAGGGTATGAGACTACCTGCCAGGGGGGCACCAAAGTTTTCGGTAGGAAAATCAGCGCTACGCAGTTTATCTGCAACAATGCGATCAATATCCAGGATAGCGGATGCGGGGTCTTCCAACAGTGACGCCACTGAGGCGTGGGCGCTGCCCATCTGGCTGAGTAGTTCCCGCATATTTTTGGCGCCTGCGCCGGATGCCGCTTGGTAGGTCATGGCGGTCAGCCACTCTACCATGTCATTTTGAAACAGGCCGCCAAGCCCCATCAGCATCAGACTGACAGTGCAGTTTCCGCCGATGAAGTTCTTTACGCCCGCCTTTACCGCATCATTGATCAGGCCGCCATTTACCGGATCAAGGATGATGATGCTGTCTTTATCCATACGCAGGGCAGACGCGGCATCAATCCAGTAGCCATCCCAACCTGCGGACCGCAGCTTAGGAAACACCTCCTTGGTGTAGTCTCCGCCCTGGCATGAGACGATAACATCCATGGGCTTTAGTGCATCAATGTCACTTGCATCCTTCAGTGGCGGAATATCCTTGCCTATATCAGGTCCGTTCTGTCCGACCTGTGAGGTGGTAAAGAACACCGGCTCATCTATCTGGTCAAAATCTTTCTCTTCCAGCATACGATCCATCAGGACCGAACCGACCATACCACGCCAACCAACGAAGCCAATGCGTCTATTCATTACCATATACCAATAGTCAAGTAATGGCGGCCCCTAACAGACCAGCGCCGCCGATATTAGTTACACGATCAACCCTTCAGGGCTGCAACCACCGCATCTCCCATCTCTACGGTTCCTACCTGTTTGCATCCTGCTGACATTATATCCGGGGTACGCAAGCCCTGATCCAACACCTGGTCCACGGCCTTTTCGATCCGCTCAGCCATCTCTGAATTATCCAGAGAGTAACGCAACATCATGGCCACAGATAGAATTGTCGCCAGTGGATTGGCCACGCCTTTACCGGCAATATCCGGGGCAGAGCCATGAATCGGCTCATACATGCCCTTGCCGTTCTCATCCAGGGATGCCGACGGCAACATACCGATGGACCCGGTCAGCATGGCGGCACAATCTGACAGGATATCGCCAAACATATTAGTGGTAACCATAACGTCGAACTGCTTGGGGGCACGCACCAGCTGCATGGCGGCATTATCCACATACATGTGTGACAACTCTACCTCAGGATAGTCCTTACCCACCTCGATGGCCACATTGCGCCACATCTCGGTACACTCCAGCACGTTGGCCTTGTCCACGGAACAGAGTCGCTTGCCGCGCTTCATGGCGATATCCATGGCCACGCGCACGATACGGTCCACCTCGGACTCTCTATAGACCAAGGTATTGAAGCCCTCTTTCTCGCCGGACTCAAACTCCTTCACACCCCGGGGCTGACCAAAATAGATACCGCCGGTCAGTTCCCGCACGATCATTATGTCCAGACCAGACACCACCTCCGGCTTAAGGGTGGATGCGTCCGCCAGTTGTGGATAGAGGATGGCCGGACGCAGATTGGCGAACAGCTTCAACTCCTTGCGCAGACCCAGCAGACCCTTCTCAGGACGCAGGGATATATCCAACGACTCCCACTTGACGCCACCCACCGCGCCCAAGAGCACCGCATCGGCCTCTTTAGCCAAGTCTAGGGTAGCCTCAGGTAGAGGTGAACCGGTCTCATCATAGGCGCATCCACCTACCAGCCCCTCACTCACCTCCACATCCAGACCAAAGTCGTTTTGTAGACAGGTTATAACCTTCATGGCCTCGGCGACGATCTCTTTACCAATGCCGTCACCGGGCAGTACCAGAATCTTCTTGCTCATATCTATGTAAAATCCTTAATGATTTATGTCCGCGGATAATTTTTCACGCGCCGGTCTTTATCATGCAAATACCCAAGGGGCCTGCTCACGCCGCTTTTCTTCAAAAGCCGCAATCTCTTCACTGTGACGCAGGGTCAGGCCAATGTCGTCCAGACCTTCCAACAGACAGTGCTTGCGAAATTCATCCACCTCAAAAGCCACAACCTGACCGTCGCTGAGACGCAGTTCCTGGGAATCCAGATCAACAGTTATCTGCAGCGCCTGCTCACCGGTTGCCTTGGCAAACAGGGCATCAATGACTGCGTCATCCAGTTTGAGAGGTAGGATGCCATTCTTGAAGCAGTTGTTGAAGAAGATATCGGCAAAGCTCGGGGCCAGAATCACCTTAAAGCCAAAGTCAGCCAGGGCCCAAGGGGCGTGCTCACGGGAAGATCCACAACCGAAGTTCTCACGGGTCAATAGTACCGTAGCACCGGCATAACGGGCATCGTTCAGTACGAAATCAGTATTGAGCGGACGGTTGCTGCAATCCATATCCGGCTCACCATGATCTAGATAGCGCCATTCGTCGAATAGATAGGGACCGAAACCGGTACGCTTGATCGATTTCAGGAACTGCTTGGGTATGATGGCGTCGGTATCCACATTAGAACGATCCAGTGGGGCAACCACGCCAGTAAATGTCTCGAATTTTTCCATTTTAAAGCCCCCTCACATCTACAAAATGCCCTGCCACCGCAGCAGCGGCCGCCATGGCTGGACTGACCAGATGGGTGCGTCCGCCCTGCCCCTGCCGACCTTCGAAGTTACGGTTCGAGGTAGAGGCACAGCGATCTCCAGGCTGCAGACGATCCGCGTTCATGGCCAGACACATGGAACAGCCCGGTTCGCGCCACTCAAAGCCGGCCTCAATGAATATCTTATCCAGACCCTCCTGTTCCGCCTGCTGTTTCACCAGTCCGGTACCTGGCACCACCAGCGCCTGCTTGATACCAGCGGCAACCTTGCGGCCCTTTACCACCTCTGCCGCAGCGCGCAGATCCTCGATACGACCATTGGTGCAGGAGCCGATGAATACGTGATCCGGTTGGATATCCACCAGTTTTGTTCCTGCCTCCAGACCCATATATTCCAGGGCGCGGCGCATACCTTGCGCCTTGACCGAGTCTGTCTCATCATCCGGATTTGGAACCACCGCCCCAACTGGCAATACCATTTCCGGCGAGGTGCCCCAGGTCACCTGGGGTTCGATAGCGGCGGCATCCAACTCCACCACGGCATCAAACTCAGCACCCTCATCGCTCTTGTAGTTGCGCCAGGCAGCTACCGCCTGTTCCCAGAGTTCACCTGTGGGTGCATAGGGACGGCCCTTGAGATAGTCGATGGTGGTGTCATCCACCGCCACGATCCCAGCACGAGCACCGGCCTCAATCGCCATATTGCACAAGGTAAGACGCCCTTCCATGCTGAGATTGCTGATGGCTGTACCAGCAAACTCGATCACATAGCCGGTTCCGCCTGCTGTCCCCAGCTTGCCGATAACGGCCAGGGTGATATCCTTGGCGGTTACACCCTTGCCCAGTTCGCCGTCAACACGCACCAGCATGGACTTGGATTTTTTCTGGATCAGACACTGGGTGGCCAACACATGCTCCACCTCAGAGGTTCCGATACCGAAGGCCAGGGCCCCGAAGGCACCGTGGGTGGCGGTATGGGAGTCGCCACACACCACGGTCATGCCGGGAAGAATGGCGCCCTGCTCCGCACCCATGACGTGCACCACACCTTGACGGACATCGTTCATGCCAAATTCCGTGATCCCAAATTCGGAACAGTTCTTATCCAGGGTCTCCACCTGCAGACGAGCGATGGGATCGTCGATCCCGTTGGCCCGTCCCAGGGTAGGAACATTGTGATCCGGGGTGGCGATGGTAGCACTGGTGCGCCACAGTTTGCGTCCGGCCATGCGCAGGCCTTCAAACGCCTGCGGTGAAGTGACCTCATGCACCAGTTGCCGATCTATATAGAGTAACACTGTGCCGTCATCATCGGTGCGGACCACGTGCTCGTCCCAAAGCTTATCGTAAAGTGTCTTTCTGCTCATGATTCAATCCTCAATCTATGGATGACAGAATCTTAGCCCCGATACATCTACAAAACAAATTCATCTTTTTTCTGTATACTATTCCTTATCGGAATATATTCTGTCATACGGCAAACAAACATTACCACTATGGATATAAATACCCTAAAGGCCTTTGTGGCAGTGGCAGAGACCGGATCGTTCTCGTTGGCTGCAGAGCGCATCTTTCTCACCCAATCCGCCGTAAGCAAGCGCATCGCCGTACTTGAAGATGGGTTTGGGGTGAAGTTATTCGACCGTATCGGCAAAAGCACTAGCATGAACGAGGCCGGGCGCAAACTACTGCCGCGCGCCATCAATATGTTACAGGAGATGGAGGACATTCAGCGTTCCATATCCAACCTCTCTGGTGATGTAACCGGCATCCTCACCATGGGCATAAGCCACCACATAGGCCTGCACCGCATCCCTTCGATACTCAGGATATTCAGACAACAGCACCCCAATGTACAGCTTGATATAAGATTTCTAGGCTCAGAGGCGGCATGCCATGCTGTAGCTCAAGGTAAGCTGGAAATGGGCATCGTCACTCTGCCTACCGAAACACCACCCAACCTAAACATCATCAAGTTATGGCATGATCCGTTACAATTTGTCGCAAGCCGCGAACATCCGCTGACGCAGATAAAACAGCCGACGATCGAGAATCTCCTCAAGTACCCGGCACTGCTGCCCGGTGTTGGAACATACACCCGCAACATACTGGAACGCGCCCTGGCACCGCAGGAAATGAAGCTGGATATAGCCATCTCAACCAACTATCTTGAGACCCTCAAGACCATGGCATCCACCGGAATCGGTTGGAGTCTGCTACCGAAAATTATGGTAGAAGGCAGCGATCTACAAGTAATAAACATTCACGGGCTCAACCTGCATCGCACCCTGGGCGCAGTCACCCGTAACGCCAGAACCATATCTAACGCCGCTAGCGCCATGCTTGATTTATGTAAAAAAGATAAATATACGTGATAAACCTGCTCTATACTCCCTGGAACAAAAACTAGTAGGAACTAACGAAATAATAATTATGTACTTGCTGCGATTTGATCAGATTAAATATTGCAAGGATGTAGATATCTACATCAAATCAAAAGATGAATTCGTGCTCTATAAGGCAGGCTTTTATCCTAAAGACCCTACCGAATACTCAAACCGCGAATTCTACATATCCGAAAATGACCGTAACTCCATCATCAACAGGATGCAGTATGACTTTAGCAATGATCTTACCTCGGCCGTAGAGGACAACAACCCTAAGGAGATAAAACGCTTGATGTCAGGCATGATGGAAAATGCCCTTTCTCTCCCTGAACCAGAAATACTCAGCAGCATCAAAGAACCGTTCACTCTGTTCGTTGACACCGTGATTGATTTTCCGGACATCGTAAAAAATATACTCAAGCTTGCAACTAACAAATACTCCACGGTCGAACACTCGTTCAATGTAGCGGCGCTAACCCTGAACTACTGCCTGGAATCGTCCCATTTGCATCATGCATGTTTTAGCGACTACGCCATGGCTGGCCTGTTCCATGATATAGGCAAATCGGCCATCAGCTCAGATATTCTGGACTCTCCAAGAAAGCTATCCCAGGAAGAATACCTGGAGATACAAAAGCACCCAGCCATAGGCGTGAAACTCCTTGAGGATGCCGGATTTAACACAACGATCAAACAAGGGGCTCTGGAACACCACCTAAAACTGGATGGATCCGGCTATCCAAGCGGAATGAAGCCCACGGGAGAGATTGGAAAACTCATCGGTATAGTCGATACTTATGAGGCATTGACCAATTCCAACCGGGTATACCGTCTACCAATGAAACCCATACCGACATTAGAGTTGATCAAGCACGAGGTCGAGGCCGGAAAATACGACGAACAGATATTTCGGGATTTCGTACGTAGCCTGTTGGATAAAAAACTGTAACAAACTCACGAATCACGCAGCTGATCATAACGCCACAAATGGACGCAACGATCACAACCCAACTGGCAGTTCCATCTTTCCACGCCATCGTGGTTATGGTGATCGTCGTGATCGCTTTATTCCTGTTTGCCCGGGACGAACTACCGCTGGCCTCATCCAGTCTATTTGTACTAATTATTCTGATCCTATTTTTCGAACTATTCCCCTTCGAAGCTGGCAACAAAACCCTAGGCGCTAAACAGTTCTTTTCCGGCTTTGGCCATGAGGCCTTGATAGCCGTATCCGCTTTGATGATCGCCGGACAGGGTCTGGTAAGGACCGGAGCCCTGGAGCCTATCGGCAGGCAGCTGGCGCGCTACTGGTCCGGATATCCCCGCCTCTCCATGATCGCCACCCTGTTTGCCGCCGCCGCACTGAGCGCCGTTGTAAACAACACCCCTATCGTTGTCCTGCTGCTGCCTATACTGATCAGCGTGTCACTCCGTACCGGCACCACAGCCGCGCACACCTTAATGCCGATGGGATTCGCCACCCTGATCGGAGGCACCACCACTACCATCGGCACCTCCACAAATCTGCTGGTGGTATTTGTTGCCCACGATATGGGTCTAAGGGAGTTCGGGATGTTTGATTTCGCCCTGCCCGCGATAATCGCCGGGACCGTAGGTCTCTTCTACCTATGGTTGATCGCACCCAGACTCATTCCGGAGCGGGAGCCAATGCTGAAATCCACCTCTCCGCGTCTGTTTCGCGCCCAGATACACATCGGCGAAGACAGCCTTGCCAACGGCAAGACCATAGCCGAGATCCTGGACATGACCGATGGTCGTATGGAGATCGAACAGGTACTGAGAGGCGATAAGTCCTACTGCCTGGTCACCCTGCCGGATGTGTTTATACGGGCTGGAGATCGCATCGCGGTATTCGATACCCCGGAGCACCTGATGGAGTTTGAAAAGATACTGGGTGCCAAACTATATTCACAGAACACCCTGGTGGATGAGCAACATCCTCTTATGGATGACAATCAGCAAATCGCCGAGGTCGCCGTGGTTCGTGGCTCTCCCCTGGAAGGCACCACCTTGCATAACTACCAGTTTAGCGCCCGCTATCAGGTAATGGTACTGGCCCTGCATCGTGCCGGAATCTCGACCAAAGGCGGGACCGGCTCTCCGCCTGAACACGCAGAGAATACCCGTCTCAAATATGGAGATGTTATCCTGTTGCAGGGATCCAAGAAAAAGATTAAGCAACTGAAATCCAAGGGAGAACTGCTGGTATTGGATGCCACAGAAGATCTGGCCCATTCCAAAAAGGCCCCGCTGGCGCTAGCCATCATGCTTGGAATTGTGATCCTTGCCGCCCTGGGCATTCTCAGCATCGCGGTAAGCGCCATCATCGGTGTCTTGATCATGCTGCTTACCGGTTGTCTGCGCTGGAATGAGGTCAGCCGGGCCATGAATGCGTCCGTGATAATGGTCATAGTAACCAGTCTGGCCCTTGGTTTAGCAATGGTGGAGACTGGTGGAGCCGAATATCTGGCATCGGCATATGTGGCCGCCACCAGCGGACTACCGTCGGCATATGTACTCAGCGGACTGTTGCTGCTGATGGCCGTCCTGACCAATGTGGTCTCGAACAATGCTGCCGCCGTGGTTGGCACGCCCATAGCCATTGGCATCGCCCAACACCTAGGAGCCCCGCCTGAACCCTTCGTGTTAGCGGTCCTGTTTGGGGCAAATCTGAGCTTTGCGACCCCCATGGCCTACCAAACCAATCTACTGGTAATGAATGCGGGCAACTACAGTTTTAGCGATTTTGTGCGGGTTGGGGTACCACTGACCATCCTGATGTGGCTGCTGCTGAGTTTTCTCCTTCCCTGGATTTATGGCGTATAGCCCACTCCCCCTAGCCTAGTACCGCAATGGTTATCCTGGATATGGCGACGCTATCGCCTTGCTCGTCCGTGACCCTTATATCCCAAACCTGAGTTGATCGGCCGATATGAATAGGTTTGGCCAACGCGAACACCAGTCCCGATTTAACCGACCGCAAATGATTGGCATTAATTTCCAGACCCACACAATGTTTTCCCTGGGGCGCGGCCATAAACGCGGCTATGCTGCCAACAGTCTCTGCCAATGCCACCGTAGCCCCACCATGCAATATTCCCATAGGCTGATGGGTCTTGGCACACACGGACATGGATGCCTTTAGATAGTCGTCACCGATCTCGGTAAAATCTATTCCAAGATGCTCAACCATAGTGTTTCTTGATATCTGCCGAAGAGCATCAAGCGAAACCAGATTCTTCCAAATTTCCACTATTATCTCCGTGTATTCATGAATTAAATGCAATTTTTGAATATATATCAAAAAATAACCACAAATTCTTAAAGAAAACATTTCCATTGCCGATTATTATTGGCGATATCTGAAACTTCCTTGCAAGGAAATTATTGGCTTTGCTTAAAGTATTGTTGATCGAGCCGTCGGCCACCATCAGACATGTCCAGGAGAATATCCTCATAAAGCATGGACTGCAGGTAGAAACCGCCGCAGATTTTGTACAGGGCGTACACCTGATAGAATCTGAAGATGGCTCATGCGGGCGCTATGATGCATTCATCATAGGCTGGCATGCTACACCCTGTGAAGACCTGAAGAAACTACTGAAAACCCTGTCTGAGAAACAATACCTATCCACTCCTATCCTGATACTTGCGCAGGACAAAAGACAGGATGTGAAGAAATATGTATCTAGCAGGGACAATACCATTCACATCCCGTGGCAAGATCACAAGCACAGCGCCGAAGTACTGGCCATAGAGCATCAGAGACTTACCAACAAAACCCCAGATGCTCCCTCTCTCCTGCAACCGATACGCATTCTCTTTGTCGATGACTCTCGCACCGTGCGTCACAAGTATAAAAAGCTGCTCACCGACAATGGCTATCAGGTTGAAATGGCGAAATCGGTAGAAAGCGGATTCCAAAAGGCTATTGAGTCCCAGTTTGACATCGCCATTATTGATTACTTTATGCCCGGCGCCAATGGCGATGAGCTTTGCAGGATACTACTGGAAGACACCCGCACCAACTCCATCACCTCTTCCCTGATAACCGGCACTTACATAGATTACGCCATTGAGAGTTCACTAAAATCAGGCGCTGTAGAGTGCATGTTCAAAAATGAAAGTGAGGAACTGTTTATAGCCCGTGTCGACGCCATGAGTCGTCACATCAGAACCCGCAAATCCATCGAACAGGAACGCAAGCGCCTTGGCAGCATTCTGCACTCGGTGGGCGATGGAGTATATGGGGTAGATAACGACGGGATAATCTCTTTTATCAATCCTGCCTGCCTGCAAATATTAGGCTTCGACAAAAAGGACAATCTAATCGGTAAATCGGCGCATAGCCTATTCCACTATGCCGACGAAGCTGGCAATAAGATAAAACCAAATAACTGTGAGCTCTCCAACGCATATGAACATGGCTATGCCATCAACCGGCAACAAGCAGTATTTTGGAACAAAGACAAAAAACCAGTCCCGGTAGAATACACGGTCTATCCGTTCAGCATAGATACCAAACGCCAAGGCTCGGTTGTAGCGTTCCGAGATATCTCCGAACGCATATCGTTGGAGAATAAACTACGCTGGCAAGCAGACCATGACTCTCTGACAAAACTGGCGAACAGACGTTGGTTTGAAAGAGAGCTGGACAGGGAGATAGACCGCCTAAGGCGGATATCAGACTGCAGCGCCTTACTCTACATCGACCTGGACCGCTTTAAATATGTAAACGACACGGCTGGCCACGCCGCTGGTGACCAGCTACTGATAGAGATCTCTCAGCTGCTGGCATCACGTCTGAGAAAGTCGGATGACTTGGCACGCCTGGGTGGAGACGAGTTTGCGATAATCCTGCGTAGCGTCACCCAAACAGCCATCAAACAGACAGCAAACGAATACCGGTATCTACTGGAACAGTATGTATTTTCTCACAAAGACAAACATTTCAACATAAACGGCAGCATCGGCATCGCCATCATGGACGGTGACACACCAAATTCCGAGTCTGTCCTAAGTAATGCAGACACCGCCTGTCACATCGCAAAGAAACGGGGCCGCAATCAGGTACATTTCTTTATCCACGAAACCGACATAAATGAAGATAAGGATCTGAGTTGGTCGTCCAAAATAACCGACGCCATGGAACGGAATCTGTTTCACCTATACTATCAACCTATCTTCTGCAGTAAACAACTTGAACCGGAACTGTTACAAACACATGCGGTTGATAGCAGCATCAATCTGCAACGACATATACCATCCAAAACCCAATCTCTGGAAGCGCTGTTACGCATCGTAGATAACGAGCATGAGATCATCTATCCAAACGCCTTTATGCCAACGGCGGAACGTTTCAATATGATGGACAAGATAGATCAGTGGGTGGTGAAAAACGCGCTGGCCCAATTTAAACAACTACAATCTGATGGATACCTGGGAGATATATCTATAAACCTATCCAGTCAAACCGTAGCCGAACCACATGCCGTAGACCAGATAGAACGCCTTATAGTCGAATCGCAGGTAGACATATCCAAAATCATCTTTGAGATGTCTGAGACTGCCGCGGCCTCAAGCACCTTGCAAGCAAAGGAGCTGATCTATCGTATGAGCTCCCTTGGTTGCAAAATGGCATTGGATGACTTCGGTAGTGGGTTTTTGTCTTTCTCATATCTCAAACAACTACCGGTCGATTTTATTAAGATAAACGGCCATCTGATACTTGGCGCCAGCAACAGATACAATCAAGCAATTATAAAATCTATAAACGATGTAGCACATTCCTTAAACATCAAAACTATTGCCAAGTCGGTCGAAGATATAACCACGCTTAATTTTCTGATCGAGACCGGCATTGACCATATCCAGGGATATTTCCTGGCAGAACCCCTAGTAAGCCCAGAAGTGGCTAGTACCAATGACTCCGCATCTGGCGCTTTTACTCAGGGATAGCCCTAACCAACTCGTTCTCGACCCAGAACCAAGCGATAAACAACGCCAGTAAAGACAGGCAGGCAGATATACCAAACGCCACACCCGGCCCTGCGCTCTCCCAAAGAAATCCGCTTGCCAAGGTCCCAATTGCGCCACCGGCGCCAAAACTCAGACTGCTGTAGAGCGCCTGTCCACGCCCCTGATGACTACCGGTGAAGTAATGATGCACCAGATGGATGGCGGCAGCATGAAAGGTGCCGAACGTAGCCGCATGCAGAGTCTGGGCAAAGAGCATTATCACCATAGAGTCTGGAAAATTTCCGATCAGTATCCAGCGCAATACCGCCAAGACAAGGCTGGCCAACAACACCAGACGAGCACCAAGGCGTTTTAAAATCCGATGCATAAACAGAAACACGATGACTTCGGCGACAACGCCAATGGCCCAAAACTGACCAATGGTGGTCTTGGAATATCCCACCGACTCCATATAGATGGAGTAGAAGGCATAATATGGACCATGCCCAGCCTGCAACAGGAAACACACTACGAAGAAGGCAATCACCGCCGGCAGCCTCATAACTTCCAGGATTGATGGCTGCTCCGTCGGATGTGGTTTCAAATCCTTATCTCTGACCATCATGCTTGAAAGCCAGATTGCCCCATATACCATCAACAATACCGGCAGAATAGATCTAGGTCCTTCGGCATCTACCAATACCCCCAAGGCCACAACTGAAGCAATAAAACCTACGGAACCCCACACCCTAACCTTGGTATATCTGGATACGTCGTCACCAAGATAATCGAATGTGACCGCCTCGAACTGGGGCAGCACCGCATTCCAGAAGAAGCTGAACAACACCATGGCAGCGCCCAGCTCCCAAAATCCGGTTACCCAGAACACCGACACAAAGATTATGGCAGTAAGCATGGAACCCAGACGAACAATAGACATGCGATGCCCCAGGTGGTCTCCCAACCACCCCCATACATAAGGCGCTGCCAATTTAGTAGCCATAGGAATGGCCATTAGCTGACCAATAGCAACCGCGTCAAAACCAAGATCTTTCAGATACAGACTCCAATATGGAGCCAACACACCCAGGGCGGCAAAATAGAAGAGATAGAAGGATGATAAGCGCCAATAAGGCATAGGATCTTTGAGAATACTGCCTATGCCTTTACCAGCATCCAAACACCTATGCCGATAAATCCGATACCGGCAACATAGTGCAGATGTTTTTCACTGACATACTGAGAAATAATCCCACCTGCAAGAACACCGATAGCAGACGCTACAATCAGCGCCAACGATGCCCCAAGAAATACCGTAAGTTTGCTTACCTCTTTATCAGCGGCAAACAGCATCGTGGCAAGCTGGGTTTTATCCCCCAGCTCCGCGATAAATACGGCAGTGAATACTGTAAATAATATCTTGTAATCCAATGCTAGTTTCCCCGTATCGTGCAGCTTATCAACTGAATACATTAATCATCATTTAGGCGCAGCCGGGACGACCGGCGTGCCAGAACGCACATCCATATTTTGGGCGCGGTGCCGCAACAGATGATCCATCAGGGTGATCGCCAGCATGGCCTCGGCTATCGGGGTAGCGCGGATACCGACACAAGGATCATGTCGCCCTTCTGTACTCACCTCAACCGGTTCGCCTTGCAGATTTATGCTGTTACATGGAATGTGCAGGCTGGAAGTGGGTTTCATAGCGATACTGACAACTATATCCTGACCGCTGGATATGCCGCCCAGGATACCGCCGGCATGGTTGCTGAGGAAACCATTCGGGGTAATCTCATCCCGATGCTCGGTGCCCTTCTGTACCACGCTATGAAAACCTGCCCCAATCTCCACGCCCTTGACCGCATTGATACTCATCATAGAGTGGGCGATCTCCGCGTCCAGCCGGTCGAAGATGGGCTCACCCAGGCCGGGCGGTACATTGCTGGCCGTTACGTTAATACGCGCACCGATAGAATTGCCCTCCTTACGCAGGGCATCCATGTAGGCCTCCAGCTCCGCCAGCTTTGTCACATCCGGGCAGAAGAACGGATTATTGTATACCTCATCCCAATCAAGCGTTTCGACAACGATAGGGCCTAGTTGCGCCAGATAACCCCTTATCTCTATGCCACAGCTCTGCCTCAGGTATTTCTTGGCGATGGCACCGGCCGCCACCCGCATGGCGGTCTCACGGGCCGAGGAACGTCCGCCGCCCCGGTAGTCGCGTACTCCATATTTCTGGGTGTAGGTGTAATCGGCATGTCCGGGACGAAACCGGTCCATGATGTTGGAATAGTCCTTGGAACGCTGATCGGTGTTGTGGATAATCAGTCCGATCGGCGTGCCGGTCGTGACTCCATCGAACACACCTGAGAGGATCTGCACCTCATCCGCCTCGCGCCGTTGCGTAGTGTGACGTGAGGTACCAGGTTTGCGGCGATCCAGATCCGGTTGAATATCCAGCTCCGACAACTCCATTCCTGGAGGACAGCCATCTACGATACAGCCTATGGCGGGGCCATGGCTCTCGCCGAAGGAGGTCACACTGAATAGTTTTCCGATAGTATTTCCAGACATGAGACCTATTCTAACCGCTTATAGCTAATTGCGTATACAACAACGGGGCCATCGGCCCCGTCGCTTTGCATCTTTACGATAAACTATTTCAACCAGGATTGTATCTGCTTAAGATCCTCGGCCGACACAATACCGGCAGCCTGCTTCAGCTTCAATCCATTCATAATGTAGTTGTAACGCACATTGGCATAATTTTTCAGGGAACGATACAGATCGCGCTGAGAGCTAAGCACGTCAACGATAGTGCGGGTACCAACCTCATAACCGGCCTCGGTCGCCTCCAGGGCGCTCCGGGCGGATACGGTGCTAGCCTGCAACGCCCGAACCGAACTGATACTGGCGAGCACACCACGATATGCATCACGTACCTGGCGGGTAACAGAGCGCCGCTCTTTATCCAGAGTCTCCTGGCTTGCCTCCAAATCAAATCTGGCCTGACGGGTACGTGAATTTACCCCACCACCGGCATACAGAGGAACTGTCAGCTGTAACCCAATAGTGGATGTATTGGTATCAGAACCGCTGGACAGACTGGTACGGTCCCTGCTGCTTGACCCAACCAGATCCAGGGATGGAAGATGGCCTGACTGTTGTATCTTAACGTTGCTGCGCGCCAGCGCGGTCGCCTTCTCTGCCGCCTTGATCGACAGATTCTGCTCCAGCGCCTTGCTGCCCCACTGTTCAACACTATCTGGTATGGGTTTGGACAGGGCTAGATTCTCGCTCAAGGACGCCAAAGCAGTGATCTTGTGGTTGGTGATCTCATACAGGACCTCCCAGGCGTTATCCAGGGTATTCTCTGCCTGAATAAGATCCGCTCTTGATTGGTCATAGGCGGCCTGGGCCTCGTGTACCGCGGTTATTGCGATAAGCCCCACATCGAACCTTTGCTTGGCCTGCTCAAGTTGTCTGCCAATAGCGGCGGTCTCCGCTTTGGCGAATTTCAGATTGTCCTGGGCTAATAGGATATCGAAGTAGGCCTGGGCAGTCCGGATGATCAAATCCTGTTCAGCAGCGGCATAAGTCGCCTCGGCCTGGGCTATTTGATCATCAGCTTGATCCAACTGCACCCACAGCTCCCTTCTGTAGATCGGCATGGAAAGATCAATGCTCACGCTGGATTTGTTGTAGGCAGAGCTGCCTTTGCCATTGTTAATGGAGTGCACAGTATCCACATCCACACTGCTGGTGCTGCCTGACATGGATAGACTAGGCAGCAACTGAGCTATGGCCTGCGGTCTGGACTCAAATACAGAGTCTCTGCTGGCCCGGGCAGCCTTAATCTGTGCATCATTCTGCACGGCCATTTCATATACCTGCATCAGATTCTCGCCATGGGCTAGGGGCAGCCACAGCGAGGTAATCAAGAATACAGACAGTAACCTTCTCTTCATTACATCAATCCCAATGTTGATAATAACCTTATTATACAGATTCTTACAGTAATGCCCTAACAAATACCATTAGAAATAGTATTGTTTTGTATTTCGGAAATATCGAGATTGTATCATCGTCACAAAACTGAGTCTGTTACAACTTTGGCTCTAAATGCGGTAAGTCGGATATGATATATCGCAATAAAGACAACTCCGTAATTCATATATCCCATAATATTGTCTATGATCACCCTTTCCCAACGCAAACGCCAACGAATATTTGTAATCCTGAATAGTTGAAGTGACAGAGCTGACCAAAGAAATGCCCATAATAGAGGCGCCACAGGAGCTACGCTCCCGGGCCTATAGCTGGCATGAACTAACCACCATGGTCCTGGGCAGAAGGCGTGAACTCATCACCGCCAACATCATTGCGATCTTGGGGGCCGTGGTCAGCGTGCCCATACCTCTGCTGATACCCCTGCTGGTGGATGAGGTGCTGCTGCACAAACCGGGCATGTCCGTAGCCATAATAAACAGTGTCTTTCCTGCCAGTTGGCAGGGACCGGTGCTTTATATCCTAACGATACTGTTTCTGACCCTGTTTCTCCGGCTGCTATCCCTGCTCCTGGGAGTCTGGCAGATGCGCCAGTTCACCCTAATATCCAAGGATGTGACCTTCCGTATAAGACGCAGCCTGCTGCAACGCCTGGAACGGGTATCCATGTCCGAATACGAGACCATGGGCAGCGCCACCGTGGCATCACACATGGTTACGGACATAGACGCCATAGATAATTTCCTCGGCATAGCCACCTCCAAGTTCCTGGTAGCCATGCTCAGTATCATCGGCACCGCCATCGTCCTGCTCTGGATGAACTGGCAACTGGCCCTGTTCATACTGTTCCTGAACCCGCTGGTTATATACATCACCACCTTATTTGGTCGCAAGGTAAAAAAGCTGAAACGTCAGGAGAACGGAGCCTATCAACAATTTCAGGAAACACTGGCCGAGACCCTAGACGCCATCCAGCAGATCCGCGCCAGCAACCGGGAACGGCATTATATCGCACGCATCATCGACAAGGCCGACCATATCCGCCGGTACTCCAAGGCATTCACCTGGAAGAGTGATGCGGCCCAGCGTCTATCCTTTACCGTATTCCTGTTCGGCTTCGATACCTTCCGCGCCCTGAGTATGCTCATGGTGTTATTCTCCGACCTCAGCATCGGTCAAATGCTGGCGGTATTCGCCTATCTCTGGTTTATGATGGGGCCGGTACAGGAGGTGCTGGCCATTCAGTACGCATATCACGGGGCTCAGGCCGCGCTGGAACGAATCAACCGGCTCCTGGGAATAGGTCTGGAACCGCAATACCCCCACAACCAGGACCCATTCGCAGGTAAGACCACCACCGATCTTCAGATGCAGCACGTCTCTTTTCGTTATGGTGACGGACCGTTGGTTCTTAACGACATCAGTATGAATATAGCGGCCGGTGAGAAGGTGGCCCTGGTCGGGGCCAGCGGTGGCGGCAAGACCACCATGGTGCAGGTAATACTTGGTCTATATCCACCCAACTCCGGTGAAATTAGTTTCGATGGAGTACCGGTCTCCGAGATCGGTATGGACATAGTGCGCGCCAACGTCGCCACCGTATTGCAACACCCCGCCCTGCTCAACGACAGTGTCCGCATGAATCTTACCCTGGGCCAGGATATTGAGGATGAGAGGCTCTGGCAGGCCCTGGAAATAGCCCAACTGGCGGATATCGTCCGGGAGATGGATGCTGGACTGGATACGTTGATCGGTCGTTACGGCGTGCGTCTATCAGGCGGGCAGAGACAACGCCTGGCCGTGGCCCGCATGGTGTTGAGCGATCCCAAGATAGTAATCCTGGACGAGGCCACCTCATCTCTGGACACCGCAACCGAGGCCAGACTGCACGCTGCTATGCAGACATTCCTGCAAGGGAGAACCACCCTGATCATCGCTCACCGACTCAGCGCGGTGAAACAAGCAGATCGGGTGCTGGTGTTTGAGGACGGACGTATCGTCGAAGAGGGACATCACGATGAGCTAATCCAAAACAAAGGCCTCTACTCATCACTGTACGGCCATCAGGAATCCTAGCCTATGCACGATCGAATACAGCAATTACAGGATGAGATCGCGTCCTGGTCTGACGCCACCTTTGGTGCGGACCGCCCGCCGCGCATCCCGCTGCACCATCTGGCTAAAGAGGTCCAGGAATTGATAGAGACGCCTAACGACAGAATGGAATACGCCGATTGCCTGATACTGCTGCTGGATGCCTATCGCATGGCTGGCGGTAGCGCAGATGACCTGATTCTGGCCTGCCAGGAGAAACTCGAAATCAACCGGGAACGCGAATGGGGTACGCCTGATGAGAACGGCGTGGTCGAACATATCCGCAACAGATAACAACAAAGGTTATAAAGGTCATCCAGCCTTTTATTGATGCACTACAAACCTTGGAGTCACCGCATTCTCAATCATAGCAATGGCGCTGCTCAACTCACGGGCTGGCACCGGCCTGAGAAAAAAGTAACCCTGGGCATAATCGCAGTTAAGCTTCTGCAACTGAATCATGGTTTCGAAATCCTCAACACCTTCGGCCACAACCTTTAGTCCTAGATTGTGGGCAAGCTCAATGGTGGAACGGACAATAGTGGCATCATCGCCATCCTTTAGCATATCGGTCACAAAGGAGCGGTCGATCTTCACCTCCTGCACCGGAAGACGTTTCAGATAACTGAGGGAAGAATATCCAGTACCAAAATCGTCAATTGAAAAATCTATATCTTCCATATCCGGATGGGTCAGAGTGCTCATCACCAACTCCGGATTGGCCATAAGATCATTCTCGGTAATCTCACACTTAATGCGGTCACTGAAGATATCTTCATCTTCACAAAGCTGCTTGATACGCTCGGGAAGCGTGGAGTCCAGTAGATTGCGCACCGAAATGTTTATAGACACCCGCATGTCTACCCCTTCCCTCGCCCAGACGGACAGCTGTTTGACTGCGGTGCGTATAACCCAGTCCGTCAATGGTTTGATCAACCCAGCACTCTCGGCCATATCAATAAAAAGATCTGGCGGAATCATCCCCTTTACCGGATGATTCCAGCGAGCCAAGGCCTCTGCCCTGGTAACCTTCCCGGTCTTCAGTTCAACAATAGGTTGATAATAAAGCCTTAACTGGTCTGCCTCTATAGCACTACGCAGGTCTGCCATCAGCGCCAAACGCTCCACGCTAAAGACATCTGTCGCAGAACTATACACAGCAATGCGTTCCTCACCCTTTTTGGCCACATACATGGCCACATCGGCACGCCTGAGCAATGTAGCATCATCTTCCCCATGATCAGGAAAGATAGCCATACCGAGGCTGGCGTCCACAATCAGATTATGGCCATCTACATTAAACGGGGTTGTCAGCTCATCCAACAACTTCCGCGCTACTGACCAAGCCCCAACTTCATCGGTGTCCGGCAAAACCAGGGCAAACTCATCTCCTCCCAACCTCCCTATGGTATCCCCCTGACGCAGAACAATGGGAAGTCTCCGCCCCATCTCTTGCAGCAGGAGATCACCAACGGGATGGCCAAGAGTATCGTTCACGTCCTTAAAATGGTCCAGATCCAGAAGAAAGACCACAACACTATTATTTGTGCGTTTTGCCTGGATGATGGCATTCTGCAACCGATCTAAAATAAGCACTCTGTTTGGCAGGCCAGTCAAGGCATCGTGCATGGTTTGATACGCCAGCTGCGCGTTGAGGGTGCGCAGTTCCGTCGAACGTTCAGCCACCCTCTGTTCCAAGGTTTCATTCAGATGCTCGGCTTTCTCTATGGCCTGTTCTTTAAGCTGGACGGCCGCTTTCAGCTCTTCAGCCATATGATTAAAGGACTTGGCCAGATCCGTCAACTCATCATGTCCAGACACTGCAACATGCTGATCAAGGTCGAACATGGCCAGTTTATCGGTACTGCGCACCAGTTCGTGGATTCGGGAAAGAATGCGATAACGAAAGATAACAAATATAGCCAAACCAACTGCGCCGGCAATAAGGGCGTTCATCAAAAGCTGGAACAACAACCTCTCTTCGGCCTTCCTATAGGCATCACGAGGATCCATGCCTATCACCACATTGCCCAACTGTTTATTTTCAAACATGATTGGCACCTGCAATGATATTAAATTGCGGTTGGCCTGAAGGGTCTTGATTTCATTGCCCATATCTTCAGGCACACCAGAACCAGGGGTCACAGCCCGACTCGATGATTTCTGATATTTGATGATTGGTTGCCCCTTACCATCAAGCACAACCACATAGGCGACATACTGCTGATGGCTCGCATCGGCGGTATAAGCAGAAAGGGTCACATAATCGTAGGTCAATAGCGGTTCTATACTTATCTCAGCCAACAGACTTGCTAGTGAGTCCCCGCGGGATGATAAATTGTCGATTTGGCGATCAATCTCCTCCTCATACCTAAAATAGGTATTGGCAAACATCGCCACAATAAGGATACCTGCCACCAAAACGACAAACTGGCCACTTAATCCCCTCCACCATATAGCCAATTACTACGGCCCCCCGCCAGGATACACTTGTCTGATAATCTCACGGCAATGATCATAATCGCCATCGGTGACAGGCTGCATATCAGACATCTCCATGGAGTCAAGCACCGCCTTACCTGAAGGACTATCTTTCAGCCCGGTCATAATCTTTTGAATCTTCTCCCTGGTCTCTTGCGGCATATCGTCTTTCACCGCCCAAGGCAGATGCGGCAGAGGCTCGCTGCGTATTAAATACGTCATCTTGTCGGCATCAATAGCCTTATGCACCATACCGAGTTGTAATGCAATATCTCCTACCCCGGCCGCATCGGCCTGCCCATGATAGGTGGAAATAATGGCGTTAGGGGGGTTCTTGGCAAAGGCCTCGATATAGTCGCCTTTATTGAGGCCTGCATCACGCAACATATAGGTCGGGACAATGTAACTAACCATGGCTCCAGGACCGCCACCAAACAATATCTTTTTCCCGCGTAGGTCTTGAATCGTTTTCATGCCGCTATCAGACCTGACCATGAGGGCGCCAGCAATGGTGCTTTCACCAAACTCAACATTCTTCGCGATCGCATGATAGCCAAGCTCATCATTGGCGACCACGTATTGATATTGGTTTAGATGAACCAAATCGTACTCTTTCCTCTTCATTGCCAACCGGAAGGTCGCAAAATTCTTGGCGGTCTTCAGTTGCACCTCCCGCCCCAACTTCTGGGTCAGGTAGCTTGCCAGCGGGGCAAACATGCTGTGGGTCTGTTTGACATTTCTCCTGGGAAAGATCCCTATCACCAGCGGATCATCGGAGGCAAAAATCTCGGTAGGAAATATGACTACACAGATTAATAGGAAAATAAATGCAACGCGTACTGACGGCAGAAAGCTGCCTGGCCCAGAATCATCGCTTATATTTTTTTTTGTTAGATAAACCACGGTTGGATGCATTAAACCAGGTCAACAGCATTACGCCTAGATAACTTATAATGTAAGCACACCATACAAACTGTTTCAAGGGTATATTTATTATATAAATTCGCGACTTAGATTAAATATAGATATCCCGCATACTTAATATTGTCATTCTTCCCTACAAAAACAAAAAGGCGCCTCCAAAAGGGAAGCGCCTTTGCCTACGATTCTGATATTCCGACTATATGTACAGGCAGATATCACTCTCCCCGGCAAACTCGAAGAAACGGGCTGCACCGGCGTACTCCACTTCGTCCATGAACTCAGACGTATCCATGTCGAACAGGTCAACAGTCATCTGACATGCAATCATTTTGACGTCTGCCTCAAGAGCCAACTCACGCAGCTCTTCAAGACTTGCCACGCCTTTATCCGCCATCTTCTTCTTCATCATGGCTGTCATCATAGCCTGCATACCTGGTAGCGCCGTACCCAGGACAGGGAACCACTTATCCATACCCATAGGCATCGGCATGCCCGGATTACCCAACGGGGTAACCTCCAGGTTTAACTTTTTACGCAACAGCTGCAGACCATAGAAGGTAAAGAAGATCTCGACTTCATATCCGAGAGCGGCAGCGGTGGTAGCAAGGATAAAAGGCGGATAGGCCCAATCCAACGACCCCTTGGTCGCGATAATAGCTAGTTTCTTCTGTTCCAACTTGATATCCCCTTTATATTCAGTGCGGCTCGCCTTAAGCGATCGATCATGCCTTTTTCATAAAGAAATGAAATTTGCCGCCTTCTTCGGTAGACGACATCAGCTCATTACCGGTCTGCTTAGCGAAGGCCTCAAAATCCTTCACCGAACCAGGATCGGTGGCAATGATACGCAGCACCTTACCAGACTCCATTGCTGACAGAGTCTTCTTTGCGCGCAGGATTGGAAGGGGGCAGTTCAGTCCACATGCATCCAGTTCTTGATCAAAATCGGCCATATCATTCTCCAGTATTAACGGTTGATGTTGTTTATAATTTAAGCCACATCTTATATTCTAACTTTGCGATAAACGCAAGCATCCAGCCCAAACGGGGCGGGTTATTAACCGTAACAAGCCTGGGCGGGAAACTCCACATTCAACCCCTTTTGCGCCCAATCTATGATGCCACCACGCAGATTTATCAGATTGTCATAGCCCTGTTGTGCTAAAAATCTGCAGGCATGAAAGGAACGTGCCCCACTACGACAATAGAGGACCACATCCTTATCTATGGGGAATTCAGAGATGCGCAAGGGAAGCAGGTGCATCGGTATATGTAGAGAACCTGGGATAATGCCCTGCATAAGCTCGTCGGCACCTCTAATATCAAGCAAAATAACGCTATTTTCCGATTTAAGCCGTTCAATAAGCTCTAAACTGTCAATTTCTTTAACCATCTTTTCACCATAATCTAAGGTAGATCGTATTAGTATATTCTAATTATTTTATATATACTAAGGAACAAATGCTATTTAAGATTTTCTATCGCCCTATAGTTTGTCGCTTATCCACCCCCATGATAGAGTCCGCCTTCAATCAACAGCAGCATTAGCGAACAGATAGTTATATGGATTTCCTACCGATATTTCTAAACCTGAAACACAAGACCGCCCTGGTAGTAGGCGGGGGCGAAGTTGCCGCCCGCAAGGTATCAATGCTGCTGCAGGCACAAGCTAAGGTCCGCTTGATATCTCCTGACATCTGCCACAATCTGCAAGTCATGCTGCAAGATGGGGCCATAGAATACGCACAGAGAGAGTTCCAGGACGGAGATCTTGACGGCTGCACCATCGCCTATGCCGCAACCAATGACCCACAAGCAAACATCATGGTCTCGAAAGCGGCTCAGTCTAAACAACTACCGGTCAACGTGGTAGATCAACCGGACCTTTGCAGCTTTATCTCACCCTCCATCGTAGACCGCTCCCCGGTGGTGATCGCCGTATCCACAGGCGGTGCCTCTCCGGTGCTGGCGCGTCTGATAAGGACCAGGCTGGAATCCCTGATCCCGGCTGGCTACGGCAGACTGGCAGACTTGGCACAAAGATTCAGAGAACGGGTAAAGGCACGCTACGCCAATCCCAGGGAACGTAAGGCCTTCTGGGAGAACGTGCTCAGTCACGGCGTGGCCGAGAGGGTATTCTCAGGCCACATGAAAGAGGCGGATATAGCCATGGAGAAGGCCCTGGAAAGCCATGATCCGGCCACACCCATGGGCGAGGTCTATCTGGTTGGAGGTGGCCCTGGTGACCCGGACCTGCTCACTTTCCGCGCCCTGCGCCTGATGCAACAGGCGGATGTGGTGGTCTATGACCGCCTGGTGGCAAAGGCGATCCTGGAGATGACCCGACGCGACGCCGAACGCATCTACGTGGGCAAGGAGCGTGACAACCACGCCATGCGGCAGGAAGAGATAAACCAATTACTGGCCAAATTGGCCAAAGAGGGAAAACGGGTGGTGCGTCTCAAAGGCGGCGACCCCTTTATCTTCGGACGCGGTGGCGAAGAGATCGACACCCTGGCGGAACAAGGCATCCCCTTCCAGGTGGTACCGGCCATCACCGCCGCCTCCGGATGCGCCGCCTATGCAGGCATCCCCCTAACCCATCGCGATTACGCCCAATCTGTCACCTTTGTAACCGGACACCTGAAAAACGGCACCGTTAATCTCGATTGGGATCATCTTGCCCAACCCAATCAGACCGTGGTCTTTTACATGGGATTGCATGGTATGCCGATAATAGCCAGCGAACTGATTGCCCGGGGTGTATCCCAAGATATGCCGGTAGCACTGGTACAACAAGGGACCACCGAGAAACAGCGGGTATTCACCGGCACCCTGGCAAATATCCAGGAAGTAATAGAGCGGGAGCAACCAAAGCCACCAACGCTTATAATAGTTGGTGAAGTAGTTAATCTTCAGGAGAAACTGAGCTGGTATAAGTCGCCAAAAGACGGCGAGCAGGGAGCCACCTACCAGGGACCGGTGTAACAAATTGAATTTGAGACATAGAATGATGAGCACAACCTCCGCGCACCTGAACAAGACCCCGACCCTACCACGCCCTCTAGCCCTGCCACTGGCCTTGATACCGCCCCTGGCCCACAGCAGCGTAATGACTGCGCTCCTTAATCGTCTGTTTGCGGCGGAACTCGCGGATGGCGAGATGGACTTCCTGGACGGTCGGGTTGCCCTGATCCGTGTGCGGGACGCCAGGATCAGTTATTACCTAACACTGAAACACGGCAAGCTCAGGGCCGCTCCAGCCGGGGCCAAAGATGACGTCAGCATCGAAGGCGATATCTACGATTTCATGCTGCTGGCCACCCGCCGGGAAGACCCTGACACCCTCTTCTTCAACCGACGTCTGCGCCTTGGGGGGGACACCGAGCTAGGACTATATATAAAGAACTTCCTGGACTCACTGGAGTTTGAAGAGAGATTGGGGCCGCTGCTTAAAATCTTGCACGAGGCTACAAGATTCATCGGCCGCAACTAACAGCCAGGACGGACGCCCACAGCTTTTCCCACTAGAATACTCGGAATTCCTGGCCTAGACTTTCCTACATCAGCAATTAAAAGAGCGGAGGAAAAGAACATGGCCCGCAAGGTCCTACACATTGACGCCAGCGCCCGCGGCGCAAATTCCGAATCCATACGACTGACCAACGAATTCCTGGAGCGCTGGCACGCGGCAAATCCTCAGGATGTCATCATTCATCGAGATATCGTCGATAAACCCTTGCCCCATGTAGACAGCATATTCCTGGACGGCCTTATGACACCGGAAGCGGAACGCACTCCAGAACAGCAACAGGCGGTAACCAGATCGGATGAACTCATAAATGAATTTCTAACTGCCGATGTCCTGGTTCTGGGGGTACCTATGTACAACTTTGGCATCCCCTCCACACTGAAGGCCTGGCTAGACCACATATCCATAGCGGGACGCACCTTCCAATACACCGCGACAGGGCCAAAGGGATTGGTCAGCAATAAACCGGTCTACATCCTGAGCACCAGAGGCGGGGTTTATGACGACAGCCCCATGGAACACCAGACCAGCTATCTCAAGACCATGTTCGGCTTTTTCGGTATTGAGGATATCCATATAATCCAGGCGCAAGGCCTGAATCTCTCTCCAGAAGGTAGAGAGAAAAGCATTACGGATGCCATAGCCCATATCAAAGAGGCAGTGGAGACGGCCACGGCCTGAGAAAAGATCATGTCCTCCGCAATAACAAGACCCCGCAAGATCAAACAGATCATCAACGGCAGCGAAACACATGATGGCGCCGGGGTACGACTAAAACGTATGTTCCCATCCCCCGGACTGCGTATGCTTGACCCTTTTCTGCTGCTGGACGTATTTGGTTCCGACAATCCTGACGAATACCTCGCGGGATTCCCTCCTCACCCTCACAGGGGATTTGAGACAGTCACCTATTTACTGGCAGGCCAAGTTAGACACCGCGACAGCGCCGGACACACCGGGGTGGTGAAGGCTGGAGGAGTGCAGTGGATGACCGCAGCCAGAGGCGCCCTGCACTCGGAGATGCCCGAACAAGAGAACGGCCTGCTGCATGGGTTCCAGCTATGGGTCAATCTGCCGGCTGCACGCAAGATGGATCAACCCACTTACCAGGAATTTGCTCCAGAACAGATCAAACAGGAAAAACTCGACGACGGTACGGTAATCAGGGTGATCACCGGACAAACCCCGAACGGGACCAACGGTCCGGTGACCGGCATAGCCACAGATGCAACCTATCTGGACATCACCCTGCCTGCCCTTGCCGCCTATAGCCACCCTATACCGGCAGAATATAACGCCTTCATCTACCTCATCTCCGGTTCTCTGCAACTGGGAGATGACAAACAGATAGTCCCAGGCCAACTGGCCGTGTTTGCTGATGGAGATGGTATAGAGATAAGGGCAGCAACAGATAGCCGTCTTTTATTGATAGCAGGCCGCCCCATCGGTGAGCCGGTCGCAAGACAGGGGCCATTCGTAATGAACACAGACGCAGAGATACGGCAAGCCTATCAGGATTTCGAGAATGGGTTGTTTGGGCACCTTGACAGTGATAATGGGTAGTTAGACCCAACAACCGACACAAGTAACTAACTTGCCCATCCAGAACTAAGCGATCCTCCCAAGATATTCCGACATGTACCGCTGCACCCCTGCGGCATCTCTGTTTCGTAACACCTCTTCCCCGAACAGGCTGTTACCGACCCCAACCGCCTCAGCGCCAGCATCCAGGAACTCCCGCAGATTATCCAGCTTCACCCCGCCTACCGCCACCAGACGCACATCCTCTAATGGACCCAGCAGGTCTTTGATGTATTTGGGACCGGGACAGGGAAACACCTTCACCATATCGGCCCCGGCGCTCCAGGCTTGATAGACCTCGGTAGGTGTCAGCGCCCCGGCCACGATCGGCACTTCGCACCTTCTCGCATAGGCGATTACATCCACATCCACATTCGGGGTCACCAGAAACATAGCTCCGGCATCTATGGCCACCCTGGCCTCCGGCAGGTTACGCACCGTGCCCATGCCCAGAAAGCACCCCTCCGGAACCAGATGCATATTCTGCCGCAACATATCCGGAGCGCCCGGGGTGTTCATAGTCACCTCAATCGCCTGCAACCCGGCCTGAAAAGAAACATCCAGCAACTGCGGAAAGAAGTCCGGCTCTACTCCGCGCAATATTCCGATCACAGGCACATTTAATCGCATAACCGCATCTCCAAAATCAATCTTAATCTGTAGGAGCCCGCTCCTGCGGGCGATAAATATTGCCACTAAATCGCCCAGAGGACTGGGCTCCTACAATAGGTTTGTGTCTTCACCTCATACAGATCATTCTATCTGCCAGGAAGGACATATAGAATCACTGTATGAATATCTCCGTAATCATCCCCACCTATAACCGCGCCCATGTTCTGGCCAGGGCGGTTCAATCCGTCATAGATCAGACCCTGTCGGCGCAGGAGATCATCGTCGTGGATGACGGCTCCACTGACAACACAGCGGAGCTAATGGCCAGACAATTCCCCCAATGCATCTACATCCAACAACCTAACCTGGGGGTAAGCGCAGCACGCAACACAGGGATAAAGGCCGCAAATGGAGACTGGCTGGCGTTCCTTGATTCTGATGATGAATGGCTCCCAACAAAACTAGAGGCCCAGCGTAATCTGTTGCAACAACAACCGGACATCCGCATCTGTCACACCGAAGAGATATGGATCCGCAACGGCAAGCGGGTAAACCAGATGCACAAACACGCCAAGAGCGGCGGCCACATCTTTCAGAAATGTCTCCCCCTGTGCGTAATCTCCCCCTCCTCCGTACTCATCCAGCGCTCGCTGTTTGACGAAGTCGGCCTGTTTGACGAACAACTCCCGGCCTGCGAGGACTACGATCTCTGGCTAAGGATCTGCGCCACCCATCCGATAGCATTTGTGGAACAACCACAGATAAAAAAATACGGCGGACACGCAGACCAGCTCTCCCAACGCCACTGGGGCATGGACCGATTTCGCATCAAAGCGCTGGAAAAAATCATCGCATCCGGCCGACTGGATGATGCCGACAGAGGCGCCGTTGTACAGACCTTAATCAGCAAAGTGGAGATATTGGCACAAGGAGCAAGGAAGCGCGGCAAGAATAAAGAGGCGGATGGTTACCTGGAGATAAGGAATAAATATTTCATAGAGGAACCATATTCCTGACAACCAACACCTTTCGTAAATAACCCGCATCCATATTGCAATTCTGCCCAACTTATTTGAGGATTAAGCAACTACAATAACAATCATAAATCCTTAACGATAATTAGCGGGTAATAATGAAACTTAAATATACCTTTGGCAGACAGAGGAGCAGCCTGGGATACGGATCACGGCTAATACTTATTGTTTCGATACATATAGTTATCATTGCCCTCAACGGCTACATCGCATACCACGGCATCAATATAATGAAATTCGATGCCGAAGTTATAAATAAAACCGGGGTAATCAGAGGGAACGCGCAAAAGGTATGCAAATTAGAGTTGAGCGGCATTCCTGACGACGATGAGATCTATCAGATTAACGCGATATTCGAAGATTTCCTAAATTTCGATAAACAGATTCTTGGCTCCAGAAATATGGAGAGCTTTATATTAAGATTGCAACAGTTACAGAAAGAGTGGATCACTTTAAAAAAACATATACACGAATACCGCAAAGACAAGAGCGAAGTAAACAACAGCAAGTTGCTGGAAAATAGCGAAAGATTCTGGGATTCAGCTAACCTGACTGTCGGACTGGCGCAAGAACTTTCCGAATCAAAACTCTCAACATTTAGATTGATGTTTGCGGTATTTTTCATTGATTTCCTACTTATCATAGCGATCATCCTTCTCATAAACTCCATAGTACGAAATAATCTGGAAAAAATAACGCGCACCGACAGCCTAACTGGTATAAACAATCGAACCGTCTACAACGAACACATCTCCTTAGAAATGGAGCGCAGCATACGCTACGGAGACACGTTTTCATTATTGTTAATTGACATAGATTTCTTCAAAAATATTAATGACTCATATGGGCACGACGAGGGTGACAGGGTCTTAATATCTTTTTGCAATCTAATTCTGGAAAGCACCAGAAAAAGCGATGTTTTCTGCCGATTTGGCGGCGAAGAATTCGTTATTATTGCAACACACACCGACGCAGAGAATGCTCTAAAGCTTGCCAACAATCTTTGCAATAAGGTACGACAAAACATGAATGGCATTACAATAAGCATCGGCATAACAGAGTGGAAAATTGGAGACACCAAAAACTCCGTATTTAAGCGCGCGGATGAGGCTATGTATAAATCCAAAAGAGAAGGACGCGACCGAGCTACTCTTGCGTAAAACCTATATATTTTAAGAATACACATAAACAAAACACGATTTAAATATCAAAGATATGTTCTACGCAATAAAATGAACCTAGAATTTCAACTAACCCGCAAAGAATACCGTGAATTCGTGAAATTCACTTACGCCCGCATGCTGCGTATCGGTAAGGGACAAATAAAGTTCCAGGCCTTGAATCTTATGACCTGGATCTTCATCGGCATCTTCCTCACCGGCATGTACAACTTCATTCAAACATACGACGGGTTCTATGACATACCCTTGTTCATTTCCTTATCCGCCCTGGCTATTGCCGGTATATTGTTCGGTTGTGTTGCAATCTATCAGCGCAGATTCTTTTTTCATTACTCCATAGCAGATGATGGCCACCTGTTAAAAAAACAGAGTGCAAGCATTACGGACGATTCCATCGACATCACCACCAGCGACTCGCGCCAATCATATTCATGGAGCGCCATCCAAGGGAAAGAGTACTCGAAAGAATTGGTTTATCTGTTCCTAGATAATAGTCAAGCCCTACTATTTCCAAGACGGGCGTTTGCGAGTACCGAACAGTTTGAGGAGTTTATGTCGCTGATAGACAGCAATATACGTCCAAAGGAGAATGCGGTTTGGGCGTCAACATAACGCAGGTAGAAACTAACGACGATATCAATGCCGTCGCTACTCTGGCTCGAGCAATCTGGACCCAGCACTTCACCCCGATCATAGGCGCATCCCAGGTCGATCATATGCTGAGCAAATTCCAAAGCGCCGAGGCAATAGAGGGGCAAATTGCTGATGGATGGGAGTATTACCTGATCGGTTCAGGTGATACCTGGTACGGTTACACCGGCCTGGTTCCGGACACAGAAAATAGCAGGATGCTACTCAGCAAGCTCTATCTTCTGAGCAATGCCCGCGGCAAAGGATTGGGAAAGGCTCTCCTGGGGTTTATTGAAAACATATCTGTCACCAAGGGATGCCAGACTATATGGTTAACGGTAAATCGCTTCAATGACACGACCATCGCATGGTATAAACGCCGTGGTTTCGTCATAGTCGATGAGGTGAAAAAGGATATAGGCGACGGATTCTTTATGGATGATTTCATCATGGAAAAGCAGATCCACGCGTAATCACCTAAACATAGTCTACGGCTACAACATCCACACCCAGATAAAATAATTCAGAACAACCCAATACTTTGCGGTGCCGCTATGGTAGACAACCGCTCCGCATCCAGAATACTAATAGCCCCTCGCCGCGTGGATACCAACCCCTGCGAAGTAAAACCACGCATCAGCCTGGCAATGACCTCACGTGTGGTGCCTAGGTGTCCTGCAAGTGTCTGCTGGGTCATGGCCACCACGCCCTCGTCCGAGGCATTGTTGAGAAGGAAACTGGCCAGACGTTGATCCAGATTACAGGAGTGTATCTGTTCCAGTTCATCCATCAGACGGAACACCAAAGTAGAGAGCGCAGTGACGGTCAGATCCTGTACTGCGTCCTCTTTCTCGAACAGACGGCGATAGAGCGAACCCGGAATCACCGCCACATCGGTATCGCCGGACGCCTCCACCCAGGCCGGATAACGTAGGTCGTTGAACAGGCAGTTGAGCGCCAGGACACAGGTCTCGCCCGGACGAATAAAATAGAGTGTGGCTTCGGTACCTTGCGGCGTGTAGGTAAAGACTCGCAACTGCCCGCGCAACACCAGGTAGGCCCCGGATACGGACTGCCCCTTGTGGATCACCGCTGTCGGCTTCTTGAACACGGCATGTTGAATCTCGCGCTCCAACATCCGCACGCCCTCGGACGAGAGGCGCAGAAAATCGGTCACCGTCTGAAAACTTTCCGAGCCGATAGATACCATGCGCATAATTCCTTCAATCGATATTATGCGAGTATCACATATCTCTACTCCCTGGCAAAGGGTCTGCATTATCCTGCTTTTATCGCTGACTGACGGCAGACTTTCTGGCAACCAGTCTATCGCTGCTCAAGGCGTTAAGGAAGGCAACAATATCCGCAACCTGCCCATCACTGAGTTTGGGGCTGTTGCGCTCAATCAATGCAGACTCTTTATCCGACCACAGCAAGTAATGACCTCCCCACCCCAGTTGTCCGGCGGCCATGATGCGCACCACCTCCTCCAACTTTTTCACCTCTCCGTTATGCAGCCATGGACCGGTGAGCGCCACGTTGCGCAACGAAGGCACGCGCCACACACCACGGTTTGTATCGGTATTGGCGGCGTATTCAAGCAGCAGGTTATATTGCTGCTCCTGAGGTATGGGATTGGACGGAAAGATACGCCGCGGCATGCTGCTGTCGAAGACACTGGCGGCGCTAAAGTTCGGACCAAAGTGGCAGGTGACGCATCCAACCGATTGAAACAGATTCATCCCCCGCACCTGCGCCGGAGTAAGAGCATCGGTATCGCCACGCACAAACCGGTCATAAGGGGCGTCAGGTGTAATCAGGGTGCGTTCGTAGGCGGCGATAGCCTCGGCGATACGGTCGATGGTAATCGCCGTCCCCGCACCGAATACCTCTGCAAAAGACTTCCGGTAAGATTCCTGCCCCTGCACTACCTTCTCGACAGCTTCCGGCGACGGCATGCCCATCTCAATCGGATTCAGCAATGGCCCCTTGGCCTGGTCCTCAAGTGAAAGTGCGCGCCCATCCCAAAAGAACTGTGTTTGGAATCCGGTATTCCATACCGTAGGCACATTACGGCCGCCTATCTGCTGATCTATGCCCTGCGCGGTTGCCCTGCCGTCACCACCGGCATGTTCATACAGGGCATGACATGATGCACAGGATAATGTGCCGTCACGCGATAACCTCTGATCAAAGAACAGCCGCTCGCCCAACGCCACCTTCTGAGGTGTGGATGGATTGTTTGCGGGGGAAGGCGCCTGCTTAGGCAATGCCTGCCAGATATAACGTTCACGCGATGCGACAGGATTCGTAGCTCCCGCATGATCATTACCGTCCTCCGACAACTCAATCCATGCATAATGTGCTGGTCCGGTCCTGCCCTTAATATGTTGCTGCTTAGGGACCTTAGGGGTATTCAGAAATGGATCTATGGCGTACTGGGGGAAATTGGCAATGGTAAGGATTATCACCATCTTTATGCCAAAGGCCAGGATGCCGGAACCCATGGCCAGCGCCAACCATTTGCGCTTATGCCGGGCCAACTGTGCGATAGGCCCCAGCTCCAGATAAGTAATAGACACCATAACAAACGATCCGATCATCAATGCGATCAGGCCGATAACAACGATGTTGTATATACCAAGATTCATAGACTACTCCGCAGGATTGCGCTGCGGCATCTGCCGACACCGCAGCTGACCTATAACTTAGGCGGCAGTGCGCCGAAAAAAGGTATCACCCGGCGTAGCGGTAGCTACCTCGGTAATACTGTCGTAAGGCAGTCCTACCTTCGCATGAGCACGCCGCACCGCTTCTGCGTCCGGCGCCATGGTAAAACAGAAGGCGCGTCCATCTTCGTAACCGACATGCACCCGCAGCAATACCACGTTCTCGTCGTAACAGGCCTGTTCGTACTGGGAGAAAAAGCCCTCGAACTGCTCAGGGGTCAGCCCGGCTGGAAATGTCTTGTTGGAAACATCGTGGGTATCTATAAAAAACTTCATAGCTTGCATCTTAACCTCCTTTCCAGTAGTAGATTTACGATACAAGGCTACAAACTAATGAGTCTGAGTTATGTAACAATGGTTACACTAAGATTGAATCTATCGGCATAACAAGGACGATAAATACCCGTGTGGAGACATGCATACACAATAAGATTTAATGCGTGCGCCAGCCCGGTTGCAACAATCTTGCATGGGGATGAGAAACATATATATTGATTGATAAAAGTCAACTATGATCTACTATTCTGTAAGGTATGCTAGAAAAAAATGGCTTGATGGCTCATTGGAGCATCGGCTTAGAAATAGAGCGGAGCGCTTGCAGTGTGAGTAGTCCGCCGGTGGTTTTCTTTTTAGCGTTTATCTGATTTGCACCATGGAGGTTAGATGCAGAAAGCTCGACATCATTTGCGGCTGTTTGTAGTCTTGCTTATCTTTTGGCTGCTATTAAACAATTCGTTAGCCCCGGATGTCCTGATCGTAGGTGTAGTCGCCTCCTTTCTGATAACACTTATTTTTCAGAGCGGACGTAGCGTCCTCTCCGACCTCAACCTCACGCCTCGCGGCATCGCCACCGCAGTGATGTTTATCCTGTACTTCCTCAAAGAGCTGATAAAATCCAACATCCGCCTGGCGGCCATCGTGCTTGCCCCTTCGCTGCCGGTAAAACCGGGTATCGTCAAGGTCCGCACCAAACTTACCAGCCCGGTTGGACGCTTGTTATTGGCTAATGCCATCACCATGACCCCAGGCACCCTAACCGTAGAGTTGCGACACGAATGGCTCTATATCCACTGGGTTACGGTAGATGCCACTGATATTGATGGCGCCACCGAAAACCTGGTCTCACATTTCGAACGCTACCTTGAGGTAATGTATGGTTGATGCGCTGATTTTAATGGCCATGATACTGGCCGGCATCGCCTTTCTGTTTTCCCTCTGGCGTTTTTTCGTCGGTCCATCCGCACCAGACCGTGTGGTGGCCTTCGATGTACTCACCGTACTTGCGGTCATGGGCATCATCATGGTGGCGTTAATGGAGGGCCGTCATATCTATCTTGACGTAGCCCTGGTCTATGCCCTGCTCTCCTTTCTTGGTGTCATCGCCGTGGCGCGCTATCTGGAACGGGGGCTGTAATGTTTGCAGATACCCCACTGAATATCATAGGCGCCCTGTTGCTGGTATCAGGCGCCGCCTTCCTGGCGCTGGGCGGACTTGGACTGGTACGCATGCCTGATGTATTTAACCGCATCCAGGCAGGAACCAAGACCACCACCCTAGGTACGCTTCTGACACTAGTTGGACTAACTTGCCTGCGACCTGACTGGGGACCCAAGCTGTTCTTGATCGGTTTGTTCGTTCTCTCCACCAACCCGCTGTCATCACAGGTTCTAGCCCGCGCAGCGCATCGTATCGGCGCCAAGAAAACGGACCTGACGGTAGTGGATCGCCTGGAGGAAGACACGGGAGAGCCACCGCAATGACCAGCACCATCGACATAATGACCATATTGCTGGCGCTGGCAACCATCATCGTGGCCCTGGTGGCGATCCGTACCAAGGAACTTCCGGTAGCCATCCTGTCCGCCGGCCTTGTCGGCCTGTTCGCATCGGTGATGTTCGTCATCCTGGCCGCTCCGGATGTCGCCATGACCCAAGCCGCCATCGGCAGCGGCCTGACCACCTTCCTGTTCTTCTTCGTACTGGGACGAGTGCGCGGTATGCGCGAAAGCTGCAGTGAGGAGGACGAACTTGATTAAACGCTTCATAGCCCTACTGCTGGTACTAGTACTCGGATCAATCTTCTGGCAATTGTTGTCAGGATACCTGCCGGAATCTGAGCTCAGCCTCACCGGAAAATACTACGCCGAACACGCCGCCAACGACCTGGGCGCGGCCAATATAGTCACCGCTATCATAGTCACCTACCGTGGACTGGATACCCTGGGTGAAGTCACGGTGTTGTTCCTATCAGCCGCAGTGGTTGGCCTGGTACTGGCGAATGGGCGCAAGCGCAAACTTGGACAGCATCATCTTACGCCAGTGGGAGAACTGCTTACCTCAGGCACCCGGATGTTGATACCGCTGATCATGCTGCTTGGCGTCTATATATTCGTCAACGGCCACCTGACCCCAGGGGGCGGCTTCCAGGGCGGCGCGGTTATCGCCTCCGGTATGTTGCTGACCCTGCTGGCCAATCCGGTCCGGCATTTCAGCCATCGCGTAATTACCACCGTGGAATCCACTACCGGGGTATTTTACGTCTGCATCGGCATACTTGGTTTATTTCTGGCAGGCGGATTTCTCGACAACCGCATCCTACCCCTAGGAGAATTTGGACAACTCTTCTCGGCGGGCGCCATCCCTCTTATCTACTCGCTGATCGGCCTCAAGGTGGGCGCGGAATTCTCATCCATGCTGGCGGATTTCTCGGAGACGGAGGAGCTATGATCGCACACATCGCCATGGCAGCAGGTTTCGCGTTGATCCTGATCGGCATCTACGGCGCGCTGACAAACCGCAACATAATGCGCATGATCGTCTCCTTCACCATCGCCGAAGCCGGGGTGCACACGGTACTCGTCTCCGTCGGATACATGGCAGGACGCACTGCGCCAATCATTGATGATACGGTACCGGCAGCCGAGGCCGCCGCCCGCATCATAGACCCCCTACCCCAGGCCCTGGTGTTGACCGCCATCGTCATCGGCGTCGGCATCACCGCCCTGATGCTGGCCTACGCCTACAAGCTGTTTGAGAAGAAGCGTTCCCTCGACATCGGCAAGTTCACGGAGCTGAAATGGTAAGTGCGATATACATAATCGCCGCCCCCCTGGCTGCCGCTTTCCTGCTCGGCCTGCTCAAGGAACAGTGGCGCACCGCAGGCTTCACGCTAATGATCGCAGCCCTCGGTTTTATGTCCTGGACCACACTCAGTTGGCTGCTGAATCTCATATATTGGGCCTCGCCAGAGGAGATCATCACCGCCGGTACCTCGCCACCCTTCGCCATCAATCTGCGCATGGGTATACCTGAGGCCGCGCTGACCCTGATTATCAGTCTGACCGGACTACTCTCGGCCATGACCATGCGCTCTACCCTGCTACGTCTGGGACGCCGTTCCATGGCGGTGCTGCTGGTGGCGGTCATGGCCTACTGCGGTATCATCCTCACCCGCGACATATTCAACCTGTTCGTCTTCATCGAACTGGCGGCCATTGCCACCGGAGGCCTGATCCTGCTCTCCGATGACGAACGCGCCCTGGCGGCCGGTTTCAAGTATCTGGTGGTCTCGCAGCTGATCAGTATCCTGCTGTTGATCGGCATCATCTTCGCCTACCATGCCACTGGCTCACTCAACATAGATGATTTGGCCGGGTCATCACTGGGTCTGCTGCCTAATGGAACTATCATATTCTTCCTGATGTTTATCGCCCTGGCCGCCGAACTGAAACCGGTGCCGGCCAACGGTTGGGCCCTGGACATCTACGAATCGGCCCATCCAGCCTACTCGGCCCTGTTCTCTGCTGCGGGGGCCGCCGCCGCACTCTACGCCGTAGCTAAACTGCTCGTGATCGGTGGCAGCGCATGGCTGCCGGTGGCCACCGGCATCGGTATCGTAAGTTTCGTGGTAGGGAATCTGCTGGCCCTACCCCAGCGCAACGACCGCCGTATGCTGGGTTACTCCTCGGTAGCGCAAACGGGCCTGATCCTCATGGTCCTCGGCCAAATGGATGTATTAGGTAACCGCACCGCCTTCATCGCCATGGGTTTTCTGGCCGCCCACGCCATCGCCAAGGCCGGTCTCTACTGGCTATCCAATCTAATCGCGGAACGTGAACTCACCGCCTGGGCGGCTCTACGTGAACATCCGCTCCTGCTGTTCGCCTTCGCCAGCCTTATCTGCCTGCTAATCGGATTACCACCATTCCCCGGCTTCTACGCCAAGTGGGAGCTGGTGCATACACTCGCCGCCGCAGACCGCATCGGCCTGCTGGGTATGGTGTTGTTTGGCTCTCTGCTGGAGGCCACCTATCTGTTCCGCTGGTTCGGCTACGCCATCAAGCGCGACAAACCGGCAGATGAGATCACGACCACTTCTGGCGGCCTGGTGGCCATTGGTACCGCCGTCATCATCGGATGGGGAGTGGGGTATCTGTGGGGCGAGATATCAGGACGCACCAATCTGCTGGATCTGGGCATGTTGCCGCTGCTGTTCGCCCTCATGTTCCTGTTACTGGAGTGGCTACCGGCCTGGATCAAGAACGCCATCGCCATCACCTGTATGGTGGGTTATTTTGCAGTTACCTGGGGCGAATTAGACCCCTTGCGCCTGATCTTCGCCGTTATCTTCCTGGCCGGTGGGGCAGTGACCCTGTTGGCCAGTTTTGACGCCAAGGGTCGCCGCCTGGGTTTCTATCCATCGGCCATGCTGATGTACGCCGGCATGACCATGCTGATCCTGGCCGCGAACAGTTTCACCTTCTTCGCCGCCTGGGAGATACTCACCATCGGCTCCTATTTCCTGATCCTGCGCGGCAAACACTCCGAACCACACGCCCTATCCTACCTGGTATTCTCCCTGGGTGGCGCCTTTCTGATCCTGGCAGGTTTTGCCCTGGCCGCTCAAGGCGCGCCACAGATCATACTTGGTGAATTGAAAGACCTGACGGCACCACTGGCGCCCTGGGTATTCCTGCTGCTGGCAATAGGATTTATGACCAAGACCGCCGCCATCGGACTGCACATCTGGCTGCCGGGGGCCCATGCCGAGGCGGAGACCGATGTCTCACCCATGGTCTCCGGCATCCTGCTCAAGGCCGGGCTGTTCGGACTGTTCATCCTGTTTATGAACATGGGTAAACAGCAGCTCTACGGGGTGGAACTGACTCACCTTATACTCTGGGTCGGGGCCATAACCGCCCTGCTCGGCAACCTGATGGCCATCTTCCAGGAGGACGCCAAGCGCCTGCTAGCCTACTCCTCCATCGGCCAGATGGGCTATGCCCTGTTCGGCCTAGCCATGATGAATCACCTGGGATGGCTGATGGCGCTACTGTTCGTGATCAACCACTATATATATAAATCCATGCTGTTCCTATCGGTGGGTGGTATAGCCAAACGCACCGGCACCCGTGCCATGTACCGCATGGGCGGGCTGATAAGTTTGATGCCACTCTCCTTCATCGCGGTGCTGATCGGCATCATCGCCATGTCGGGCGTACCTCCACTGTCCGGTTTCGGTGGACGCTGGATCTTCTACAACGCCATCCTGGATGCGGAATACCGGCTGCCGATGATCCTGATCTTCCTATCCGGACCCATCGCCTTCCTGTATCTGTTCCGGCTGATCCACACCATCTTCCTCGGACAGTTGAAGGATGAACACCGGAAGCTGAAGGAGGCCCCGTTCTGGGTGGTGCTGCCGCAGATGATCTATGTGGTTCTGCTGGTCGGATTCGCGGTAGTACCAGGCCTCGCCCTGCGTCGCGTCGATGCCTATATGAACCAGTTCTTCCCTACCGGCGGCCTAAGCTGGGACGGCGTCCACATCAGCAGCCAATACGGCTACTGGGATCCGATCGCCATTATGATCATCATCTGCTGTATCTTCGTCTCCCTGTTCCTGTGGTTGCTGTTCGTGAATCGCCGCGCCCAGAAGGTCAAACAGTTCAATATCGTGTTTGCCGCGGAACGTCCCTTCCGGCCCGAGACCACCCACTTCGCCTGGAACTTCTTTGCCCCCTACCGCAAGGCCCTTGGTTTTTTGGTGCAGCCATACGTTACCCAGTTTTGGGGTACGGTCACATCTACCCTGCATAACGGCGCGGATGTAGCGCGCCGCATCTATACGGGCAACGGCCAGACCTATGCGGTACAGTTCCTGGCCTTTGTCTATATTGTCTATGCCCTGAGCGTGGGGAGTTGGCCATGACCTTTGATTGGATGAAGATACCCTACGCCCTGCTGACGCTGTTCATCGTCGTCAACTTCGGCTTTCTACAGAATGCATTGATCGCCAAGATCGCCGCCCGCGTCGGCCGTCGCCACGGCATCCCGGTATGGCAAAACTACCTTGATCTGATCAAGAACTATGGACTGCGCAGTTCCATCACCCACGGCGTCATGTACTACCTGGGTCCGGTGTTCCGACTAAGCGGCGGTGTAGGTCTGCTGCTGTTTGTGCCCACCATCTACGGCTCGGAGATGTTCTCGAATTTCTCTTTTGCCGGCGACCTGATCCTGGCGCTCTACTTTGTATTCTTCGGCACCCTGG
>JBNKSV010000012.1:0-56020 GCA_050297535.1 Sedimenticolaceae bacterium
CGAACCCATCAGGATGATGTCGCCCCGGCCTTTGGTCTTGAGGTGGGGCAGGAACTCGCGGATGAGCAGGATCTGGCTGGTGAGGTTCAGGTCGATCATCTGCTGGATCTGTGGGGGAGAGAACTCTTCCAGGGATCCGAAACGGCCATATCCGGCGTTGCAGATGATGGCGTCTATCTCCGGGTGGTTTTTGCATAGTCCGTTGATTTGTTTTGGTAGTCCATCCAGTTGCGATAGGTCGATGGCGAGCGAAGTATAGTTATCATGGGCGCTTGCATCCGCTGTTCTGCTGATGCCAATAACATGATGAGACTCGCGCAACAGCCTGTCACTTATCGCCTTGCCGATACCGCGGCTGGCGCCGGTTACCAGTATGGTCCTGTTGTTTGTTGTCATGGGTTATGCTCCAGCCGTTGTTAGCGTTAAAAGTTGCTCCAGCACATCTAAGCGATCTCTGATCAACTGCGACACTAGCTTGCCATTTATGTTGCTTACCGGGTTGTCTCTGTTATCGGAGATCACCTTGAGGCAGTAGATTTTATCCGGGGTGGTGCATTCCAGGGCGGAACGGTAGAACCCGGCTGCCTCCATATCCACCATGCCATCCAGGCTGTAACTGGTGTCTGGTTCGGTTACTGTAAATAGTTGTTCAGAAGCTATGTTGGGCATATATTTCGGCTCCAGTATCCAGCTGTCAGCGGTCGCGATATCCTTTATGCCGTTGGCGAGAAAGGCCTCTCCCAGGGTATGTTTCGGGTGGCCGGCTATGCCCAGATTGACCCAGACATCATTCGGCTTGAGTCTGTTGGTCTGGTGTAGCCAGGCGGTGGCCGCGGCCGCATTTTGTGTCCCATAACCGGATATGACCAGGGAGATATGCCCGTTTCTATACAGAGGATACCGGTCATGGCCGTTATCCCTGACCAGTCCCAGGTGCTGGTTGACCGGTTTGGCCTCGGCAGGCAGGGCCAGTATCAGGTTTAGCGCGGTCTTAGTCATTATTGAGCGGAAGAAATATCATGGTGTTAACAGACCCTAATAGTGGAATATGTCTTAATCAAATGAAATAGCGTAATTGATTATCACAAAAAGCAATAGATTGTATAAATAAACGCATTGATAAGCTTAGTTGGTTCAGGGATAAATCCTGTGGCAGACTCGGGTGATCACAATAAAGAGGAAATGCCGATATGAGAGTAATACTGCTGGGTGGACCTGGTGCCGGTAAGGGCACTCAGGCTAATTACATCAAAGAAAAATACAACATCCCACAAATTTCTACCGGTGATATGTTGCGCGCCCACGTGAAATCAGGGAGTGAGTTGGGTGTGGCCGCTAAGAAGATCATGGATGAAGGTGGCTTGGTTTCTGATGAGATCATCATGGGCATGGTGAAAGAACGTATAACCGAGGCGGATTGCGCCAACGGATTTCTGTTTGACGGCTTTCCGCGCACCATCCCACAGGCTGAGGCCCTGAAGCAGGCCGGGGTAGGGGTTGATGCCGTGGTCGAGATCGACGTGCCGGATGAGGAGATCATCAAACGCATGTCCGGCCGCCGGGTACATCTGTCCTCAGGCCGTACCTACCATGTTACCTTTAACCCGCCCAAGGTTGAGGGTAAGGACGATGTGACCGGGGAAGATCTCATTCAACGAGATGACGATAAGGAAGAGACGGTTAAGGCGCGCCTCAAGGTGTATCACGACCAGACCGAGCCCCTAATAACCTTCTATTCCAAGTGGGCAGGAACTGGCGAGGACGATGCCCCGAAATACCATAAAATTGCTGGTGTTGGCGGGGTTGATGATATTCGTGACGCCATATTTGCCGCCCTTGGCTAGCAGGAATTGAGCGATTTATAACACGATTGGGAGGGGCGGAAGCGTCCCTCCCGTCCCAACCAAATGAACCTACTTCGTGATAAATCTCATTATAGAGTGTCAATTCCTATACATATTCTGCTAGAATCTCACCCTTAATTTTGTCCTAAACATGGAGCCTACCGTGGCAGTTGTAGCACTCACTGAAGAGAATTTTGAAGATACCGTAACCAATAATGACTTTGTGATAGTGGATTATTGGGCTCCCTGGTGTGGTCCATGTCGTTCTTTTGCGCCTACCTTTGAGAAGGTGTCTGAAGAACACGAAGATATCGTGTTTGCCAAGGTGAACACTGAAGAGCAGCAGGGGATAGCGGCGCATTTTCAGATCAGGTCGATCCCCACCCTTATGATATTTCGGGAAAAGGTGATCATATTTAGTCAGGCGGGAGCATTGCCGGAGTCAGGACTAAAAGAGCTGATTAAACGCGCCTCTGAATTGGATATGGCAGAGGTGCATCGGCAGGTTGCACAGGATCAGAATTCATAAGGATGTTGCTTTATTCTGAACATCTAGTTAGCTAGGTGTCTGTAGTAAATTACATTGTCTGCAAGATTACTATGCTATCAATATGTCCTTCATATTGATCGGTTTTTGTGTACCGCCGCATGGCGCAGGAATGAAACTTTGGTCGCTATATGGAATTATCGATTGAAGATTTTTGTGGTAAACGCTAGGTTTTAAGACATAGCAAAGTAGTAGGAATATCTTTACATTTTTAGTTTAGGTTTGGTGGGTAAATAAGTATGAGACTTTCAACAAAAGGTCGCTATGCGGTTACAGCGATGCTTGATCTGGCTCTGCACGGCGGCGACAAGGCCGTGACCTTGGCAGAGATTTCCGAAACACAGGGTATATCCCTCTCTTATCTCGAACAGTTGTTTGCAGGTCTGCGTGCCAAGGGATTGGTGAAAGGCGTGCGTGGCCCGGGTGGTGGCTATTATCTTGGGAAACCGGCTGGTGAAATCACTATAGCCAACATTATTTGCGCGGTAGACGAGTGGGTAGAATTCACCAGATGCAGCGGTAATCGCGATTGCCATGAGGGTGAGGCATGCCTGACGCACAATCTTTGGGACAAACTGAGTCAGGAGATACACGATTTTCTGAGCGGTATATCCCTGGAAGAGCTGGTTCGCCGTGGTGGTATGGAAGTTGGTGGTTGCAACAAGGAAGATGGCGGGTGTTTTGCCCGGGCTAGGCAATCAGCTGCTTAAGGCGCATAAAATCAAAGACCCTGGCGCAGATATCACAGTCAATCTATGAGCTGGGATACCGAGCAACTGGAAACCGTACTGGATTTTATCCGTTGGGGTGCCAGTCGCTTTTCTGCCGAGGGTCTTTATTTTGGTCATGGCACGGACAACGCGCTGGATGAGTCTGCGGCCTTGGTGCTGCATGCATTGAGCCTGCGGCATGATCTACCGCCTGCATATCTCCAAAGTAGACTCACCTCCGATGAGAAAGTGCGTATTCTGGATTTGTTCCGGCGGCGTGTGGAGGAGCGTCTTCCTGCAGCTTATCTGACCCACGAGGCATTTTTTGCCGGTCTCGAGTTTTATGTGGACGAGAACGTGCTGGTGCCGCGTTCACCCATCGCCGAGTTGATAGAAAACGGCTTTGCGCCCTGGATAGATCCGGACCTGGTGGTTAGGGTCTTGGATATGTGTACCGGCAGCGGCTGTATAGGCATCGCCTGTGCCTACAGCTTCCCGCAGGCAGAGGTGGATCTGGTCGATGTCTCGCCCGGGGCCATTCAGGTGGCGGAGAAAAACATCCACCAACATGGGTTGCAGGGTCGAGTTACTGCCATCCAGTCAGATCTGTTCGCATCTTTGGGTGCAAACAGATACGACATCATTGTCAGCAATCCCCCCTATGTAAGCCATGCCGAGATGCAGGATCTTCCGCAGGAATATCTGAATGAACCGGCGTTGGGGTTAGAGGCCGGCGAGGCCGGGCTGGATATCATTATTCCTCTGCTGCAACAGGCCTCCAGCTATCTGCAGCCAGATGGTATTATGGTGGCCGAGGTTGGATTGAGCGCCGAGGCATTGCAGGAACGTTTTCCCCAGGTGCCGTTTCTTTGGTTGCAATTTGAGCGTGGCGGGGAAGGGGTGTTCATGCTGACGGCGGAGCAGTTGCTACAATACAGACCGGTTTTTCTGGGGGGCGGATAGTTATGGCGGTTCAACGTGCGCGTACTGCACAGGAGTATGCTGACTGGGTAAAACATGCCAAGTTTGAGGTGGAAGACCTGCGGGAGTGCCTGTTGTATGACATGGAAGAGATCGGCGAGACCGGTCGCTTCCCGGTTTTTCTGGATGCCCTGGCCCAGAGCATAGATGAGATCTACCAGTCCATGTGCAATGGCACCTACACCTTCGGACGGGAAGACTTGCCGTTTGTGGAGATCCTGGATCGGCACGCCAACGACATCCCTTTCTATCTGTTGTTACGGCAGATAAACGAGACCCATCGTTATGGGTTGGACGTAGACGTAGATAATTAGAACCTTTTTGGGGGATTGCATGGACCAGACACTGGTTTTTGATCAGACGCTGATTGAGAAGTACGACTACGCGGGTCCGCGCTATACCTCATATCCAACAGCGCCTCAATTTCACGAGGAGTTTGGTGAGCAGCAGTATCGTGAAGTGGCGGCCAAGACCAATGCGGAAGGCAATCCACTATCCCTCTATTTCCACATCCCGTTTTGCGACACGGTATGTTTCTACTGCGCCTGTAACAAGGTAGTGACCAAAGATCGCGCTCAGGCCCAACCATATCTGCAACGCCTGTATAAAGAGATCGCCATGCAGGGTGAGCTGTTTGATCGCAGCAGGAGAGTGGAGCAGTTGCACTGGGGCGGTGGTACCCCGACCTTCATCAGTCACGAGCAGATGCGGGAGTTGATGCGGGTAACCGGAGAGCACTTCAACCTGGCGGATGACGACAGCGGGGAATACTCCATCGAGATCGACCCGCGCGAGGCCACGCCGGACACCATCGCCTTGCTGCGCGAGATCGGCTTCAATCGCATGAGCCTGGGGGTGCAGGACTTTGACGACAAGGTGCAGCGCGCGGTAAACCGTGTCCAATCGGAACAGCAAACCATGGCGGTGCTGCAAGCCGCGCGGGAAGAAGGTTTCCGCTCCATAAGTATCGACCTGATCTATGGGTTGTCTTTCCAGACAGTGGATAGTTTCGCCAAGACCCTGGATCGGATCATAGAGGTGGGTCCGGATCGTCTCTCGGTCTTTAACTATGCCCATCTGCCCAAGATGTTTATGCCGCAGCGTCGGATCAACGAAGAAGATCTGCCGTCGCCCCAGGAGAAGTTGGACATCCTCAAGATGACCATTGAGCGCCTGACCGCGGCGGGGTATGTCTTTATCGGCATGGATCACTTCGCTCGTCCGGACGATGAGCTGGCCAAGGCCCAGCGTGACGGCACCCTGTACCGTAACTTCCAAGGATATTCCACCCATTCCAGTTGTGATCTGGTGGCGATGGGAGTCACCTCCATCAGCATGGTCGGTGCTACCTACTGTCAGAACGTGCGGACTATGGATGAGTATTCCCTGGAGATTGATGCCGGTCGCCTACCGATATTTCGCGGAATCGAACTGAACGCAGATGATCAACTCAGGCGCGATGTCATCACCCGCCTGATCTGTCATTTTAGATTGGATTACGCAGCTGTGGAGCAGTCCTGGGGTATCAACTTCAAAGACTATTTTGCCGATGCGTTAAAGCGCCTGGAGGTCATGCAGCAAGATGGTTTGTTGGAGGTGGATGACGGAGGAATCCGGGTGCTGCCACGCGGTCGTCTGCTGATCAGGAATATCTGTATGGAGTTCGACAAGTATCTGCCTCCGGCCTCACAGCAGAGAAACTTTTCCCGCGTTATCTAGCCTTTATCCGGCGGCCCTGCGCAGGGCAGGGAATTCTATGATCTCGCTATCCTGCATATCGGTAGATGCCACGCGGCGCTTGTTGCGCGCCTTTGTGTTCTCATGGTTAGCCGGGTAGATTTCAACAATCTCAAAACCGCCATCTGTCGGCCGGAATCCCGACTCAAGAGAGTATTCGCACATAGAGTCGAGGACATCCCGCATAATCATCTCCAGTGCGCGGTCACTTACCACAGTTGAAGTCGTTTTTTCGTTCGCCATGAGAGCATCCACCTGTTGTTGTGCTGTTCACTACTGCTAGCGGCCTGAAGTGGGTGAACTTTAACTAAGGGATGAAATAGGATTTTAGGTACTCAGGATATGCGCGTTTGCGGATGTGGGTCTTGAGCCGTAGGAGCCCACTCCTGTGGGCGATTTGGTTTGGTGCTTAATCGCCCACAGGAGTGGGCTCCTAAATGGATTTAATATCTGATGTGCTCGTTCAGATGCGGTTTGATCAACCTCAACATGGCGTCATGGGTCTTGAGTCCGCCGCCTATCACATTGCCTGACTCCAGATAGCGGTCACCGCCTCCGATGTCGGTGACAACTCCTCCGGCCTCTTTCACCAACAGGGCACCGGCGGCGAAGTCCCATTCCGATAGCCCCAGTTCCCAGAATCCATCCAGTCTGCCAGCGGCCACATAGGCAAAGTCCAGGGCGGCGGATCCGGGACGGCGGATACCGGCGGTGTCTTTTATCATGTCCCGGAACATGGCCAGGTAGGCATCTAACTGGCTGTGATCGCGGTATGGGAAGCCGGTTCCGATAAGTGCGCCTTCCAACCCCTTGCGCTGGGTAACGCGGATGCGGCGATCATTGAGAAAGGCTCCGGAACCGCGGGTGGCGCTGAACAGCTCTTCACGCAGGGGATCGTAGATGACGCCATGTTCCAGTTGTCCTTGATACTTCAGGGCGATGGAGATGGCGAAATGCGGCTGCCCATGCAGATAGTTGGTGGTCCCGTCCAGGGGGTCAATCACCCACTGATAGTCGTTACCTTTATGGTTGCCGCTCTCTTCGCCCAGTATAGAGTGGTCCGGATAGGACTTGCGAAGGACCTCGATGATGGCGTCTTCGGCCGCCTTGTCCACCTCGGAGACGAAGTCGTTCTTACTCTTTTCCGTAACGGTCAGGGTGTCGGTGTGCTCGAAATAGCGTATCAGGATGTTGCCTGCGCTACGGGCGGCGCGGATTGCGATGTTGATCATTGGATGCATGGGCGGCAAAGATACAACAAGCGCAAGCCGGTTAAAAGCTTTTTCCGTAGGGCGACTTCACACGGCTTATGTTGTAATCTTCGCCCCCATGCTCAGCAATATCAGAATAGTCTTGATTGGCACCACCCATCCCGGAAATATCGGCGCGGTTGCCCGCGCCATGAAGAATATGTGCCTGACGCAGTTGTATCTGGTACAGCCAAAAACATATCCCAGCGCCGAGGCCACCGACCGGGCATCCGGGGCGGATGATCTGCTGCAACGGGCCAGGGTCTGCGCAACCCTGGATGAGGCATTACATGGTTGCCGCATGGTGGTGGGGGCTAGTGCACGGCTGCGCAGTGTGGATTGGCCACAGGTTGATCCTAAGGAGTGCGCCCAGCGAGTATTGGCAGAGGCGCAGCATGGCGAGGTGGCGCTCATCTTCGGTCGGGAGAGCTCGGGCCTGTCCAATTCCGAACTGGACCGCTGTCATCTGCTGGCCCATATCCCGGCTAACGAGGAGTACAGTTCTCTGAATTTGTCCCAGGCGGTGCAGGTGCTGGTCTATGAACTGCACATGGCGTCCTTGGGGGCAGATCTGGCGCAGCCGGAGCGTCAGGATGTGGCGACGGCAGAGGAGTTGGAGGGGTTGTTCCGGCATTTGGGGCAGGCGATGGAGGATATCGGTTTCTCCGATCCTCGTCAGTCGGACAAGCTGCAACGGCGCTTGCGGAGGTTGTTCTTCCGGGCCAGACCGGATCGGGATGAGATCAATATCCTGCGCGGCATCCTAAGCGCGGCCCAGGGGAGCAAGTCCGGGAGAACAACTGGTAAGGATGAGCAATAATCTAGTAAACTTGTAAACCTTTCTTTCGGCAATACAGGTCCCAACATGTTTTCCAGGATCAAAGAAGACATCGCATGCGTTTTCGATCGGGATCCGGCTGCGCGTAACACCTTTGAGGTGCTGACCACCTATCCCGGAATCCACGCAATCATCATACATAGACTGTCCCATTCGTTGTGGAATAGAGGGTTGTGCTGGTTGGCCAGGGTTCTCTCCAACGTTGCACGTTTGGTTACCGGTATCGAGATCCATCCGGGGGCGATAATAGGTCGGCGTTTTTTCATTGATCACGGTATGGGGGTGGTAATCGGCGAGACCGCTATCATCGGTGATGATTGCACCCTGTATCACGGCGTCACCCTGGGAGGTACCAGCTGGGACAAAGGCAAACGCCATCCAACCCTGGGGAATAACGTAGTTGTGGGCGCCGGGGCCAAGGTGCTTGGTCCGATCAAGATCGGGGATGGTGCCAGGATCGGATCGAACGCTGTGGTCGTGAAGTCGGTGCCGGATGGGGCTACGGCTATCGGGGTGCCTGGTCGTCTGGTTGAATCCAGTAAGACAGAGGATGAACAACGTCGCAAGGATATGGCCGATAAGATGGGATTTGACGCCTACGGTGCTACCCGTGATGCACCTGATCCTGTGGCCCATGCCATTAACTGCATGCTGGATCATATACACGTGTTGGATGAGCGTATGCAGACCATGTGCAATGCAATCAAAGAGGTAAGTGGGGCTCAGTTGGACGTAGAGCTGCCTAGTCTGGATTCATGTGAAATAACATCCACGGCTGAAGAGCTCAGAAAGTTGGAATCTAAGGACGAAGATGATGATTCCGCGTCAAATCAGTAGCGATGACGTAAAAGTTGACTAATTTACTTGGTATAGTATATTAGAATTATTAGATATATAGTCAGGCCCTGAGGAGTAGTCAACGTGAAACTTACCACTAAGGGACGCTACGCGGTAACAGCCATGCTGGATCTGGCCTTGCATGATGGCAAAGGTCCGATCACCCTGTCCGATGTAGCCAGCAGACAACATATCTCTCTTTCCTATCTGGAGCAACTATTTGCCAGATTGCGCAAGAGATCTCTGGTGTCTAGCGTGCGTGGTCCCGGGGGTGGATATGCGCTTGGTCGCGATATGCGGGATATATCCGTGGCTGAGGTTATTGCGGCGGTGGATGAGAATCTTGATACTACCAGTTGTGGCGGGTCTCAAAATTGTCAGAGAGACAAACGATGTCTCACGCATGATCTCTGGAATGATCTCAGCACCAGGATTTACGAATATCTAAATGGTATTTCATTGCACGATCTGGTTATGAGCTGTGGCGTACAAAAGACATCCGAGCATCAGGATCGGATGGCAGACAGATCAAAGTACGGGGCTGCAGCAGACCAGCTTCCTGGTACGCATACCAGGCTATAAAGATTTATGATTTTTTGGAGTCAGTATTGATGAAGTTACCGATCTACATGGATTATTCGGCCACTACGCCGGTTGATCCCAGGGTTGCCAAGAGGATGATGGAATGCCTCACGCCGGATGGCGCATTCGGAAACCCGGCATCCCGTTCTCACCAATATGGCTGGGATGCGGAAAATCTGGTGGAAGAGGCGCGGCGCAATGTGGCGGATCTGGTAAATGCCGACCCCAAAGAGATAATCTGGACCTCTGGAGCCACCGAGTCCGACAATCTTGCCATCAAGGGTGTGGCCCACTTCTATCAGAATAAGGGCAAACATATCATCACCAGCAAGACCGAGCATAAGGCGGTGCTGGATAGCTGTCGGCATCTGGAGCGGGAAGGTTTCGAGATAACCTATATGGCTCCGGAGCCTAATGGCCTGATCGATCTGGCCAAGTTGGAGGCCGCGATACGTGATGACACCATCCTGGTATCAATCATGCATGTGAACAATGAGATCGGTGTGGTGCAGGATATTGCGGCGATTGGCGAGTTGACCCGCTCCAAAAAGGTGCTGTTTCATGTGGATGCTGCCCAAAGTGCGGGCAAGGTGCCGATAGACTTGGAGAATATGAAGGTCGATCTCATGTCATTCTCCGCCCACAAGATCTACGGCCCCAAGGGTATTGGAGCCCTCTATGTGCGACGCAAGCCCAGGGTGCGGATCGAGGCGCAGATGCACGGTGGTGGTCACGAGCGTGGTATGCGTTCCGGCACCCTGCCTACCCATCAGATAGTGGGGATGGGGGAGGCCTTCCGTATCGCCAATGAGGAGATGCAGGCAGAGAATGAGAAGTTGTTGTCGCTGCGCAACCGTCTCTGGGATGGCATCAAAGATATGGAAGAGGTGTACCTGAACGGGGATCTGGAACAGCGGGTGGCTGGCAACCTGAATATCAGTTTTAATTTTGTGGAGGGTGAGTCGCTGATCCTGGCCCTGCGCGACATAGCGGTCTCATCTGGTTCCGCATGTACCTCTGCCAGTCTGGAACCGAGCTACGTGCTCAGGGCCCTGGGCAGGGATGATGAATTGGCCCACAGCTCGATTCGCTTCACCTTCGGTCGTTTTTCCACCGAAGAAGAGGTGGACCTGGTGATAGGCAAGATCAGACATGAGGTGACACGTCTACGTGAACTTTCTCCTCTGTGGGAGATGTTCAAAGATGGCGTAGATCTTAAATCAATCAATTGGTCGGGGCATTAAAAGCAATAACACCAAAGGCCCTAAGAGTTTATAGGCGTCTGCCGCTTAGAGCAGGCGTTATTGCAGGAGAGAGATGATGGCATACAGCGATAAGGTTTTAGATCATTATGAGAACCCGCGTAACGTGGGTACCATGGATAAAGACGCCAAGGATGTCGGTACCGGTATGGTAGGCGCCCCCGCCTGTGGTGACGTGATGCGTCTGCAGATCAAGGTAAATGACGCAGGTGTAATCGAAGATGCCAAGTTCAAGACCTATGGATGTGGTTCTGCGATCGCATCCAGCAGCTTGCTGACCGAGTGGGTGAAGGGTAAGACCCTGGAAGAGGCGCAACAGATCAAGAACGCCGACATTGCCGAAGAGCTGGCGCTGCCGCCGGTGAAGGTACACTGTTCCGTTCTTGCGGAAGACGCCATCAAGGCAGCGGTCAACGACTACACCAAGAAACAGAACGGGTCCTGAGGTAAAAGCTATGGCAATAACCATGACTGAGGCTGCCGCCAACCATGTGCAGCGTTTTTTGGAAAATCGCGGTAGCGGTTTGGGTATTCGTCTCGGGGTGCGTACCTCAGGCTGTTCCGGCATGGCCTATGTGCTGGAGTTCGCCGATGAACAGAATGAAGATGACGTGATCTTCGAGGATCATGGCGTCAAGGTACTGGTGGATCAGAAGAGCCTCACCTATCTGGACGGTACGGAGCTGGATTACGGCAAGGAAGGGCTGAACGAAGGGTTTAAGTTCAATAACCCGAACTCTAAAGACCAGTGTGGTTGTGGTGAGAGCTTCACGGTTTAAATTCTACTCATGCGGCACGATACGGCGTTGAAATCCCCCTCAAAATGCTCATTTACTAGTTGTAAACTGCGCTTTTTCGGATGATTTCGCCTTGTCTCGCACTCGCCTGAGCGAATTTAAATGGCCTGGCAAGTTTGAGGCGTTTATTCTTTCCATCTTTGTATACGCACACACCGCACCATGCTAGATTTTTCCAAAAACTACTTTGAACTGTTTGGCCTGCCGTTGGATTACTCCATTGATGTCGGAGAGCTGTCGGACAACTATCGTAACCTGCAGCGGGTAGTGCACCCGGATCGATTTGCCTCTGGCTCGGAGCAGGAACGCCGTCTCTCCATGCAGGGTGCCACCCTGATCAACGAGGCCTTCCAGACCCTGAAAGATCCAATGTTGCGCGCCAGATATCTTCTGTCACTGCATGGAATAGACGTTGGAGACGGCAGAGACGCGACCCAGGACATGGAGTTCCTGATGGAGCAGATGGAGCTACGGGAGCAGTTGTCAGAAGTGAAGGAACAGGCCGATCCCCTAGATATAGTGGCAAAGATAATCAGCGCTATTGATGGGAAGCTCAAGGCATTGATCGAGCAGATAACAGAACAGTTTGCGTCCGCGGCACCAGAGCACCTGGAGCTGGCGCGGGAGACAGTATTGAAGATGCAATTCCTGCAAAAGATACATCAGGACGCGGAGTCCCTGGAAGCCGAATTGGAGGATGCCTTGTAATGGCGCTGCTGCAACTTTCCGAACCTGGCCAGTCGGCCGCACCCCATCAACATAAGCTGGCTGCAGGCATAGACCTGGGCACCACCAACTCTCTGGTGGCCAGCGTGCGTTCCGCTGTGGCCGAGACCCTGCCGGATGCCGATGGTCGCCATATCCTGCCTTCGGTGGTGCGTTACACGGAACAGGGAGTTGAGGTCGGTTATGCGGCTAAGGCCGAGGCTGCGTCCGATCCTCTGAACACCATCATCTCTGCCAAGCGTCTGCTGGGACGGGGGCTTGCGGATATCAAGAGTCTGGGTGAGCGCCTGCCATACGAATTCAGACAGGATGACACAGCGGTACCACGCATCCGTACCCTTGCTGGTGATGTAAGCCCGATAGAGGTATCAGCCGAGATCCTGAAGACCTTGGCGCGACGAGCGGAAGACACCCTGGGTGGCGAGTTGACCGGGGTGGTGATAACCGTCCCGGCCTATTTCGATGACGCCCAGCGTCAGGCCACCAAGGATGCCGCCAAGCTGGCTGGACTAAATGTACTACGCCTGTTGAACGAGCCCACCGCCGCAGCCGTGGCCTACGGGCTGGATAGCGGTTCCGACGGGGTGCACGCCATCTATGACTTGGGGGGCGGCACCTTCGATATCTCTATCCTGCGTCTCAATCGCGGCGTGTTCGAGGTGCTATCCACCGGTGGTGATTCGGCCCTGGGTGGAGACGATCTGGATCGTCTGGTGGCGGAGTGGATCATGCAACAGGCCGGTATCCAGGATGATGCTGGACATGGCATGCTGCGACGTCTGCTGCGCGACGCCTGTGCCGCTAAAGAGGCACTTACCGAATCTGAGACGGCGGAGATCAATCTGGAGTTGGAGGACGGCAGCTTCTGGGAAGGTAGCCTCAGCCGCGCCAAATTCAACGAACTGGTGGAGCCGTTGATCCGCAAGACCCTGGGTCCCTGCCGCCGCGCCCTGCGCGATGCTGGGATCAAGGCGGAGGAGATAGAGGATGTGGTGATGGTGGGGGGTTCCACCCGTGTGCCTCTGGTGCGGGAGATGGTGGGGGAGTTCTTTGCCACCACACCGCTTACCAGCATCGACCCGGACCGCGTGGTGGCGGTGGGTGCGGCGATCCAGGCCGACGTGCTGGCAGGCAACAAACCGGACGGCGAGATGCTGCTGCTGGACGTGAATCCACTCTCCCTTGGTATCGAGACCATGGGCGGGTTGGTGGAGAAGATCATCCCGCGCAACACCACTATACCGGTAGCCCGAGCCCAGGAGTTCACTACCTTCAAGGACGGCCAGACCGCCCTGGCGGTGCATGTGCTGCAGGGTGAGCGCGAGTTGGTGAGCGATTGTCGTTCCCTGGCCAGATTTGAACTGCGCGGTATCCCTCCCATGGTAGCGGGTGCCGCCCGTATCCGCGTGACCTTCTCGGTGGACGCCGACGGACTGTTGCATGTGGAGGCGGAAGAGCAGTCCAGCGGGGTCAAGACCGGGGTTGAGGTGAAGCCTTCATATGGGCTGACCGATGGCGAAATCGAAGGGATGCTACGGGATTCCATAGACTATGCTCAGAAGGACCTGGAGGCGCGACGTCTGCGGGAACAGCAGGTGGAGGCGGAGCGGGTGATTGAGGCCCTGCGTTCAGCCCTGGATGCCGACGGCGATGAACTGTTGAATGCGGAAGAACGGGAAAAGATTAAGCACCAGCTTAACCGTCTGGTTGAAATCTCTCAGGCGGATGACCATATTCAGATCAAGCAAGAGATAGAGGCGCTGGAGAAGGTGTGCGAGTTCTATGTGGAGCGGCGCATGAACGCCAGTGTTACCAAGGCCATGTCCGGCCACAGTGTAGATGAATTTGAATAGGGTCTAGCCTATATGCCAAAGATTACATTCCTACCCCATGCCGAGATCTGTCCGGAGGGCGAGACCATTGAGGCGGAGCCAGGTCAGACCATCTGTGATGCGGCCCTGGAGCATGGTGTAGAGATAGAGCACGCCTGCGAGATGTCCTGTGCCTGCTCGACATGCCATGTCATCATTCGTGAAGGCTTTGCTTCCCTGGAAGAGGCGGATGAGATGGAAGACGATATGCTGGATCAGGCCTGGGGTCTGGAATCTGAATCCAGGCTGGCCTGTCAGGCCAAGGTAGGGGATGAGGATCTGGTGATAGAGATCCCCAAATACACCAAGAATCTGGTATCGGAAAATCACTAGGGGGGAACGGCGTGGGTCTAAACTGGACAGATGTACTGGATATCGCCATCGAGTTGGACGAGGCCTATCCAGATGTGGATCCGCGCAGCGTAAACTTCGTTGATCTGCGCAACTGGATTATGGGACTGCCGGGGTTTGAGGGCGATCCGGAAAGGTGTGGCGAGAAGGTCTTGGAGGCTGTTCAGACCGCGTGGATCGACGAGAGAGATTAAGCTGATCATCGAGAGGCTTGTAATATGAAAAGAATTTTCCTGTTTCTACTTACCAATATCGCCATCGTATTTGTACTCAATATCTCCATGCGTCTGCTGGGTGTGGATAGCTATCTCTATACCCAAGGTGTGGACCTGAATATTAATGCGCTCCTTATCTTTGCCATGGTCTTCGGTATGGGCGGTTCGTTTATCTCCCTGCTTATATCCAAATGGTCGGCCAAGCGCATGACCGGGGCCAGGGTGATCGAACAGCCCGCCAACAATACCGAGAGATGGTTGGTGGAGACGGTGCAGAGTCAGGCGCAACGGGCCGGTATCGGTCTGCCGGAGGTGGCAATCTTTGACTCCCCTCAACCCAATGCCTTCGCCACCGGCGCCAATCGCAACAGCGCCTTGGTAGCGGTGAGCACCGGGCTGTTACAACACATGGACCAGGATGAAGTAGAGGCGGTCCTGGCCCATGAGATTACCCATGTCTCCAATGGCGACATGGTGACCCTGGCGCTGATCCAGGGGGTGGTGAATACCTTTGTGATCTTTCTCTCCCGGGTCATCGGTCATACGGTGGATCGGGTAGTATTCAAGAACGAGCGCGGTCATGGGATCGCTTTCTGGATTACCACCATCATAGCTGAACTGGTGTTGGGTATACTCGCCAGTATCATAGTGATGTGGTTCTCGCGGCAGCGGGAGTACCGGGCCGATGCCGGCGGTGCCGGTCTTGCGGGACGTGGCAAGATGATCGCCGCGCTGGAAAGGCTGAAGGCGGCGCATGAACAGCCGCAGCTTCCCGATCAATTGGCGGCCTTTGGGGTTTCCGGGAAGACAGGTGGGATCTCCGGTCTGTTCCTTTCTCACCCGCCGTTGGATGAGCGGATTCGGGCCTTGCGGGAAGGTGCTTGAAAATCTATCTCCGGCAGTGAGATACAAAACGAATCATCGTATAATGTGCGTCGCTTCCCTGTAGGAGCCAGCTCCTGCGGGCGATGGCTGTTGTTACGGAATTGCCCAGTGGACTGGGCTCCTACATGAACCTTCGATCAAGATAGTAAAAAACACAATCCTCAGGAAAATTAAGATATGCCGTTAGTAAAAGCTTTTCGTGGGCTACGCCCAACCTCTGGTCGCGAATCGGACGTTGCCGCACCTCCGTATGATGTAATGAGTGCCGCCGAGGCCAGAGAGATGGTGGTTGGTCGACCCTGGAGCTTTCTGCATATCTCCCGTCCCGAGGTGGATCTGCCGCTGGATACCGACCCATATGCCCCTGTGGTCTATGCCAAGGCGGCAGAGAATCTGGCCAAGATGCGCGAAGAGGGTATCCTGGCTCAGGATGCAGCACCCAGCTATTACGTCTACCGCCTGACCATGGGCGCCCATCAACAGACCGGATTGGTGGCGGCAGCATCGGTTGAGGCCTACGATCAGGATCGGATCAAGAAACACGAATTTACCCGTCCGAATAAAGAGGATGATCGAGTGCGTCAGATCGAGGCGCTGCAGGCCCAGACCGGACCGGTATTTCTGGTCTACCGCAGTAATGAAGTTGTGGATACAACTCTGGCGCGTGTCGCGGAAGCTACCCCTGATATGGATGTAACCGCCGCAGATGGGGTGCGACATGAGGTTTGGGTGGTGTCAGACACGGATACGGTGGCAAAACTTACCGCCGCTTTCGACGCTATGGATGCACTCTATGTGGCGGATGGGCATCACCGTTCTGCGGCCGCATCACGGGTTGCCGCCAGCAGCAAGGCAGCCAATCCCAACCACAGCGGGGAAGAGGACTACAACTATTTTCTGAGCGTGATCTTCCCACACAATCAGATGCAGATCATGGATTACAACCGGGTGGTGCGGGATCTGAACGGGATGGATAAAGATACCTTCCTGCAAAAGGTCGCCGAGCGGTTTACCGTTAAGGTGAGCACTGAACAGTTCAGGCCGACTGGCACCGCTGAGTTTGGTATGTACCTGGACGGTAAGTGGTACGGTCTGCAACTGGATGAGTCGCGTATTCCAAAAGATGATCCAGTGGCAAGCCTGGATGTAAGCCTGCTGGCCAACGAACTGATCGATCCGCTGCTGGGTATATCCGATCCACGCCGGGATGAGCGCATCGACTTTGTTGGTGGTATTCGTGGTCTGGAAGGTCTGGAAAAGCGGGTGGACAGCGGCGAGATGGCAGTGGCCTTCGCTTTATTTCCTACCTCAATGGAGGCCCTGATGGCGGTAGCCGATGCCGGTGAAGTTATGCCGCCCAAGTCCACCTGGTTTGAGCCCAAGCTGGCGGATGGGTTGGTTAGTCATATGCTAAGTGAATAAATCCTCCCAGGGCCTGAATACATTGATTTTACAGGCGTTGCCGGGTAACATGGCGCGCTTGATTTTTCTGGTAGGGAGATCATTATGCGCAAACCGCTGGTAGCTGGAAACTGGAAGATGAACGGTTCCCGTGAGAGTGTTTTTGAGTTGCTCAAGGGGATCAGGGAAGGGATGCAGCAGGTTATAGATGCCGAGGTCGCGGTTTGTCCGCCCTATGTGTTTATTCCGGAAGTACAAGGGCAGTTGCACGGCACCAGGATCAGTTGGGGCGGGCAGGATCTTTCTATACAGAAGGAGGGTGCATATACCGGCGAGGTCTCCGGGCAGATGCTGGCGGACTTCGGGTGTAAGTATGTGATAGTTGGCCACTCGGAACGTCGTGCTTATCACGCCGAGAGCGACCAGCAGGTGGCCGAGAAATATCAAGCCGCCCTGGATGCAGGTTTGAAGCCGATACTCTGTGTGGGCGAGACCCTGGAAGAGCGTGAAACTGACGCTACCGAGGGTGTGGTGGCTAGACAGCTTCAGGCGGTGATAGACCGCTGTGGGGTTAAGGCCTTGGGCGACGGGGTTATCGCATATGAACCGGTTTGGGCTATAGGCACCGGCAGGACCGCGACACCGGAGCAGGCGCAACAGGTCCATGGGTTTATTCGTGGTATGATCGCGCAGCAGGACCAGGGAGTGGCGGATAAGGTACAGATTTTATATGGCGGCAGTATGAAGCCGTCTAATGCAGCGGAGCTGATCTCCAAGCCGGATATTGATGGTGGATTGATCGGTGGAGCTGCGCTGAAGGCGGCGGATTTCTTGGAGATCTGTAAGGCGGCAAATTCGTAGGTCAGGATAAATATATCCGGTGACCGTATATATAGAATAGGATGTGACATGCAAACGATCCTGATAGTAGTACACCTGTTTATAGCCATTGGGGTGATTGGCCTGGTGCTGATCCAGCACGGTAAAGGCGCTGATGCAGGAGCGGCCTTCGGTAGCGGGGCATCAGCCACTGTGTTTGGTGCGGCCGGTTCTGCCAATTTTCTCAGTCGAGCTACAGCGATTCTGGCGGCGGCATTTTTTATCACCAGCCTTGGTATGGCTTGGTACTCCATGCAGAAGCCTGAGGATCAGAGTCTGATGGCTGGTGCCGCGACCGAAGCCATTTTGGAGACCAATGCGGAAAAGGTAGAGGATCCTGTAGTGATCCCAGACGCAGGAGATAAGGTTGAAGAAGCAACCGGTGGGGATGTGCCAAAGATCCCAGAATAGTTTTTGATATTGCCGATGTGGTGGAATTGGTAGACACGCTGTCTTGAGGGGGCAGTGGCGTAAGCCGTGACGGTTCAAATCCGTCCATCGGCACCATATTAGAAAGCGTTATCCGGTGACGGGTAACGCTTTTTTGTTTATAGGTGACCTATACCGCAAACACATGGACGAGGTAAATGGATCTATAGTGCGGGTCAGTGCGATTGTACGAAAGCGGTGCGCTTACAGTCATGATGTGCACGCTAGGGTATAAGAACTATAGATTGGTATAGATGTGGTGAGGGGGTTAGTCGAAGAGGTGGTATGGTCAGATTAAGGCTGGGAGTGGTGAATGTACGGGGCTAAGAAAATGGACTTGTCAGCGTGGTTATTTATTATATTAGTCACCTCTAAATAACATTATCTATACATATATCAAAAATATGTAACATGCTGAAAGAGAAAAAGATTTTGATTTTTATGTTTACTTGACACAATAGGTGTACCGCAATAGACTCCTTGGGATATTTATTTCTAACAAAACGAAGATAAGATCAATTATTGGCGCGAAGGGGGAGGCGTAAAATATGTTAGGCAATTACCTGCCGATCCTGGTGTTCCTTGCTGTTGGTTTGGCCGTTGGTGCTTTAATGATCGCCCTTGGTTTTATCCTGGGGACACGTCGTCCAGATGACGATAAGCTGTCGCCATACGAGTGCGGATTCGACGCATTTGAAGATGCCCGCATGAAGTTTGATGTTCGTTACTATCTCGTTGCTATCCTCTTTATCATCTTCGATCTGGAGATCGCGTTTCTTTTCCCCTGGGCTGTGGTGCTGAATAAGATCGGCATGGTTGGTATGCTCGCTATGGTGGTGTTTCTTGGCATTCTGGTGGTTGGCTTTATCTATGAATGGAAGAAAGGGGCGCTGGAATGGGAGTGACCGCACTAGCAACGAGTGTAATTAATTCTGGGGAGGCGCATAGTGGGCGTTGAAGGCATTCTCAAAGAGGGGTTTATCACCACCACTGCCGATAAGTTGATCAACTGGGCGCGTACCGGTTCGCTCTGGCCCATGTCTTTCGGTCTAGCCTGTTGTGCGGTTGAGATGATGCAATCCGCCACCTCGCGCTACGATACTGACCGTTTTGGTATTATCTATCGTCCCAGTCCGCGTCAGTCGGATGTAATGATCGTTGCGGGCACCCTTACCAATAAAATGGCTCCGGCCCTGCGCAGGGTATATGACCAGATGGCCGAGCCGCGTTGGGTTATATCCATGGGTTCATGTGCCAACGGTGGTGGTTACTATCACTACTCCTACTCTGTGGTGCGTGGTTGCGATCGGGTGGTGCCGGTGGATGTATATGTGCCTGGTTGCCCGCCCACGCCGGAGGCCCTGATATTCGGCATCCTCCAGTTGCAGGAAAAGATTAAACGCACTAACACCATCGCCCGGCAGGTATAGATTTCCATGAACGAAGCTGTCCAGACAACACCAGAAGAGCGGTTGGCCGCATTAGCGGAGAACCTGCGGGAAGAGTTCGAGCCCAAAGGTTGCGAACTCAAGATCGCCTTGGGTGAGATCACCATGCTGGTTCCGCGTGAGCAGCTTCTGGAGATCGCGGCCCAGCTGCGCGATGACGAGAGATTTCAATTCTCCGAGGCCATCGATGTCTGCGGTGTGGATTATGCCGATTACGGTAAGTCTCAGTGGGTGACGACGGGGGCCTCTTCCACCGGTTTTGGTCGTGGCGTGGATAAGGGTGTTTGCGAGCCCAGTAATTCCGGCGCGGATCGGTTTGCCGTAGTCTATCATCTGCTGTCCATCGCCCTGAATCACCGTATGCGCCTAAAGGTATTCGTGGAGACCGAGCATCCGATCGTGGATTCGGTTATAGATATCTGGAGCTGTGCCGACTGGTTCGAGCGCGAGGCCTTCGATATGTACGGAATCCTGTTTAAGGGTCATCCGGATCTGCGCCGCATCCTCACGGACTACGGTTTTGTCGGGCATCCACTGCGCAAGGACTTCCCGCTGAGCGGACATGTCGAGATGCGTTATGACCCGGAACAGCGGCGCGTCATCTACCAGCCGGTTACCATCCAGCCGCGCACCCAGCAGCCGCGTGTAGTGCGGGAAGATCATCGTCCATTGGCTGAAGAGTCAGAACAGTAGGATCGTCAATGCCTGAGATTCAAAATTACACCATAAACTTTGGACCACAACACCCGGCCGCCCATGGTGTGTTGCGCCTGGTGTTGGAGATGGACGGCGAGGTGATAGAACGCGCCGATCCGCACATAGGTCTGTTGCATCGTGGCACGGAGAAGTTGGCTGAGTACAAGATCTTCAACCAGTCCATACCCTATATGGACCGTCTTGATTACATGGCCATGATGTGTAACGAACATGGTTATGTGGCCTCCATCGAAAAGCTGCTGGGGATAGAGGCGCCGATACGCGCCCAGTACATCCGCTGTATGTTTGATGAGATTACCCGTATCCTGAACCACCTGCTGTGGTTGGGGGCGCACGGTCTGGATGTGGGCGCCATGACCATGCTTCTCTACACCTTCCGGGAGAGAGAGGATCTAATCGACTGCTACGAGGCGGTGTCCGGAGCCCGCATGCACGCAGCCTATTATCGTGTCGGTGGGGTCTATCGCGACCTGCCGGACGTGATGCCGCAGTACGAGCCAAGCAAGTTCCGTAGCGCCAAAGATCTGGAGCGCCTGAACTCTAATCGTCAGGGTTCGTTGCTGGATTTTATTGAGGATTTCACTAACCGTTTTCCTGGTCTGGTGGATGAGTATGAGACCCTCCTGACCGATAACCGTATCTGGAAGCAACGTCTGGTGGATGTGGGCGTGGTATCACCAGAGCGCGCCCTGCAGCGCGGCTTCACCGGTCCCATGCTGCGCGGTTCCGGGATAGAGTGGGATCTGCGCAGGAAGCAGCCTTACGCTGCCTACGACAAACTGGAGTTCGATATCCCGGTCGGCAAAAACGGTGACAGCTATGACCGTTATTTGGTGCGCGTAGAAGAGATGCGCCAGTCCAACCGTATCATCAAACAGTGTGTGCAGTGGCTGCGGGATAATCCTGGCCCGGTGATGTTGGAGGACGCCAAGATTGCAGCACCCAAGCGGGCCGACATGAAGGAAGACATGGAGAGCCTTATCCACCATTTTAAGCTGTTCACCGAAGGCTATTGCGTGCCAGCGGGCGAGGCCTATGCCGCAGTCGAGGCCCCCAAGGGTGAGTTTGGCTGTTACGTGATTTCCGATGGCGGCAACAAGCCGTTCCGTCTCAAGATCAGACCACCCGGTTTTGTGCATATATCTGCCATGGACGAGATGGTAAGAGGGCATATGCTGGCCGACGTTGTAACCGTGATAGGTAGCATGGATGTCGTATTTGGGGAGATTGACCGCTAATGGGCTTCAAGAGCGAACCAATGACCACCGTGACCCCGCTGGAGGACAAGAGCCATCTGTTTACTCCAGAGATTCGGGCCCAGATTGATAAGTGGATTGCCAAATATCCCGAAGGCTGGAAACAGTCCGCAGTTATGGCCGCCCTCAGCATCATGCAGGATGAGAATGGTGGCTGGCTGACGGAAGAGATCATGAACGATGTGGCAGCCTATCTGGATATGCCGCCCATCGCGGTGTACGAGGTAGCAACCTTCTACTCTATGTACGAACTGCAGCCGGTTGGCAAGCACAAGGTGTGCGTCTGCACCAACATCTCCTGCATGATCAACGGCTCGGATAAGATCGTGGACCACCTGGAGAACAAGCTAAACGTGAAGCTGGGTGAGACCACCCCGGATAACAAGTTCACCCTGAAAGAGGTGGAGTGTCTGGGGGCCTGCGGCGGCGCGCCCATGATGCAGATCGGCAAAAAATATTATGAGAATCTTGATCCGGCCAAGCTGGATGAGATCCTGGACGGGTTGGAGTAGACGCTATGGCTAATGAAGTCTGTTTCCGCAATCTGGACCAGGATCAGCCATGGCTGCTGGATAGCTATCGCGAGCGTGGCGGCTATGAGGTGCTGACCAAGATCCTTACCGAGAATATCTCCCGGGACGAGGTCATCGAGCAGGTGAAGGCGTCCGGTCTGCGTGGCCGTGGCGGCGCCGGGTTTCCGGCCGGTATGAAGTGGAGCTTCATCAATCGCAACTCCGCAGCCAACCGCTACGTGGTCTGCAACTCCGACGAGGGCGAACCTGGCACCTTCAAGGATCGTGACATTCTGCGCTACAACCCACATCAGGTGATAGAGGGAATGATCATCTGTGGTTACGCTATCGATGCAACCGCTGGCTACAACTACATAAGGGGTGAATTCTGGGAACCTTACGAACGTTTCGAGGCCGCCCTGGAAGAGGCGCGTGCCGCAGGTTTTCTGGGTAAGAATATCCTGGGCTCAGGTTTTGACTACGACGTGCATGTACACCTGGGGGCAGGTGCCTATATCTGCGGTGAGGAGAGTGCGCTGCTGGAATCCATTGAGGGCAAAAAGGGCCAGCCGCGTTTTAAGCCACCGTTTCCTGCCCACTATGGCCTATATGGCGGGCCGACCGTGATTAATAACACCGAGACCTTGAGTTCAGTGCCCATGGTGCTGAAGAATGGCGCGGATTGGTTCAAGGGACTGGGCGTGGAGAATAGCGCCGGCACCAAGCTGTTTGCCGTATCCGGTGCGGTGAAAAATCCTGGTGTGTTCGAGGTTTCGTTAGGTATCCCGTTCTCTGAACTATTGGAACTGGCTGGCGGCATGAAGGATGGTTGCAAGCTCAAGGCGGTCATCCCTGGTGGTTGTTCCGCCCCGGTGATTCCTGGTGACGAGATGATGGGTCTGACCATGGACTATGACAGCATAGCCAAGGCTGGTTCCATGTTGGGTTCCGGTGCCGTGGTAGTGATAGACGACAGCGTCTGTATGGTTAAGCTGCTGGAGCGTATGTCCTACTTCTATCACGAAGAGTCCTGCGGTCAATGTACGCCATGCCGGGAAGGTACTGGCTGGCTTTACCGTGTAATCAGACGTATCGAGAATGGCGAGGGTAGACAGGAAGACCTGGATCTGCTGGCCAGCGTTGGCAAGAACATAGCAGGGCGCACCATATGTGCCCTGGGTGATGCGGCGGTGATGCCGGTGAACGGTATGCTGCGGCACTTCCGTGATGAGTTCCAGTATCACATCGACCACAAGAAGTGCATGGTTAAGAACTAAGTAATTAGTAAATTAGAGATTTAGTTGCGATGACAGAAGAATCAATGGTTACCATCGAGGTTAACGGCCAGGAGCTGAAGGCGAAGGCTGGCGCTACCCTTATCGATGTTACTGATGCGGCGGGCATTGAAATCCCGCGCTTCTGTTACCACAAAAAACTCTCTGTCTCGGCCAACTGCCGCATGTGTCTGGTCGAAGTGGAAAAGGTGCCCAAGCCTATTCCGGCTTGCGCCACCACCGTAACGGATGGGATGAAGGTCCATACTAGATCCCCCATGGCCTTGGCGGCCCAAAAGGGGACCATGGAGTTTCTGCTGATCAATCACCCGCTGGATTGTCCGATCTGTGATCAGGGTGGCGAGTGCGAGTTGCAAGATATCTCTTTGACCTATGGCAGCGATGTCTCACGTTTCGTCGAGAACAAGCGCATAGTGCCCAAGAAGTATATAGGGCCACTGATCGAGACCAACTTTACCCGCTGTATTCATTGCACCCGTTGTGTGCGCTTTAGTGCCGAGATCGCCGGTATCCGCGAGATGGGTGCCACCGGCCGCGGCGAGTATATGAAGATTGGCACCTATGTAGAGAAGAGCATAGATTCCGAACTATCCGGAAACATGATTGATATCTGTCCGGTGGGTTCCCTTACCTCCAAGCCGTTCCGTTATCAGGGCCGGGCCTGGGAATTGACGCAATTAGACAGTGTAGCGCCCCACGACTCAGTCGGTTCCAACATACATATGCATGTACGCAGTAACCAGTTAATGCGGGTGCACCCCAAGACTAACGAGTCCATAAACGAGTGCTGGATATCGGACCGGGATCGCTTCAGTTATGAAGGCCTGTATTCCGATGATCGTCTGACCGTCCCCATGATCAAAGAGAACGGCAAATGGAGTGAGACAGATTGGGAGACCGCGTTGGATATCGCGGCCAATGGTTTAAAGAACGCCGGTACAGAGGTCGGCGCCTTGGTGTCACCTAACTCTACAGTAGAAGAGCTGTTCCTGGCCCAGAAATTGGTGCGTGGCCTGGGCAGTGGCAATATAGATTTCCGTCTGCGTCAGTCCGACTTCAGGGGCGGAGAGCCAGGTCTGCCGTGGCTGGGCCTGCCCATCGCGGAGGTCGAGGATATAGACGCGGCCCTGCTGATCGGAGCCAATCCGCGCAAAGATCAACCAATATTGGGACACCGCCTGCGTAAGGCGGCACTGAAGGGCGCCAAGATCAGTTATCTGAATCCGCTGCGTTACGATCTCAACTATCGCGCCGAGCAGTTGGTAAGTTCTCCCGCCAGTATGGCGGATGACCTGGCGGGTATAGCCAAGGCCCTGGGGGCTAACGTTAGCGCTGAGGTCGACACGGAACATCAGGCCATTGCCGAGCAACTCAAGCAGGCCGGTTCTGCGGTGGTGTTGCTGGGTAATCTGGCCGCATCACACCCTGACTACACTATTCTTTGCGCCATGGCGGCGCAGATCGCCCAGGCCAGTGGCGCCAAGATTGGTTTTATCGGCGCGGCGGCCAACAGCTTGGGTGCTGCCCTGGCTGGTGCTATGCCACAGGGCGGGCTGAATGCCATGTCCATGTTGGAGCAGCCGCAGAAGTCCTACCTCTTGCTGGGGCTAGAGCCTGATAGGGATCTGTGGAACCCGTCCTTGGCGCGCAAGGCATTTGATCAGGCGGATTTTGTGGTGGCAGTGAGCGCCTATCGTTCTGCAGACCTGGAGGCTGCCGCCGATGTGCTGCTGCCCATGGCCTGCTTTGGCGAGACCTCCGGCACCTATGTCAACGCCGAGGGTAATTGGCAGTCGTTCAACGGTGCTGTCACCCCTATGGGCGAGGCCAGACCGGCCTGGAAGATCCTGCGGGTCCTGGGTAATTTAGTTGATGTGGAAGGTTTTGAACAGGTCAGTTCTCAGGACGTGTTGGCGGAGGCCAGGCAAGCGGTGGAAGGCAAGCAGTTGGATAACACAGTGAGTGCCGACGCGAATGCGGAACGAGCATTAACAGGTTCCGGCCTGATGCGCATCGGCGATGTTCCCATCTATGCGGTCGACGCCTTGGTTCGGCGTGCCCCGGCCCTGCAGCAGACCGCAGACGCCATTGCGCCTGCTATCCATATCCATCCGAACGAGGCCGCTAAGCTTGGTCTTGCGGATGGAGATGCGGCGACGCTGACACAGGATAACAACCAGGTTACCCTACCGGTGGTGATAGATTCGGCAGTAGCGGATGGCTGCGTGCGCGTCTGTGCCGGTCTGGAGGGTAGTGGGGAATTGGGCGGACAGTTTGGCGAAGTGACCCTGGAGAAGGCATAAGCGATGGATTTACTCAATAACATCTGGGGATTGGTTGTAGAATGGACCCTGTGGTTCTGGTCTTTCGAGATAGTCCGGATCCTGGTGTATATCTTTGTGATCGTGCTGCCCATGTTGTTGCTGGTGGCCTATTTCACCTACGCGGAACGTAAGCTGATCGGTTATATGCAGGTGCGTATCGGTCCTAATCGGGTCGGTCCCAAGGGGTGGCTCCAGCCCATAGCCGATGCGGTAAAGATGATGTTCAAAGAGGTCATCATCCCGACCAAGGCCAACAAACTACTGTTTCTGATTGCGCCCATGCTGACCCTGGGTCCGGCCCTGGCCGCCTGGGCGGTGTTTCCGTTCAGTCCCGGCGTGGTGCTGGCGGATGTAAACGCCGGATTGCTCTATATTTTGGCGCTGTCCTCGGTGGGTGTGTATGGCATATTGATCTCTGGTTGGTCCTCCAACTCCAAATATGCATTCCTTGGTTCCATGCGCTCCGCCGCCCAGATTGTCTCCTATGAGATCGCTATGGGCTTCGCACTAGTGGGTGTACTGGTGGCTGCTGGTAGCCTGAACTTGGGAGAGATCGTCGCGGCCCAAGAGGGTGAAGGCGGTCTGTTCAACTGGTTCTTTATCCCGCTGCTGCCATTGTTTGTTATCTATTTTGTCTCTGGCGTGGCCGAGACCAACCGTGCGCCTTTTGATATGGCGGAGGGTGAGTCGGAGATTGTGGCCGGTTTCCATGTTGAATATTCAGGGATGCCGTTTGCGGTATTTTTCCTGGGTGAGTACGCCAACATGATCCTGATCTCGGCCCTGACCACTATCATGTTCCTGGGTGGTTGGTTGTCGCCTTTTCATGGCTGGCCGGTGTTGGGTCCGCTGTTTGATTGGGTGCCTGGGTTTGTCTGGCTGTTTGCCAAGACCGCGTTTGTCGGGTTTTTCTTTCTCTGGTTGCGCGCAACCTTCCCCCGTTACCGTTATGACCAGATCATGCGTCTGGGCTGGAAGGTGTTTATCCCGATAACCATTGTCTGGATCCTGGTGGTCGGGTTTGCGGTGGTCTATGAGCTGCCTTGGTGGTTTGATTGAGGACTTGATGAGATGAATACGGTTATTGGCAATCAAGTTCTGAAGCGGAGTAACGGATGAAGGGTCTGATCGACTATATCAAGAGTCTCTTCCTGCTTGAGATGTTCAAGGGCATGAGTGTGACCGGTGGTTACCTGTGGAAGAAGAAGTTCACCATCATGTACCCGGAAGAGTGCGCCCCCATGTCTCCGCGTTTCCGTGGTCTGCATGCCCTGCGCCGGGATGAGAACGGTGAAGAGTGTTGTGTAGGCTGCAAACTCTGTGAGGCGGTTTGTCCGGCGCTGGCCATAACTATTGAATCTGGCCCTAGAGAGGACGACGGTTCACGCCGCACCACTAGGTATGACATAGATCTGTTTAAGTGCATCTTCTGCGGCTACTGCGAAGAGGCCTGTCCGGTAGACGCCATCGTGGAGACCAGGACCTGTCACTACCACTTCGAGGACCGAGAGAACAGCGTAATGACCAAGGAGATGTTGTTGGCGGTGTTTGAGAAACAAAAAGATCAGATCAATGCCGATCTGAAGGTTCGGGACATGTATCGGTAAATGCAGATAGGAATAACAGATGACGTTTGAGAAATTTTTATTCTACGCCTTTGCCGCCGTACTGGTGTTCGCCGCCACCATGGTGGTTACGCGCCGTAACCCGGTGCACTCCGCCGTGTATTTGGTGTTGGCGTTCTTTTCCAGCGCCGGTATCTGGCTGCTGGCGGAGGCGGAGTTCCTGGCCATCGTGCTGGTGTTGGTGTACGTGGGCGCGGTGATGGTGCTGTTCCTGTTTGTGGTGATGATGCTGGATATTGATGTGGCCACCTTGCGTGCGGGCTTTATGAGCTATCTGCCGGTGGGACTGTTGATCGTGATTGTAATGGTGGCTGAGTTGTATCTGGTGGTTGGCCCCGGCAATTTCGGTCTGGACAGCTTTCCAGCTCAAATGCCGCACGGACCTGATTACAACAACACTATGGAGTTGGGCAGCATCCTGTACACCGTCTATATGTATCCGTTCGAGATCGCCGCGGTGATCCTGCTGGTGGCGATTATTGCCGCTATCGGCCTGACCATGCGCAAGCGTGTCGGGGTCAAGTCGCAGAACCCGTCTGAGCAGGTTAAGGTCAAGAAGGCGGACCGGCTGCGCCTCGTTAATATCCCGTCTGAGAAGAAGATGGAGGTAAAACGATGATTGCGCTATCTGATTATCTGACCCTGAGCGCCATCCTGTTTGCTTTGAGCATCGCGGGCATATTTATTAACCGTAAGAACCTGATCATCATCCTTATGTGCGTGGAGCTGATGCTGCTGGCAGTCAACATCAACTTCATCGCCTTCTCCCACTTTTTGGGCGACAGTGCAGGGCAGGTGTTCGTGTTCTTTATCCTGACCGTGGCCGCGGCCGAGGCCGCCATCGGTCTCGCCATCCTCATGGTGCTGTTCCGCAACCGGCGCACCATCAATGTTGCCGACCTGGATACTCTTAAGGGCTAAATATGGAAAATATCTATCTCATAATAGTTCTAGCACCTCTGATCGGCGCTATCATTGCCGGATTCTGGGGTGGACAGGTCGGTCGTGCCGGGGCGCACTGGGTAACCAGTAGCGGCGTCGGTGTTTCCGCCCTGTTGTCTCTGTATGTGTTGTACGGTTTTGTTTGCGGTAGCATCCCGGAGTTTAACGGACCGGTCTATACCTGGATGGTGAGTGACGGCCTGCACATGGAGGTTGGCTTCCTGGTGGATCACCTGACTGCGGTGATGATCTCTGTCGTTTCCTTTGTCTCATTCTGTATCCATATCTACACCATCGGATACATGGCCCACGACGAAGAGAACTGGCCGGATGGTAGTGGTGCTGGCAAGAACAGCTATCAGCGTTTCTTCAGCTACATCTCACTGTTCACCTTCTCCATGCTGATGCTGGTGATGTCCAACAACTTCCTGCAGCTGTTCTTCGGTTGGGAGGCCGTGGGTCTGGTTTCATATCTACTGATCGGATTCTGGTCGGTGCGCGAGACCGCCATCTTTGCCAACCTGAAGGCGTTCCTGGTCAATAGGGTGGGTGACTTTGGTTTTATCCTGGGTATCGCCGCCGTGGCTATGTATACCAACAGCCTGGATTATGTCGAGGTGTTTAAGGCAGCACCCGGACTCGCGGATACCCAGGTAGAGATCTTCAATGGGGTAAGTTGGTCCCTGATGAGCGTGGTTGGCATCCTGTTGTTCGTTGGGGCTATGGGTAAGTCGGCCCAGGTGCCGCTGCATGTGTGGTTGCCAGATTCTATGGAAGGTCCGACCCCGATCTCCGCCCTGATCCATGCCGCTACCATGGTGACCGCCGGTGTGTTTATGGTGGCGCGGATGTCGCCGATCTATGAACTGTCGGAGACCGCCCTGAGTTTCGTGTTGGTGATCGGCGCTACCACGGCCATGTTCACCGGTCTGATCGGTATCGTGCAGAATGACATCAAGCGAGTGGTGGCATACTCCACCCTGTCCCAACTCGGTTACATGATGGTGGCCCTGGGCGCATCCGCCTACGCCGCCGGTATCTTCCATCTGATGACCCACGCCTTCTTCAAGGCCCTGCTGTTCCTTGCCGCAGGTTCCGTGATCATCGGTATGCACCACGATCAGGATATCCGCAATATGGGTGGCGTGCGTAAATATATGCCTATCACCTATTGGACATCCTTACTGGGTTCTCTGGCCCTGATCGGGTTCCCTGGCTTTGCCGGGTTCTTCTCCAAGGACGCGATCATCGAGGCGGTGCACCACTCCAGCATAGCCGGTTCCGGTTACGCCTATGCCATGGTGGTTGGTGGTGTGTTCGTGACCGCGCTCTACAGTTTCCGCATGTTCTTCCTGGTGTTCCATGGAGAAGGTCCGCGCGATGAACATGCCAAGGCGCATCTGCATGAGTCGCCCAAGGTGGTGTGGATACCGCTGGTGCTGTTGGCGATTCCGTCCGTATTGATCGGATGGCCTACCGTTGGTCCGATGCTGTTCGGCGACTGGTTTGCCAGTTCTATCCATGTGTTGCCGCAACATGACGTGTTGGGAGTCATGGGCGAAGAGTTCCACGGACCCTGGGCCTTTGTCCTGCACGGTATAGGCTGGATCACCGGGATAGCCATGTTGGGTCTGTTTGTGGCCTGGTTTATCTATATGCGGCGTCCTGATTTGGCGGATAAGATCAAGGGCCTGTTCGCCCCAATCTACACCCTGCTGGACAAGAAGTATTTTGTCGACGAGATATATCTGTTTCTGTTTGCCGGCGGTAGCCGTGGCATCGGCCGCTTCTTCTGGAACAAGGGCGATCAAAAGCTCATTGATGACATCATCATCAACGGTTCCGCCAACGGTGTTGGCCGGATTGCCGCCCTGGTTCGCAATGTGCAGACCGGTTATCTATTTCATTACGCTATAGCCATGATCCTGGGCCTGATTGGTCTGCTGGCATGGTTTGTTATCATCTGAAGGACATCGCATGCTTGATCTGCCAATACTCAGTCTGACTATCTGGTTACCGATCATCGGTGGTGTCCTGGTGCTGGCCAGCGGCAACAGAAACACCAACGCCACGCGCTGGACTGCGTTGCTGATTGCGGTTCTGACCTTTTTGGTTAGCCTGCCGCTCTGGTTCGGGTTTGATGCGAACACGGCACAGATGCAGTTTATAGAGAGGTCTATGTGGATCTCCCAGTTCAATGTGGAGTACTACCTGGGTGTGGACGGCATATCCATGCCCCTGATCGTACTCACTACCTTCATCACCATCTTCGTGGTGGTGGCTGGCTGGGAGGTGATCCAGTACAAACCAGCCCAGTACATGGCCGCCTTCCTGATCATGGAGGGTGTGATGGTAGGTGTGTTCAGCGCCCTGGACGCCATGTTGTTCTACGTGTTCTGGGAGGCCATGCTGATCCCGATGTTCCTGATCATCGGTGTCTGGGGCGGGCCGAACCGGGTCTACGCCACCATCAAGTTCTTCCTCTACACCTTCTTCGGATCGGTGTTCATGCTGGTGGCGCTGATCTATATGTACTTCCAGTCGGGCAGCTTCGATATCATCACCTTCCACGGCCTGAAGCTAAGCCTGAACGAGCAGATCCTGATCTTTGTCGCCTTCCTCATGGCCTTCGCCGTGAAGGTGCCGATGTGGCCTGTGCACACCTGGTTGCCGGACGCCCACGTTGAGGCACCCACCGGTGGCTCCGTGATCCTGGCCGCTATCATGTTGAAGATCGGCGGCTACGGTTTTCTAAGATTTAGTCTGCCGATTACCCCGGATGCTAGCAGTCACTTGGATTGGTTGATCATTGCGATGTCCCTGATCGCGGTGGTCTACATCGGTTTCGTGGCCCTGGTGCAGAAGGACATGAAGAAGCTGATTGCGTATTCCTCCATCGCCCACATGGGCTTTGTGACCCTGGGTTTCTTTATCGTATTCATCATCGCTCAGCATTCAGATGGCGCCAGCGGCGCGGCCCTGGGCATGGAGGGCGGCATGGTGCAGATGGTCTCCCACGGTTTTATCTCCGCCGCCATGTTCCTGTGTGTGGGCGTGTTGTATGACCGTATCCATAGCCGCGAGATCGGTGATTATGGCGGTGTGGTGCATACCATGCCTATCTTTGCCGGATTGATGGTGTTCTTCGCCATGGCCAATGCCGGACTGCCGGGAACCTCCGGTTTCGTGGGCGAATTCATGGTGATCCTGGCCAGCTTCCGCGCCGACTTCTGGTTCGCATTCCTGGCGGCTACCACCCTGATCCTGGGCGCGGCCTATACCCTGTGGATGATCAAGCGGGTGGTGTTCGGACCGGTGGCCAACGACAAGGTGGCGGCCCTGCAAGATATCAACCGACGTGAACTCTTTATCCTGGGTTCTCTGGCGATCGCGGTGTTGATCCTGGGTCTCTGGCCGGCGCCGCTGGTCGAGGTGATGGACGCGTCTATCAAGAACCTGTTGCAGCACATAGTTGTATCGAAACTCTGAGCCGAGGTAAGTATCAATGCAATTTGAAATGTCCAGTCTGATACCGGTCCTGCCAGAGGTCTTTCTCCTCACCATGGCCTGTGTGGTCCTGGTGGTGGATCTGTTTCTTAAGGACGAACAGCGTATTGTAAGCTATGCCATGGCCCAGATAACTCTGCTGGCAACAGCGGGGTTGGCCATGGTCGTGGGCGGCGGGGGGACAGATATTATCTTTAGCGGTAGCGTGATCCGGGATCCCATGGGTGATCTGCTCCGGGTCGTGATCTGTTTGATCAGCGCTGGCGCCTTCCTCTATGCCAAGGATTATCTGCGGGCGCGCGATCTGTTTAAGGGCGAGTATTACACCCTAGGTTTGTTTGCGGTGTTGGGTATGCTGATCATGGTCGCGGCCAACAGCTTCCTAACCATCTATCTGGGACTGGAACTGCTGTCATTGTCGCTCTATGCCATGGTGGCCTTTGATCGTGAATCTAAAGTCGGTTCTGAGGCGGCGATGAAGTACTTTGTGTTAGGCGCTATTGCATCCGGCATGCTGCTTTACGGTATCTCCATGATCTATGGTGCGACCGGCTCAATCATCTTCACCGACGTAGCACAGTCCATGGCCACAACCGGTATGAACGACATGGTGCTGGTGTTCGGCCTGGTGTTCGTGGTCATCGGGTTCTCCTTTAAGATGGGTGCAGTGCCGTTCCACATGTGGGTGCCGGATGTCTATGACGGTGCTCCAACCTCCGTGACCATGTTTATCGGTAGCGCCCCAAAACTGGCGGCATTTGCCCTGGCCATGCGTATGTTGGTGGATGGGCTGGGTATACTGCAGCAGGATTGGCAGCAGATGCTGGTGGTTATGTCGGTGCTGTCACTGACTGTCGGCAACGTTATTGCCATCGCCCAGACCAACATTAAACGCATGTTGGCCTATTCCACCATCTCCCATGTCGGTTTTATCCTGCTGGGCCTGTTGGCTGGGACCCAGGAAGGCTATGTGGCAGCCATGTTCTATACCATCGTCTACGCCATCATGGCCCTGGGCGGATTCGGTATTGTCATAATGCTCAGTCGCAAGGGTTTTGAGGCCGACCAGTTGGATGATTACAAGGGACTGCACGAGCGCAGCCCTTGGTATGCCGCCATGATGATGTTGCTCATGTTCTCCATGGCCGGTGTGCCTCCTACTGTCGGCTTCTTCGCCAAGCTGTTCGTGCTGGATGCGGTGGTGAGCATAGACATGGTCTGGATCGCCCTCTATGGCGTGTTTATGTCCATCATCGGAGCCTTCTACTATATCCGCATCGTCAAGATAATGTACTTCGACAAGCCGGTCGACGATACCCCTCTGGTGCCGGTAGGCATAGATACCCAGGTGCTGCTGACGATAAACGGGTTGTCTATGCTGGCGTTGGGTCTGTTTCCGGCAGGGCTGTTGGGGTTGTGCAGCGCGGCCTTGGGTTAAGAAGTCAGCGAAGGCTAAAATTTTCTGGTTAAATATCATCCATGTGGGGCTGGAAATTTTTCACATTGTCACGTCCAGCATTCTTGGCGTGATACATAGCAGTATCGGCACGTTTAAGTAGCCCCCTCTCTTCCTCGCTGTGATCGGGATACATAGCTACCCCAATGCTTGATGATATGGCAAGGGTATGGCTAGAGATCATAAACGGCTTGTTGATTGCTTTGCGTATCTTTTCCGCGACTTGCGTGGCATGTTCCTCTGTCATTACATGCGGCAATAGAACAATAAATTCGTCGCCTCCAAGGCGGGCGGCAGTATCTGATTCCCGCAAGCATTTTAGCAACCGATCCGTTACCCCCTTTAGCAGTTCGTCCCCCACATCATGCCCCAGTGTGTCATTGATGGGTTTGAAGCCATCTAGGTCTATGAAAAGTACGGCTACCTTTGAATCATCACGCCTTGCCTTCTTAAGCATCTGTTGCAGACGGTCTATCATCAGAGTTCGGTTAGGTAGTCCGGTCAACAGGTCGTGATGTGCCAGGTGATGCATGCGTTCTTCATAAGCCTTGCGTTCGCTGATGTCACGCATGACACCGGAAAAGATATGATGTTCACCGGTTACCTCACTAACGGCGAGTTCCATCGGGAAGGTGGAACCGTCCTTGCGCAAACCGGTCACTTCGCGCTGAAATCCTATGATATTTTTTTTCCCGGTACGAAAATAACGTTGTATGTATTCATCATGCATGCTGCTTTCGGGTTCAGGCATCAGTACAGAGACACTTTCACCGTGTAACTCATCAATGGTATAGCCGAATATCTGTGCGGCGGATTTGTTGCAGGAGATGATAATGCCCTTACAATCAATCGTTATTATGCCGTCAAGAACATTCTGAATTATGCCTTCGAGCTGTTGACGATTACGCTCCGATTCATAATGCGCAGCCTGAGACTTTTTAAATTCATGCATGTACTTGCGACGAAATCGATGCATGGATTCGATGAAGAAACTTACTACGATACCGTCGGCGGTAAACACTATATTTGATAATACATTGTTCGCCTGGAACAGGCTTGCAAATGAATAGTGGGGATAGAAAAAGAAGTAACCAGCGAGTAGCACACAGATTACCGTGGAAAACAGCCCCGGCCAGAATCCAGCAAAAACAGCGGTTAGCGCAACTGCAGGGAAAAAAGTGACATACTGCAGACCGGCATCAACGGGCCATATCCACATACGTAATAAGAATGCAATCGTTATAAGCGTGATGGGAATGGCATATCTAAATATGCCTTTTGGTCTTCTGTCGAAGAGGGAGAAGATGTAATCCAATCGCATACCTTAATTACCTTACGGCTTCTTTGAATACCGATTGTGGCGCATTTCAGGTGAAAGTATAGCTATTTCCAAGCTAAACCTGATATTGATAGGAGTTTTTGCTTTAGTTGATTATGGTATTTCTGCAGAAAACAATATTATGCATAAGTCATACAAATACTCATATACAAAAAAGTTGTTATTTGTTTTGCTATGGCTTTATGATTGGATAAGATAATAATAAAGTAACATTACCAGTTAAAAAACAAATAGTTTGTCAGGCAGGCAGGTTGCTGGGCATAGATTCTTTAGACGCCAAGAAAGAGTAAAGACTATGAGCTACGAAAAAGTTTACACACGTTCTATGGAAGACCCAGAGGGTTTCTGGGCCGAGGCCGCTGCGGAGATTGATTGGTACAAGCCTTGGGATAAGGTTTTGGATGATTCCAACAAGCCGTTCTATCGCTGGTTCCGTGGTGGAGAGCTGAATACCTGCTATAACGCGGTTGATCGGCATGTGGAGAAGGGCAGGGCTGATCAGGCCGCCTTGATCTACGATAGTCCGGTTACCGGCACTCAACGCACGGTGACATATGCCGAACTCAAGGATTGGGTGGCCAAATTCGCCGGTGTACTCAGCAAACAGGGAGTAACCAAGGGCGATCGGGTACTCATATACATGCCGATGGTGCTGGAGACGGTGGTGGCTATGCTGTCATGCGCCCGTATTGGAGCGGTCCATTCCGTGGTATTCGGTGGCTTCGCTGCAAAGGAGCTGGCGACCAGGATCGACGACGCCAAACCTAAGATTATCCTCTCCGCATCCTGCGGTGTTGAGGTCAAGAAGATTATTCCATACAAGCCGTTGCTGGATGAGGCTATTGGGATATCCAGCCATAAGCCGGAACGTTGTATCATCTTGCAACGCCCACAACTTGCGGCCGAGCTGTTAGATGGCAGGGACCTGGATTGGACGGATGAGTTTGCCTGCGCCGAACCGGTGGATTGCGTACCCGTAGCCGCTACCGATCCTTTGTATATCCTCTACACCTCCGGCACCACCGGCATACCCAAGGGTGTGGTGCGGGATAACGGCGGCCATGCCGTGGCCATGAAATGGACCATGAAGAACATCTACAACGTGCAACCAGGTGAGGTCTACTGGGCTGCCTCAGACGTGGGCTGGGTGGTAGGTCATTCATATATCGTTTATGCGCCGTTGTTGCATGGTTGTACCTCCATCGTGTACGAAGGCAAGCCGGTAGGCACGCCGGATCCAGGCGCCTTCTGGCGCGTCATCTCAGAACACAACTGTAGCGTTATGTTCACCGCTCCTACCGCCTTTCGCGCCATCAAGCGTGAGGACCCTAAGGGCGAACTGGTCAAGAAGTATGATATGTCCAACTTTCGCACCCTGTTCCTGGCCGGAGAGCGCTGCGATCCGGATACCCTGCACTGGGCGGAAGAACATCTTCAGGTGCCGGTGATAGACCACTGGTGGCAGACCGAGACCAGTTGGGGCATCGCCGCCAACTGCATGGGTATCGAACAGTTGCCGGTCAAGGCTGGTTCACCGTCGAGGGCTGTACCTGGCTATGATGTGCAAGTGCTGGATGCCAATGGTGAACAGGTGGCTCCTGGCGATATTGGCAGCATTATGATCAAACTGCCCATGCCCCCAGGCTGTCTGCCCACCCTGTGGAACAATGACGAGCGCTACATAGATTCTTACCTGAGTGCCCATGAAGGCTACTATCTAACCGGAGATGCCGGTTATAAGGACGAGGACGGCTATCTCTGGATTATGAGCCGCATCGACGACATCATCAACGTGGCCGGACATCGGCTCTCTACCGGTGGTATGGAAGAGGTACTTGCCGCTCACCCGGATGTGGCAGAATGCGCCGTCATCGGGGTGGAAGATCAGCTTAAGGGTGAGCTGCCACTTGGTATGGTGGTGCTCAAGGCCGGAGTGGATAGAGATCATGCCGAGATCAAGGCCGAGTGTATAGCCATGGTCAGAGAGAAGATCGGCCCGGTCGCCGCCTTCAAGCTGGTGATAGTGGTGGAACGTCTGCCCAAGACCAGATCCGGTAAGATCTTGCGCGGCACCATGAAGAAGATCGCCGATAGTCAGGAGTATAGGGTCCCGGCCACTATCGACGATCCGGTCATCCTGAGTGAGATTGCGGATGCGTTGCATAGTATCGGTTATGCCAAGTAGCTTATGGTACAAATTTCCTGAGATATTTTAACTTGAGTCCCTTCTCCCCTTGGGGAGAAGGGTCGGGGATGAGGGGGAACTGTAACTGTCCTCCTCACCCTAACCCTCTCCTCGCAGGGGAGAGGGGATACCGGGATAGTAGTGATACTATTTACTCATTTAGGAGCAGTCGTATATGGCCGATTTCCCCAAGCCAAAACCTGAACAGTGGAGCGAACTCGCTACGAAAGAGTTGCGTGGACGCCCGCTGGAAGAACTAACCTGGAACACCCCGGAAGGTATCGAGGTCAAGCCTCTGTATACCGCCGCCGATCTGGACCATATTGCACACTGCGACAGTCTGCCGGGTTTCGCCCCCTTCGTGCGCGGCCCCAAGGCCACCATGTATGCAGGAAGGCCCTGGACCGTACGTCAGTACGCCGGATTTTCCACCGCCGAGGAGTCCAATGCCTTCTACCGGCGCAACCTTGCTGCTGGTCAGCAGGGTTTGTCTGTCGCCTTCGATCTGGCCACCCACAGAGGATATGATTCCGACCACCCCCGGGTGACCGGTGACGTGGGTAAGGCCGGTGTAGCCATCGACTCGGTGGAGGATATGAAGATCCTGTTCGATGGCATCCCACTGGATCAGGTCTCTGTATCCATGACTATGAATGGTGCTGTGTTGCCTATCATGGCCAACTATATCGTCGCCGCCGAGGAGCAGGGAGTGACGCCACAACAGCTGGCCGGTACCCTGCAGAACGATATTCTAAAAGAGTTCATGGTGCGCAATACCTACATCTATCCACCGGAACCATCTATGCGCATCGTGTCGGACATCATCGCCTTCACCGCCGAGAACATGCCCAAATTTAACTCCATCTCTATCTCCGGCTATCACATGCAGGAGGCGGGGGCCACCTGCGTGCAGGAGCTGGCCTTCACCATCGCCGACGGTCTGGAGTATGTGCGTACCGCCATCGCCAAGGGGCTGGATGTGGACAAGTTTGCCCCGCGACTTTCATTCTTCTTCGCCATCGGTATGAACTTCTTTATGGAGGTGGCCAAGCTGCGCGCCGCCCGTCTGTTGTGGGCGGAGCTGATGCAGGAGCTGTTTTCTCCCAAGGATCAGCGCTCCCTGATGTTACGCACCCACTGCCAGACCTCCGGTGTCAGTCTCACCGCCACGGACCCGTACAACAATGTGATGCGCACTACCATAGAGGCCATGGCCGCAGTGCTGGGTGGTACCCAGTCCCTGCACACCAACTCCTTCGATGAAGCGCTGGCGCTGCCCACCGATTTCTCGGCGCGCATCGCCCGCAACACCCAACTGGTGATCCAGGAGGAGACCGGCATCACCAATGTGGTGGACCCGTTGGCAGGCTCCTACTATGTGGAGAGTCTCACCGACTCCATGGTGCAGGAGGCGCGCAAGCTGATCGCCGAGGTGGAAGAGCTGGGCGGCATGACCAAGGCCGTGATCTCCGGCATGCCCAAGCTGCGTATCGAAGAGGCGGCGGCCATCCGTCAGGCCCGCATAGATCGTGGGGAAGAGGTGATCGTGGGGGTGAATAAATACCGTCCGGATCAGGAGCCTGAGGTGGATGTGCTGGATATCGACAATACGGCGGTGCGCGAATCTCAGATCAGGCGGCTAGAAAAGACGCGCTCCGAGCGCGATGATGCAGCCTGTCGCCAGGCCCTGGATGCACTCACTGCAGCGGCCAGAGATGGCAGCGGTAACCTGTTGGCTCTGGCGGTGGACGCGGCCCGGGTCCGCGCTACGGTGGGTGAAATCTCCGATGCCCTGGAGTTGGTCTACGCAAGGCATCGCGCCGTTACCCGCACCGTTTCCGGTGTCTACGCCGGTGTGTATGAGGGGGACGAGGGATTCAATATGATCAAGCAACAGATAGATGAGTTCGCCAAGCAGGAGGGACGCCGCCCCCGCATGTTGGTGGTGAAGATGGGGCAGGACGGTCATGATCGTGGTGCTAAGGTGATTGCCACCGCCTATGCCGATCTGGGTTTTGATGTAGACATCGGCCCCCTGTTCCAGACCCCGGAAGAGGCTGCCAAGCAGGCGGCAGAGAACGATGTGCATGTGATCGGGGTGTCATCCCTGGCCGCAGGCCACAAGACCCTGGTGCCGCAGTTGATGCAGGCCCTGAAGCAGGAAGGGGCTGAGGACATATTGGTGGTATGCGGTGGTGTGATACCACCACAGGATTACGCCATGCTGCTGGAGGCTGGGGTTGCCGCAGTGTATGGTCCAGGTACCAATATTCCGCAGGCAGCTGCTGAAGTACTGAAGTTGATTCAGGAAAGAAAGAATAGGGTATAGGGATGAGTGTCTAGGTCCAAGGGATTTAGATAATCGTCGTTCCCGCGTAGGCGGGAACCCAGGGAAAAGGGCAGTGAGATTGAAATGGAACGACAACCATGTGTGTACATTTTAGCTAGTAAACGCAATGGAACGATTTATACAGGAGTAACTTAGAATCTAGTAAAGCGTGTTTGGGAACACAAGAACGATTTAGTAGATGGGTTTAGTAAACAGTATGGAGTATATATCCTGGTTTGGTATGAGATGCATGAGACTATGGATTCAGCCATACATCGAGAGAAATGCATCAAAAAGTGGGAACGGGCCTGGAAGATAAAGAGGATTGAAGAGATGAATCCTGGTTGGAATGATTTGTATCAGGATTTGGTTTAACTAAATAAACTATTGTCATTCTCGCGCAGGCGGGAATCCATATTGATATTTCCCTGGGTCCCCGCCTACGCGGGGACGACGGTATAGTAGAGATTAAAAGTTAAGTTATCTGGAGAAACAGATGCAGGAGATAATCCATCAACTGGAAGAGAAGCGCAGCAGGGCCAGTCTGGGCGGCGGTGAGGATCGTATCGCCAAGCAGCATGCCAAGGGCAAGCTCACCGCGCGAGAGCGCATAGAGCTGTTCCTGGATCCCGGCAGCTTCGAAGAGTGGGACATGTTTATGGAACACCGCTGCACCGACTTCGGTATGGAGCAGCAGAGCATACCGGGCGACGGCGTGGTGACCGGCTATGGCACCGTGTGCGGCCGACTTATATTTGTATTCAGTCAGGACTTCACCGTGTTCGGTGGTTCCCTGTCCGCGGCCCACGCCCAGAAGATCTGCAAGATAATGGATCACGCCATGAAGGTAGGCGCCCCAGTGGTGGGTCTGAACGACTCCGGTGGAGCACGCATCCAGGAGGGCGTAGATTCTCTGGCTGGCTATGCCGACGTATTCCAGCGCAACGTGCTGGCCTCCGGCGTAGTGCCGCAGATCTCCATGATCATGGGTCCCTGTGCGGGCGGCGCGGTCTACTCACCGGCCATGACCGATTTCATCTTCATGGTGAAAGATAGCTCCTATATGTTCGTGACCGGGCCGGATGTGGTTAAGACCGTGACCCACGAAGAGGTGACGGCGGAGGAGTTGGGTGGCGCCATCACCCACACCAGCAAGTCCGGCGTGGCGGATCTGGCGTTTGATAACGATGTGGAGGCGCTGCTGATGCTGCGCCGCTTTGTCAATTTCCTGCCGGCCAGTAACAAGGAGCGGCCGCCGGTGTGGCCAACTGAAGATACAGCCGATCGTAAGATACCATCTTTGGATACCTTGGTTCCTGCTGATCCAAACAAGCCCTATGACATGAAGGAGTTGATCCACAAGATGGTGGATGACAACGACTTCTTTGAACTGCAGCCGGACTACGCGGGCAACATCGTTATAGGTCTGGCGCGCATGGAGGGGTCCACGGTGGGCATAGTGGCGAACCAGCCCATGGTGCTGGCCGGTTGTCTGGATATCGACTCCGCTAAAAAGGCCGGACGTTTTGTACGTTTCTGCGATGCCTTCAATATCCCGATTATCACCCTGGTGGATGTGCCTGGGTTCCTGCCCGGAACCTCCCAGGAGTATGGCGGCATTATCAAACATGGAGCCAAACTGCTATACGCCTATGCTGAGGCCACAGTGCCCAAGGTGACGCTGATTACTCGCAAGGCCTATGGTGGGGCCTATGACGTTATGGCCTCCAAACACCTGCGTGGTGACGTGAACCTGGCATGGCCAACGGCGGAGATCGCGGTGATGGGCCCCAAGGGGGCGGTGGAGATCATCTTCCGTAAGGACATCGGCGACGCGGAGAAGATCGCGCAACGCACCGAAGAGTACCGGCAGAAGTTCGCCAACCCGTTCGTGGCCGGTGCTCGCGGCTTTATCGACGATGTGATCATGCCGCACTCCACGCGCAAGCGGATATGTCGTTCCTTGTCGATGTTAAGGGATAAGGATCTGGAGAACCCGTGGCGCAAGCATGGGAATATACCGTTGTAAGTTTAGTCGTCATTCCCGCGTAGGCGGGAATCCAGGGAATAGGACATTGAGGTTGAAATGGAACGACAACCATGTGTGTACATTTTAGCTAGTAAACGCAATGGAACACTTTATACGGGAGTAACTTCGAATCTATTAAAACGGATTTGGGAACACAAAAACGATTTAGTGGATGGGTTCAGCAATAAATACGGTGTGCATATTCTTGTGTGGTATGAAATGCATGAAAGTATTGAAGAAGCTATATATCGGGAGAATTGCATCAAGAAGTGGGAACGGGCATGGAAGATAAAGAGGATTGAAAAGATGAATCCTGATTGGAGGGATTTGTATCAGGATTTGGTTTAATGATCGATCTATCGTCAGTTTTGAGTTACTGGATTCCCGCCTACGCGGGAATGACGTAGTTTTAGATATTGGATGAGACAACAACCGAATGTTTGAAAAGATATTAATAGCTAACCGCGGCGAGATCGCATGCCGGGTCATGCGTACCGCACAGAAGATGGGGATCAAGACCGTAGCCGTCTACTCCGACGCGGATAAGGACGCCATGCATGTACAGATGGCGGATGAAGCGGTACACATCGGGGCCGCGCCCTCGGCCGAGAGTTATCTGGTGATGGATCGCATCATCCAGGCCTGTAGGGATACCGGAGCCCAGGCGGTGCATCCCGGTTACGGTTTCCTGTCCGAGAACTCCGCCTTTTGCGAGGCCCTGGAAAAAGAGGGTATAGCCTTCATCGGTCCGGCCACCAAGGCCATCAACAGCATGGGGGACAAGATTACCTCCAAGAAGCTGGCGCAGGCAGCCGGAGTCAATACCATCCCCGGTTATACCGATGTGGTCAAAGACACTGATCATGCGGTGGAGATCGCCAATGGCATCGGTTATCCGGTGATGCTCAAGGCCTCCGCCGGTGGCGGCGGCAAGGGCATGCGCGTGGCCTGGAACGAGGCGGAGTGCCGCGACGGCTTTGAGCGTGCCACCAACGAGGCCCGTTCCAGTTTCGGCGATGAACGCGTATTCATAGAGAAGTTTATCGAGGAGCCGCGTCACATCGAGATCCAGGTGTTGGCGGATACCCACGGCAACTGCATCTACCTGGGGGAGCGTGAGTGCTCGATTCAACGTCGCCATCAGAAGGTGATCGAAGAGGCGCCGTCTCCGTTCCTGGATGAGAATACGCGCAAGGCGATGGGTGAACAGGCGGTGGCCCTGGCCCAGGCGGTGGACTACCGCAGCGCCGGTACCGTGGAGTTTATCGTCGATGCCAAGCGCAACTTCTATTTCCTGGAGATGAACACCCGCCTGCAGGTGGAGCATCCGGTAACCGAGTTTATCACCGGTCAGGATCTGGTAGAGCTGATGATCCGGGTGGCCAATGGTGAAGAACTGCCCCTCAGGCAAGAGGATGTGAAACTAACCGGCTGGGCCATCGAGTCCCGCGTCTATGCCGAGGACCCGTTCAAGAATTTCCTGCCATCCATCGGTCGTCTGGTGCACTATCTGCCACCAGAGGGTGAGGGGGTACGGGTGGATACCGGCGTCTACGAGGGTGGCGAGGTCTCCATGTTTTACGACCCCATGATCGCCAAGCTGGTGACCTATGGCCAAGATCGCGCCCAGGCCATCACCCGCATGCAGGATGCCCTGGATGCCTATTACATCCGTGGCGTGAAGCACAACATCAGTTTCCTAAACGCCCTGATGGCCCATCCCCGGTTTATCGAAGGACGGCTCAGCACTAACTTTATTGCCGAGGAGTATCCGGATGGTTTCGACGCCAGTTGCGTACCTCAGGACGACCCGGCCAAGACCATAGCGGTAGCGGCCATGATCCATCGCAGCTATCAGGATCGGGCCGCACACATCAGCGGCCAGATGCCCAGTATGGAACGAGAGGTGGGCAACGACTGGGTGGTGATCATCAACGGCGAACAACACGCTGTGACCGCAAGCCCGATGCCGGGCGGCTGTCTGGTGGAGTATGCCGGGAAGGGCTATGAGGTACTCTCGGATTGGCAACTGGGGCAACCGTTGTTCCGGTGCACCATCAACGGTAAAGCCGCATGTTTCCAGGTGGAGAGGGAGGGGATCCAGTTACATCTGCTACACATGGGTAATCAGACAAGCGCCCTGGTGATGACGCCACGCTCGGCCGAGATGCAGGCGTTCATGCTGGAGAAGGAGCCGCCAGATCTATCCAGATATCTGCTTTCGCCCATGCCTGGTTTGCTGGTCAAGCTGTCGGTGGTAGAGGGTGATGAGGTCAAGGCTGGAGAGGAGCTGGCGGTGATCGAGGCCATGAAGATGGAGAATGTACTGCGCGCCCAACAGGATGCAGTCGTGGCTAAGATTGAAGCCCAGGTGGGTGACAGCCTGCGGGTAGATCAGGTGATCATGGAGTTTGAATGATAGATCCGGCGGTATTGTCGACAGAGGTGCTGGCGGGTAACCGCCGCTCCCTGGCGCGCGCCATCACCCTAGTGGAATCCAGCCGGGAGGATCATCGCGCCGCGGCGGTGCGGATGCTGGAGCAGTTGGTTCCTGCCTCAGGCCGGTCTGTGCGAATCGGGATATCCGGCGTCCCCGGGGTGGGCAAGTCCACCTTCATCGAGGCCTTGGGCAATCATATCGCCGACCTGGGACACCGGGTGGCGGTACTGGCAGTGGATCCATCTTCCGCCATCACCGGTGGTTCCATCCTGGGCGACAAGACCAGGATGGAGACCCTAAGCCAGCGTGATGATGTCTTTATCCGTCCATCTCCCACTGGAGGCACCCTGGGTGGGGTTACGCGTCGCACCAGGGAGAGCATGCTGATCTGTGAGGCCGCCGGTTTTGATGTGGTGATCGTGGAGACGGTGGGAGTAGGACAATCCGAGACTGCGGTGGCGGATATGACCGACATGTTTCTACTGATGTTGTTGCCCGGTGGCGGCGATGAGCTACAGGGGATCAAGCGCGGCATCATGGAACTGGCCGATATGATCATCGTCAACAAGGCGGACGGTGAGATGGCTACCACGGCCCGGCACTCGGCTGCCGACTATCTTAGCGCCCTTATGCTGCTGCATCCCCGTACCAGGAATTGGCAGGTCCCGGTCAAGACCTGCTCTGCGTTGGAAAGGCAGGGGATAGACGTGATCTGGCAGACGGTGGAGGAGTATTGCCGCGTCATAGACACAAGCGGTGAAAAGGCGGAGAGGAGGGCGCAACAGGCCAAGAGTTGGATGTGGTCTGAGATCTCGGAAGGCCTGATAAGCGCCCTACACCAAGACCCCAAGGCCAGTGAGCGCATCGCCGAACTGGAGCAGGCAGTAGTTGCTGGCACCACGCCGCCTACCCTGGCGGCGTCTGAACTGATAGGGATCTTTTTAAAACCTTAAATCTATGGGTTATCAAGTAACAAACTTAAGACCGTAGGACATTCGCCCTCTCACCTTTGGAGAGAGGGCTGGGGTGAGGGGGTAATCTAAGAATTATTCAGCCCTCACCCTAACCATTCCCCAATCTTGGGAGAGGGGACATAGGAGAAGGCATAACATGATTGGCAAACTAAATCACATCGCCATCGCGGTACCGGATCTGGCGTCCGCTGCGGCCATCTATCGTGATACCCTGGGCGCGCAGGTCTCAGCGCCCCTGGAACTTCCGGAACACGGCGTGGTTACCATCTTTGTGGAGCTGCCCAATACCAAGATCGAGCTGTTGCACCCACTGGGTGATGCATCACCTATAGCCAAGTTTCTGGAGAGCAACCCCAGCGGCGGCATGCATCATATATGCTTCGAAGTGGACGATATTGATGCAGCTACTGCTAAGTTGCAGCTGGACGGCGCCCGCGTGCTGGGGGATGGGAAACCTAAGATAGGGGCCCATAACAAACCGGTGCTGTTTCTTCATCCCAAGGATTTCTGCGGGACCCTGATCGAATTGGAGCAGGCATAGTCTTCAGAAATGAAAAAGGCAGGTATCTAACCTGCCTTTTTGTGCTACTGAAACAATCTAGATCTCATCGGTGGTACATTCCCGCAGGAAGTCATAGCACTTGTCCATGCGTTCCTTGTCTGCACGGCACTTCATAGCGGCGCGCGGATGTTGGTTCAGGTGGCCACTGATGCCATAGATATCGTTGAAGCCCCATTCGATCTCCTCACGCAGTGGCACGAAGTGTTCCTGGATTGTTTTGTAAATCGGAGCGACGTTGAACTTGGGATTCTTCAGGAAATTCAACAGCAGTTCCAGATTGCAGTTACCAGCGCCGCGGCCGATGCCATTGATAGTGGCATCCAGCAGGTTCACGCCATCTATGATGGCCTGCTGGGTGTTGGAAAAGGCCAGCTGCTGGTTGTTATGGGCGTGAAATCCCAGCTCTTTATTTGGGCAGAATTCCTTATATAGATTCAGGTAATCAGTCACCTGCTCAGAGTAGTAGGCCCCGTAGCTGTCCACCAGGTAGAGGTAGTCCACCTCATCCGACTTGCTTACCTCTACCAGGGCCTCGATCAGATCGGTGCGGATGGCGGCGGAAGGGGCCATGATGTTTATGGTGGTTTGATAGCCGAGATCCTTGCTGCGCTTGGCCAGATCTATACCCTTTTCCGTATCTGGGACGTAGCAGGCGGTGCGGATCATGTCGATAGGGCTTTGGTCGACCGGCTTCAGCGCCTGAATATCAACACGACCCACGTCGAACATCACAGCAATAAGCGGACGGTAATCACTTTCATGGGAGTCGATAATCATCTTGAGATCATCATCATCACAGAAATTCCATTTGCCGTATTTCTCTCTGGTGTATTCGTCGCTGACGGCAAGCTTCTTGCCCAATTCGATTATATCCACCCCGGAGTCACACGCGGCGCGGTAGACGGCCTTTACCAGATCATCAGAAAACTGGTAGTTATTGATCAGACCTCCGTCTCGAATGGTGCAGTCCAGTACTTTTAATTCTTCACGATACATCTACATATGCCCTCAACATCAGTGATTATGGCCATCAGAAAAACCAGAAGCGCCATAGGCTATATGCTTCCAGCGCGTAGCGCAAGGAAATAACACTTGATGATTGCAGGAGGTGTGTGTAATATGCGCAATCCAGCTGCGGGGTGGAGCAGTCTGGCAGCTCGTCGGGCTCATAACCCGAAGGTCGTAGGTTCAAATCCTGCCCCCGCTACCAAATAAAAAAAGGCCGTCTATGTGCGGTCTTTTTTTGTGCCTGGAGAAAACCACAATTTGAACCTACGACATCAAACAAGCAGGTTCACCAGCGCCGCAGGAGCAGAACGAGCGCGTAGGAGCCCGGTCCTCCGGGCGATAGCCAATCATGGTCGCCTAATGTAGTGTGCTACGGTTTTACTTGTTGGTAATAACAATCCTGCTGATCTCGCTAGGGGCAAACACCCGCAGTGGCGGTCCCCAATATCCCGTGCCACGGCTGACGAATATCTGCTTTCCATCTTGAAATTCGTGCAGTCCCGAAATGAATGGTTGGGCGAGTTTCACCAGCAGGCCGAAGGGAAAGATCTGGCCACCATGGGTGTGGCCACTAAGCATCAGGTCGCAGCGCTTATCCTGGATCAGCTCAATGGATTTTGGTTGGTGGGCCAGCACGATGATGGGTTTTGATGGATCTACGCCCTGATAGGCTTTCTCCACGTCAGGAGGAAACACACCAAAGCGTTTGCCGGTGACGTCGTTGAGTCCGACCAGATTGAAATAGTTGTCTTCATTGCCGATACGGACCGCATGGTTGGTCAAAGCTGTGATACCCAGGGAGCGTACGGACTTCAGGATGGGTTCGACACCGTGAAAATATTCGTGGTTGCCAGTCACGAAGTAGGTGGGTACTTTGAGCTCCTTCAATGGCTCAAGATCATAGGCGATATCGTTGGGGGACATGTCATAGAGATCACCCGTTATCACCACTATGTCCGGCTGCATGGCGTTGGTCTTGGAGACGACACCCTTAAGAAAATCACGCTTCAAAGTGCGCCCTATGTGCACATCCGTCAGCTGCACGATTGTTAAACCGTTGAATGGGAATCCCTTGATCCTTACCACCACATCGTTCACCAGCGGGTCCTGTGCTCCCTGGTAAAAACCTATGCCGAGGTAGGAAAGCGCCATTGCGAGTGCCGCGCTATCGAATATCACTTTTATGGTCCGGCGTCGTTCCTGATATAGTGGAACACGTCTGTACAGAGATACGATTAGATCATAAACCAGGGCTACCACGAACAGCATGAAGGTGGCGCCGATAAGGCTGCTTAACACTATATAGAAGGTTAGCGATTCGGGAAACAGGCCGAAGAATACGTCCAGTACGAATAGGATCTCCCCGACCATTACCAGACCCATCAATATACCGCCTACATTATGTAGACGCGGCGATATCTGGCGGAAGAAGCGCCGGTAGACATAGAGATTGGCCAGCGCGAGAACGCTGAGAAAGACTAAGATAAAGATTATTCGTCCTGTGGTCATGGTGTTACAAGAATATGACTAACGGAGCAGTGGATCAATGAGAGGGTATGGTAAAACCGGCACCATATCAATTTTACTATCTCTCAATGGGGTGCGCATGCTTGAAAATGACCTGAATATGGTCGAATCTTAATCTAATGATAAATTGCCGCAAACCATTGATTGCCCCGCTACTGACATGGCTGTTGGTCGGAGTGTTCTGCTGTGCATGGCAAGGTGCGGCTATAGGTGGGACTGGCGTTTCTAACGAGTTTAATGCGTCAGCAATGAATCTTACTTCTGCCGAACAGCAATGGCTTGCTCGGCATCCTCGTGTGCGTATTGCCATTGATCCTGATTTTGCCCCCTATGAATTCCGTGATGCTCAGGGACAACATAGGGGTATATCAGCCGACTATCTAAAGCTACTGGGATCTAGCTTGGGTTTGACGTTCGATCTCGTGCCGACCAAGAACTGGCAGGAGAGCCTGCAGAAGGGTTTTACCAAAGAGGTGGATTTGCTGCCACTGCTTAATCGCACTGATGAGCGTGAGCAACACCTGCTCTTTACCGATACTTATGTGACAAGCCAGCGGGTGATCATTACTCGTGGAACGCGCGAGGACCTTCGCAGCGAAGAAGATCTGTCTGGGCATACTGTGGTCCTGCCGCGCGGCTATTCCATCATCGGACTTCTGCATAAACACATGCCTGAAGTGGATATCCAAGAGGCCGCTGATATTCCTTCGGCTTTAAGACAGGTAGCGCTGGGCGCTGCAGATGCCACCATAATGAGCGTGGGTGTGGCCAGCTATTGGTTGGAACGTGAAGAGATCTCCAATCTGCGCATTGCCGCCAGTTATGGACAGCCGAGCAGACTTGCCATGGGTTGTCGCAACGACTGGCCTGAATTCGCCAGCATCCTGCAAAAGGCGCTCACCGCTATAGAAAGCAAACAACGGCGCGCCATTAGTAAGAGCTGGATTTCTCTGGATGCCCAAAAGCCATCCTTGGATGCACTGGGTCTTACCCGCGAAGAGCAGATCTGGTTGTCAGGACATCCCAGGATAGAAATCGGTGTAATGAATGCATGGCCTCCGATGGATTTCGTGGATAAGAAAGGGCGGTCTAGTGGTATTGGCGCCGATTTTGTACGCGCCATGAATCTAAGGATCGGCGGGGTGTTGTCTTTGCACCCCGGAAGCTGGAACGAGCTCTATTCAGCAGTGCAGGCGCAGCGTCTGCCTGCCATTGTCGGTATTACCCCATATCCAAGCCGGGCAGATGATTTTCTTTTTACCGATCCCTATCTCACTATTCCTCACGTCATCATCGCGCGCAGGGGAGCCCCATACGCACATGGTCTCGTTGACCTGGAAGGTAGGAGTGTTGCCGTGGAAAAAGGATTTGTCATTAGAAAGATTTTGGAGGAGCGCTATCCGAAAATTACACTCAAGGAGTATGCGGACACCAGCGACGCACTTGATGCGGTATCCAAGGGGGCGGCAGATGCCTACATAGGCAACCGCGCGGTGGCGCTCTATCTGATAGAGCGTGAGTTGATATCCAATCTGCAGATACAAGGCAAGATCTCAGAGACATCCTCGGTCAATGCCATTGGCGTACGCAAAGACTGGCCCATCTTGCGTGGGATATTACAGAAGGCGTTGGACGACATCACGGAGAAAGAGCGGCGCGCCATTCTGAATAAATGGGTGCCTGACGTCAAAGGGCGCACGGATGCACCAGAGCTGTCTTTGAGTGAAAAGGAGCGGGCCTGGTTAAAGGCACATCCCATTCTTCGGCTCGGTCTGGATCCCATATGGGAGCCGATAGAATTTATCGACAAAGATGGCAGATATCGTGGCATTTCGTCTGCGTTTATGCACCGACTTTCCGATCTGCTGGGGGTGGAGCTGCAATACGACCCGAAGCAGACATGGGTGCAATCTGTAGAACGCGCCAAGAGGGGTGAGGTCGATGTGCTGCCAGCGCTCAATCCTTCACCCAAGCGCTCGGAGTTTTTGAACTTCACTGAGTCGTATTTGCATTTTCCATTCATGATCGTAACACGCGCGGATGCACCGTTGATTACAGATATGGATGATCTATCGGGTTGGCGGGTTGCCGTTGAACGCAACTATGTTACCCGAGAGTATCTTGATCGTGATTATCCGACACTGCAACAACTGTTGACCGACGATACGGCAAAGGCGTTGGAGGCGGTCGCCAGTGGTAAGGCAGATGCCTATGTAGGCAATCTGACCATGGCCAGCTATTTGATCGACAAGCTGGGGTTGGGGAACCTCAAGGTTGCGGCACCAGCGCCCTACAATAACGATCTTGCCATGGGTGTGCGTAAAGACTGGCCGGAACTGGTGCCGATCTTAAACAAGGCGTTAAATGCTATCGGAGATGATGAGCGGCGCGCCATTCGTCAGGAGTCCCTGGCCATCCGTTATGATGTGGAGGTGGACTATACCTTGTTATGGCAGGTAGTGGCTGGCGCTACGATGTTGCTATTGCTAACCCTTCTATGGGTGGCGCAGGTCCGGCGGCAAAGATCTGCGTTGGCGCTGGCCAAGGCCGAGGCGGAGCAGGCTAACCGTTTTAAGAGTTATTTTTTGGCCAACATGAGCCATGAAATCCGCACCCCCATGAATGCCATCATCGGCTTCAGCTATCTTGCCTTGCAGACCAATCTCAACAAACGCCAATACCACTATATAGATAAGATTCAACACTCGGCCCAGACGTTGCTGGGGGTGATTAACGACATCCTGGACTTTTCCCGCATAGAGGCCGGAAAGCTGGAGATGGCAAAGAAAGACTTCTCCCTGGATGAGGTGTACGAGAATCTGGCCAATATCACCATGCTGCGGGCGGAAGAGAAAGGGCTTGCCATCTATTTTCGCCGTGAACGCGAAGTGCCGGATGGTTTGGTTGGGGATTCGTTGCGGTTGGGTCAGGTTCTGGCCAACCTGGTAGGTAACGCCATCAAGTTTACCGAGCAAGGCGAAATCCAGGTAAATATACAACGGCTACGACGCGAAGATAATCTGGTTTGGTTGAGGTTCTGCGTTACCGATACAGGTATCGGGATAGAAGAGGCCGAGATACCGCGCCTGTTCAGCGCATTCACCCAGTTGGATGATTCCACCACCCGCCGTTATGGTGGTAGCGGACTGGGGCTTAGTATATGTAATCACCTTGTCCATCTGATGGGAGGGGAGATGGAGGTGCAGAGTGTTCTCGGTGAGGGCAGTTCTTTCAGTTTTAGTCTGCCATTTGAGATTGCAGCTCAGGCAGATGGAAAATTGATACTGGAACCGGATCTGCGTGGTCTGCGCGTGTTACTGGTGGATGACAATGTATCAGACCTGGAGATTATCGGTGAACGTTTAGCCTCTTTTACCTTTGAGGTAACTACCGCAACAAATGCCGCAGAGGCGTTAGGTCTATTACGGCAGGCTGATTCCGAGGGACGGCCATTCCAACTGGTTCTGATGGATTGGCGCATGCCGATAATGAATGGTGTGGATGCGGGAAGGCGGATCAAACAGGGAGATGGTCTTCAGCATATTCCGGCCGTAATTCTTATAACCGCCTATGGGCGGGAAGAGGTGATGCGTCAGGCGGAGTTGGCTGGGTTGGACGGTTTTCTGATCAAGCCGGTAAGTCCATCAACATTATTCGATGCTGTGATCCGTGTATTAAATCAGGGCGGCAACGGCAAAGGTGGCCGTACTGTGAAGTTGGGTGAACAGCAACTTTCCGGTCAGGTGTTGTTGGTGGAGGACAACCTCATCAATCAACAGGTCGCGCAGGAGATCTTGTCGGATATGGGGGTGAATGTGGACGTGGTGGGAAATGGTTGGGAGGCGCTTGATGCCATACATAACCGCGACTATGACTTAGTGCTAATGGATATCCAGATGCCGGAGATGGACGGCTATCAAACCACCAGGATGATACGCTCCGATCAGCGTTATGCAAGATTGCCGGTGATAGCTATGACCGCACATGCCATGAGCGGTGAGCGGGAACGTTGCTTGGAAGCCGGTATGAACGAGCATATACCCAAACCTATAGATCCGCCGCAACTGTTTACAACTCTTAGTCGTTGGTTGAGGGTTACAGATAAAACGCAACAACCGCTTGAATCCTCTGAAAATGGAGCGCTTCCGGACAGTCTTCCAGGTATAGATTTGCGTTGGGGTTTGGAACGAATCGGAGGTAACAAGCAACTATTTTTTAAACTTCTCAGAGAGTTCGCCGCTAGCCATCGTAATGCGGTGGAGTTCATTGAGCAGCAGTTGGCGGAGGGTAATTGCGAAGATGCCAGGCGTGAGCTGCATACCCTCAAAGGTGTAGCAGGAAACATCGGGGCGCTTATATTGCAGCAGGAGGCGGCGAATATGGAACGAATGTTGACAGGGAGTAAAGAGTGCGATGCCAAATTGCCGCAGGCGTTTCGTGATGCCTTTAATACCCTGTTCGATGGGTTGTCCATGTTGCATGAAGAAGATCCGCAATCGGCTATAGAGGGTGTGACCAGAGATAACTTATTACATGAAGATCCCAATGATTTGCTAGAGCGTCTGCAGCATATGCTCACCGAAGGTGACTCCGATGCTATAAAACTGTTGCCACGGCTTGAGGCCATGCTAGTCGACACGGGACAACGTGAACAGTTGCAACAGATCTCTGCGCTGTTGAACAATTACGAGTTCGATTTCGCATTACTTAAGTTGAAGGAATTAGCAACGACAATTTCAGGTGACAAATTATGAGTAACGACAAGGCCAAGATCCTGGTAATAGACGACGAGAAGTTCTTTATCGACGTTGTGGTGGAGCTGCTCAACGGTGACTATAAGGTGTCAGTCGCGATGGATGGAGAACAGGGATTGCGGCGGGCGCAGGCAGAACCACGGCCGGATTTGATACTGTTGGATGTCTTGATGCCGGAAAAGAATGGTTACGATGTTTGCCGGGAATTGAAAGCTAACCCAGATACACGTGATATTCCGGTAATCTTCCTCACTGTGAAGAGCGAAGTGGCGGATGAGGTAAAAGGGTTCGAGCTGGGTGCGGTGGATTACATATCCAAGCCGGTGAGTCCACCTATAGTTAAGGCGCGCGTAGCGACCCATATCGCTCTAAGTCGGGCGCGTTGTCTGCTTGCGGATCAGAATCATCTGCTGGAAGAGAAGGTAAAGGATCGCACCAGTGAACTGAATCGCACCAAGGATGTAGCCATCTACTGCATGGCCTCTCTGGCCGAGACCCGTGATGCGGAGACCGGCAAGCACATTCTGCGCACTCAAAACTATGTGCGAATGTTGGCTCGGGGGCTGAAGGATCACCCCAGGTTTTCAGGTTATCTGAATGACCAGATCATCGAGATGCTGTATAAAACTTCGCCATTACATGATATTGGCAAGGTTGGCGTGCCGGATCATATCCTCCTAAAGCCGGGCAAACTCTCTCCTGACGAGTGGGAGGAGATGAAGTTGCACACCGTACATGGTCATGAGGCCCTACTGCGTGCTGAGCAGGAGTTGGGGACTACGGATTTTTTACAACTGGCCAGGGAGATTGCATACACCCATCACGAGTGGTGGGATGGTAGTGGTTATCCGCGTGGACTGAAGGGAGATGATATCCCTATCTCCGGCAGATTGATGGCGGTTGCGGATGTATATGATGCATTAATCAACTATCGAGTGTATAAGGGTCCAATCTCACATATTGAGGCGGTTGAGAATATACTCCAGGAATCTGGCACGCATTTCGATCCTGATGTGGTTGGGGAGTTTATCTCACAGAAAGATGATTTTTATCGTATTGCCATAGAGCTTGCGGATGGTTGAATAGTTGCTTGGACGTCAGTAACAGGAATTGTTGGCGATTAATGGAGGCTGAAGAGTAATTATTAGACCTTCTTTGTTCCGCACGATACGCAGATAAAATCAGTTATTTTCACTATCCATCTCGCTGGCAATAAATATCCTGCATAAAATGAAATATTCTCAGATATTGTCTATATAGTTTCATTCGTCATCGGTTCCCCCTGCCAGCCTTTCGATGCGGTTTGTTCTTCTCTCGCTCGCATATTTTCATGGGTGAGACGGAATTTGTACTGAGTAATAAAACTGTTAAATTCATAACGTAGTATTAAACACCTCTGTATTTGGGCCCATTGATCTGAATTTGAAGAGGTGAATAATGAAAAAACTCCTGGTAAGTCTTTCGGTCATGGCGGCTATCTCCATTCCCGCCACCGGTTTTAGCGCCAACATCAGCCTGTCATCCTCCGCTGCATGGACCTTTACCCATGACGGCACCAATGGCACCTATGGTGGTGGTTCCGAAATTGTTGCCCGCGACAGCGGTAGTGGTAATCTCTGGGTTACAGGGGCAAATGGTATCGACATCCTCAGCAGCGGCGGTAATCTTGTTGCAGGCATTGATACCAGCGCTTATGGATCAGTTAATTCTGTAGCCATCAAAAATGGTATCGCGGCCGTGGCCATTTCTTCTTCGATCAAGACTGATCCAGGTACAGTTATTTTCTATAACACCACCACCAGAAGCGTGGAGAATGTCGTTACTGTCGGAGCTAATCCGGATATGGTCAAGTTCACCGACGATGGCCGTCTGCTAGTGGCCAATGAGGGTGAGCCAGATAGCGGTGTTGATCCCAACGGATCTATATCTATCATTGATCCCGCAAACAGCTATGGCGTCACTACCGCGGGGTTTACTGCATACAACGGTCAGGAAGATGCCCTGCGTAGTCAAGGTGTTCGTATTTTTCCTGGTGTTGATGCGGCCGCAGACTTCGAGCCGGAATACATCGCCGTGGCAGGAGACAAGGCCTATGTCACCCTGCAGGAGAACAACTCCTTAGCTGTTATTGACCTGAACACCAATCAGGTTTCGGAGGTGATTGCCCTTGGTACCAAAGACCATAGCCTGGCTGGGAATGGCATGGATACCGACGACAAAGACGGCGTTGCCGATATAGCCACCAAAAATGTCCGGGGTATGTATATGCCGGATGGTATTGAGGCCTTTGTTGGCAAAGATGGCAATACCTATCTGGTTACCGCCAATGAGGGTGATGCTCGCGATGAAGACGAGCGCATTAAAGATGCCAATATTGATCCGTCGGTTGACACCACAGGTATGGAACGCCTGGAGATCTCAACCATTGATGGAGACACGGATGGTGATGGCGACATAGATGTTCTGCACAGCTATGGAGCTCGCTCTTTCTCTATCTGGAGCGAAAGCGGTGACCTAGTCTGGGACAGTGGCGATGCCATTGAACAGCTATTGGCCAGTGACTACCCGAGTCTGTTAGATGATGGCCGCAGTGATAACAAAGGGCCTGAGCCTGAGGGTGTTAGTCTGCTGGATGTCGCAGGCCACGTCCTGGCATTTATCGGCCTAGAGCGCTCAAATGCCACCATGGCCTGGGATATTACCGATCCCAGCAACCCAGACTTTCTGGACTGGATACTGAACGTGGGCGATATAGCTCCGGAAGGTCTGTTGGCCTTCATGGATGATATGGGAGACTATTGGCTTGCCATTGCCAACGAAGAGAGCACTACAACCAGTTTGTACCAGCTTAATATCCAGGCTGTGCCACTGCCTGGGGCATTCTGGTTACTGGGTTCAGGTCTGGCTGCCATGGTTGGATTGCGTCGCCGTAAAGAGGCTTAATAGTATCTTTGTTGTTAGAGTGGTGGCATCCCGAGCTTAACAGTGTACTGCCCAGCTGTTTCGATCAGCTGGGCAGCGCGGTTGCAGAGAAGACGGTAGGGAAATTGATGGTTGGTCTGATGGCATTGCTTGATCAGACGCTGGTTGAGTGCGGTGTCAAATCCCTAAGTGATCACACTCGGTTTGCTTCTGCCGGTACGCTGTTCAATCTGCGCCATCTCCCTGGCAATGGCCTCCAGGGTCGCGACTGCCGCATCCGTATCCAGTAGTTGTTTGTCTGGGTCCGGTTCATATCTCTCCAGATAGATCCTCAGGGTTGCCCCCTCGGTGCCGGTCCCTGATAGGCGGAAAACGATCCTGGCACCGTTGCTGAAGCCGATGCGTACGCCCTGATTCTCTGACAGGCTTGCATCCACCGGATCGGTATAGCTGAAGTTATCGGCGAACTCTACCTTGAAGGGGCCATACTCTCTGCCTGGCAGCTCTGGGAGAAGTTTTTGTATGTGTTGCATCATCCCTTCTGCCGCCTCTTTGTCTATGCCCTCGTAATCGTGACGGCTGTAATAGTTGCGTCCGAACCTGTGCCAGTGCTCCTGTACTATTCCCTTAACCGATTGTTTCTTTATCGCCAGCAGGTTTAACCAAAATAGCACCGCCCAGAGACCATCCTTTTCGCGCACATGGTTGGAGCCGGTGCCGAAGCTCT
>JBNKSV010000013.1:0-54713 GCA_050297535.1 Sedimenticolaceae bacterium
GGTCAGACATAACATCAGATAGACCCCGAACTGTCTGGAGTTGTAGGAGAAGCTGAATAGACCGGCCACCAGGATCGCGCCAGCTCCGGCCGCCGCGGTGCCGACGATAACCCTTTTTTCGAATGGCATGGCCGCAAACCTGGATGCCGTGGTGTAAAGGATTGCGCCGATAAAGGTCAGGAAGGAGAGCAGTCCCAGCCATCCGGTCTCATACCAGAGATCAAGGACAAAATTGTGCAGATGCGCCACCTTTGTGCCGCTGGCGAAGGTAAGGATCTCCTCGTTATATCGGATGTTCCCCATGCCGCAACCGATGAGGTTCCAGTCGGGGGCGTGGGTGAGGGCATTGTCCCACAGTTCCCATCTGTAGCTGGTGAACCCGTTCATCACAGTATAGAGTCCATGCTCCTGGCCGGACAATTGTATGAAGGTGTCCAGGTTGCCCAAGACTATGGCAAGCAGACACAGGATGCTGATGAGGCTGGCTATATGCCAGCGAATACCTAAGACCGCTATAAAGAACAGAAACAGGGCAACTACAGACGCGAGTTGAGCAGCGCGGCCCTCCGACAGAAATACATAAAACAGGATAATTGTGGTGGCGGCGATCATCCCCAGCCAGCGAGTCTGGGCGTTTTTCTGAAGATAAAAGAATAGCAGGATGAATGGCAGCAGATAGGGCATGCTGTCTTCCTTAAGCTGCTGTGTCGGAGAGAACCCGGGTTGTTGAGCCAGATGAATTAACTGGGCGTAGGCCGTAAGCACCATCGCTATACCGAGTATGGCCAGCCATTTCACCAGGCGACGTGCAGCCTCGTCTTCCTGCGTCTGCAACACCATCCAGGTGATGGGAAAGACGGATGCCATTACGAAATAATTTATCCACTTGTTGAAGGCCCGGGAGGGATCTGCAGCCAGGGAGATGCCGAGGGCATAGCTGATGAGCAATATGCAGAACAGGATCAGATACCTCTTCTCCAGGGTTATTCTTTCCCGGATAAAGACGGCCGCACCCCACAAGAAGTAGAGCCAGATCACCAGGGTGAACAGTGCGCGTCCCCCAAGTTGTGTGAGTGGCAACAGGGCGGGAACCAGCCAGCCCCAGCGATAGAAGTGTTCCGTAATCTTGTTCATTGTTCGATATTCAAAGTTTGCGCTAGCTCATCAAATACTTGCTTGGCGGTGATGCCAGCCATGCCTTGTTCAGGGTTGTCGGGTTCGATGGCATGTAGATTTGTGGCGTGGGTGAGAGGCGTTGATCCGCCGAAAAGTCCGAAGGTGGGGATACCGCAGGCCAGGGCCATGTTCAGTACACCGGTGTCGTTGCCCACATAAGCCTTGGAGATGGAGAGGAGTGCCGTTAGATAGGGCAGAGGTTTGGCCATCTCCAGCCGCAATCCCGGTTCTTTGGTCAGGTCGATTATCTCTGCGGCCAGGGATTGCTCCGTCCTTCCTCCAACCAATACTACCTGAAAGTCATGTTCTAGCAGGTGCCTCGCAAGCTGACTGAAGCTCTCCGCTCTCCACTGCTTGTATGGTTCGGACGAACCGATCCCAAGTATTACCGGATTGGTTCGTGGGTAGTTCTGTTTGATCTGCGCCAGATATTTTTCAGGGGCCTTTAGGCATCCTTCATGTTGCGCCAGCGGAATATCCGCTTGTTTGAGCATATGCTCCGCGCGCTGAATGGGATGAGTCTTCAACTGTCTTTTGGGCAGCCACATGCCAGGATCGGAAAACAGCTTTTGCAGCCCCTTGCCGGGGGCGATGATCCTCTTCACCCCGGCCAGATAGAGCGCCAAGGTATAACGTGCGGAACCGTGCAATACCCAAGCCTCGCTAACTTGCAGGCGGCGTAGATCGGCGATAAGACGCAACAGGCCTATGGTCCCGTCATGTCTGCCCGGCGCACGTTCCAACCATGCGATGCGCGCAATCGCGGGGTTCCCTTCCAGCAGTTGATCCGCGAGGGAACGGGCCTTGGTCATAACGATTAGAGGTCCGTATCTTCCCGCCAGCGCATTAAGTGTTGGCAAATGCCACGCCATATCGCCGATGCCTGGCAGGGGTTGCAGGACCAGGACCTGGGAATTTGTTGCTCGTCCCAGTCGCAACAAGGTACCGAGATATGAGAATAGGCGGTTAATCCAGAACAATGCAGACCCTTTAAATGCAAGTGTTACAGTTAGCCTGCAATCTTACTAACGCTAAGTTAAGGATATGTTACAAGAGTGCTTTGTATATGGATGGGTGTTGCTTTAATCCGTAAAATTGCCTTATGACAGATCCAAAACATGGTTCGCCCCGTACCCTGCACATTATCGCCAGCAAACAACCCGGTGGCGCAGAGTATTTTTTCACCCGGCTGGTAAATGCCATGCACCGGGCGGATCAAGCTACAGAGGCCGCCGTATCAAACGGATGTCTGTTTACGGATAAATTGGATAACAACCTCAAACTACATCGCCTGCCCATGAAGGGCGCCTGGGATTTGTACTCGCAGTGGCGTATGCGGCGTATCGTTAAACGGCAGCAAATTGATATCGTGCAGACCTATCTTGGACGCGCCGCCCGCCTGGCGCGTTCGGTAACCGGTTCGGCCCAACTGGTGTGTCGGGTCGGTGGCTTCTATCCGCAGCAGCAATACGCCCATGCGGACCATGTGATATGTAATTCCCACGGATTGTGCGAACACATGGCCAAGGGTGGTTTTCCCGCAGAACGCATCCATATGATTCCAAACTTTGTAGATCAGCCGGAGATGTTGCGTGCAGAAGAGAGGCAACGTCTTAGGGCAGAGCATGGCGTCGCCGTTGACGATTTGTTGGTATGCAGTGTGGGGCGCTTACATCCGGTCAAGGGGATGGACGTGCTTATTCGTGCCTTTGCCAAATTGCGGCAGCACTATCAGCATAGGCGCTGCCGGTTGTTGTTGGTAGGGGCTGGGCCGCAATATGAAGCCTTGCGGCAATTGGCGGCATCACTGAATGTTGAACAGGATATTGTCTGGGCGGGCTGGCAAGCCGATCCCGGGCCGTTTTATCAGAGTGCCGACATCTTTGTCTGTGCGTCCCGCCAGGAGGGATTCGGTAATGTGATCCTGGAGGCCTGGGCAAATCGGGTCGCCGTGCTATCTACGGCCACCGTCGGCCCTAAGGAGTTGATCGAACATGGCCGCACTGGCTTGATAACACCAATCGACGATAGTGACGCCATGGCGGTTGCGCTCGGCAGTTTGGCGGATGATGCCGCGTTGCGGGCAGGGATGGTGGAGCAGGCCGGGCGGGAGTTGTCTTTGTATTACACCGAGGCGGCGGTGGTGAAGATGTATGCGGATCTCTATCGTGCCATCACTAGATAGATTGCAGTGTTCGCAACACCTCATCGGCTTTTAGCTTGGCCATGCACTTCTCTGCCGGTTTAGTTTTAAAACAGTCTGCGTCGATCTGTAATGCTTTTACATGTTCTCCCAAAGGCTTTACCCGTAACGCCAGGGTCGGGCCACAGATAACAACCATAGGCACTCCGGATGCTGCGGCGATGTGTGCTATGCCGGTATCGTTGCTGACTATTCCTGCGGATTGTTCGGCCAATGGCAGTATGTGGGGCAGCGCTGTCTTGCCGCAGAGGTTCAGCGCTTGTTCGCCGATACCGGCAGCGACCGCTATACAGACATCCGCCTCGTCCGCCGCGCCCAGGATCACGATGTGTTTCACTGCGCCAGTATCCAACCACTGGCGGGTGAGTTCGATATAGTTGCCAACACCCCAGCGTTTGTCCTTACCGGAGGCGCTGCAACCGGGAACAATAATGCCGAAGCGTTGTATGGCTACAGACCCCAATAGTGACATGGCCTCCTGAGCATCACTCTCGCTATAAAACAGGACTGGTTTGCTGGCATGACGCTCTATGCCCAGGAGTTTCAGCGGCATACGTAATAGCTCGATGGCAGGGATGTCAGTGGAGTGGGGTCGGTTATTAAAGCTATATGGAAAATGTCCCTTGCGGCTGACCATCCAGGTCGGTGCCCGCCCCAATAGCTTGGCGATGGATAGGAGTATCCAACTGCGGTCGTTGCATTGCAGATCGACGATAAGGTCATAATCCTGCTCCCGCAACAGGCGCAGGAACCATCTCAGACCGGCCAGCCAGGATTGTTTGCGTATGGGGTAGTCCCAGACCTGTCCCAATCTGGGGTCGGAGTCGAACAACTGCCGCCAGGGTGGCTCCGTGTGCAGGTGCAGACTGGCTTGCGGCATGGCGTGTGTCAGGTCGTCGAATATGGCGCTACACAGCGCCAGGTCTCCCAGGCCGCCCCAGCGTATGATCAGCACTCTGTGGATTTTGCGGGTATCAAATCTTGGCATGATGGGCTGCTGCGGTTCGACGTAAGTAAACCATGATAGCAGCTAATGGTCTCGGCCAGCATGTTCTGCAGCAGATAGGGATTATCTTTGATGACTGGTGGTTGTTGGCCTAGAAGGGTCTGAACCCGGTTGGCGAGCGCCGTGCCGTCTTTAACCGGAACCAGGCCCTGAGGAAAGAGTGTATTCAGGATCTCACTAACGCCGCCATGGTCGTAACCCACCACCGGAGTGCCAATACTCAATGCCTCCACCACCGTGCGGCCGAAGGATTCAGGCTTGCTGGAGAGGGACAGCACCAGATCCGATATGGCGTAGATCTCGCGCATGTCACTGCACGGGCCGGTGAAGCTTATATCTTCCCCAAGACCCAGATCGCTAACAAGTTGCCGCAGTTCTTTGGCATAGGGTTGGTGTCTCGAATCGACGTCGCCTACGATCAGTCCGTGTATATTGTGGTTCTGTTTTCTCAATGCCTGTATTAACAGGATGAAGTCGCGGTGTCCCTTTGAACGGCTGATGCGCCCCGGCAGGGTAAGCGTCTGCTTGTCTTTAAGTTGCGGATACTGTCGATACCAATCCTCCAGCCAGCCGGGTGTGGGTTGGTGGCCGCGGGGAAACTCATCCGGATCGACGCCGCGCTGGATCACTGTTACCTTGCCCATGTCCGTATTCGGGTAGTTGTCTCTAATATAGTCACGGACGGTTTCGGATACGGCGATGATTCGCTCCGGCTTGCACATGATTGCGCTGTATCCGGATACGGAGTAAAGGCCATGCACGCTGCTTATCAGGTGCGGGCGCTGTCGCTTCGGTAATTTGCGCCAGGCCAACCAGGCGATCCATGCGGGCAGGCGGGAACGTAGATGGAGGATGTCCGGCCGTTCCTGCCGCAGCCAGCGGCGCAGTGGTAGAATATGTCGCAGAGTGAAGAGAGATTTACGCCCCAGGTCCCAGGCCACATGTCGGCTGCCAGCATCCTCCAGCTGTTTGACCAGACGTCCGCCCGCAGATATTACAATGGACTCGTGTCCGGCATCCGCCAGCGCCTTGGCAATTTCCAGGGTACCACGTTCCACCCCGCCGCCGTTTAGTGCCGGCAGCAGTTGCACTACCTTCACAATTTGAACCTGGTTAATAGTTCACGGGCGCAACGATTGGCCTCATCCAGTTGTAGTGGCACCACGCTGGTTGAGGCGGCTATGTGGTTTTTGTGTGAGATGATACGTCTTTCATCTATCAGGGCCTGCAGGCCACGCACCACCCGGGTATTGGCCGGGTCGGGAAGGACGAACGTACCAACCTGGCAGCCAGCGGTCAGTGCCTCATACACCATAGAGACGCTGTCGGGTGTTACCCAGCACACCTCGGCACGGGGCAGGTTGTCACCTATCCAGTTGTGATCGGTCTGCCCGGCAGGCAGGAATTTGACCCTTTCGGATACCAGCGCCTGCAGGTCGGGGAGCATCTCAGGTGGAGTACGCCTGGAGGTGGTGATCTGCCAGGAGCGGGATGAGTTGGCGATAAGATCCTTGATCTGTTTGATCACATCGTCGCCGTCCCATCCATAGTGCTTGGATGGTCCGCCTACCATTACCATGCCGCTGTTGGGTTCTTTTTGGGAGGGCTGCATTCGGTTCAGGGCACCCTTGGTGATGACGACCTTGTCTCTGGTCTTTAGCCGATCATGTTCCGGAATCAGACCCAGGTCAAACCAGTCGATGGGTAGTGTAGGACGCATGATCACTATCGAACGGGCGCCGGTCTTGCGACTCAGTGCCAGTGCTGTTGCATGGGTGCGGTGTCCGGCGGCCAGGATGAGGGCGGGTCTATGTCTGTTCTTCGTGGGAGCAAAGGCGCTGATCGTCGCATCAACAGTAGACATGGCCGGTATCTCTTTGATCACCCAATTGGGACGTAACCGTAACAGGGCGTCGGCGAGCCCTCTGGTCTGATTGAGGTGTCCAGGTTTGCCGTCACTTATAATCCAGACCAGCTCGACCGAGTGGTTTTGGATAGCGGCCTGCTGTGGGTAATCGTTCTCTGCTAAATAGTTAAGCGCTAGATCATTTAGTGCGTTGTTATTAGGTGTCATAGCAAGCTACCCTGGGAAGTGGTCTTTGGGTGCTTGATGTTCTTATATGAATATGAATCCTTGGCGTCGGTTCGGTTAAGTTTGAGTGACGCTTTTGTTAAGTAGTATTACAGGCCGCGCTCAGTTTCGATCTAGCCGTCTATAGCCGATGGCCTCTCCCAGGTGTCCGGTATTGATCTGTTCCTGATGGTCCAGGTCGGCGATGGTGCGGGCCAGTTTCAGGATGCGATGGTAGGCGCGGGCAGACAGGCCCAGTTGTTCCATGGCGCGGTGTAGCAGTTGCATGGCCTTGGTGTCGAGATGACAGAACTGTTCGATCTCTCTGCTGGTAAGGGCAGCGTTGGGGACGCCGCTACGTCGTAGTTGTATAGAGCGGATTTTCTCCACTCGCGTCCGTACCTGCTGACTGCTTTCACTATCGTTCGGAGTGGTATGTTGCAGTTGCCGTGGTGGAACCCTGGGGACCTCGATATGGATGTCTATGCGGTCCAGCAATGGCCCGGAGATGCGTTGCCGGTAGCGGTTGACCTGTTCGGATGTGCAGCTGCATGTGTGTCCGTTTTTGTCTCCCAGGTGGCCGCAGGGGCAAGGATTCATGGCGGCCACCAGTTGAAACTTGGCGGGGAAATCGGCTTGGCGGGCAGCGCGGGAGATGGTGATACTCCCGGATTCCATAGGTTCGCGCAGTACCTCCAGCACGCGGCGGTCAAACTCCGGGAGCTCATCCAAGAACATTACGCCATGATGGGCCAGGGAGATCTCGCCGGGCCTGGGGTTGCTGCCGCCGCCGACCAGGGCGATCCCGGATGCGGTGTGGTGCGGGCTGCGAAATGGCCGTATCTTCCAGTTGTTGAAGTCGAAGCCCTGCTCACTGATGGAGCGGATGGCCGCGCTCTCCAAGGCCTCTTCCTCGGTCATGGATGGGAGGATTCCTGGAAGTCTGCTGGCCAGCATGGATTTACCGGAACCGGGCGGTCCTATCATCAGCATGGAGTGGCCTCCGGCCGCCGCCACCTCCAGGGCGCGTTTGGCCTGGGATTGTCCGCGTACATCTGACAGGCATGGGGCAGAAAAGGTTGCTGCTGATGGAAGGAACGTCGCTGGTTTAAGCGCCCGACCCTGGATCAGATGCTCACAAATCTCCAGTAGGCTGGTGGCGGTGAAGGCGGACGCATCGTTTACCAGGGCCGCCTCTTCCCCGTTCTGTCTGGGGATGATCAGGGAGCGGGATGATGCCCTGGTAGCCAGGGCGATCGGCAATACACCTTTGATGGGGCGCAGTTCCCCCGAAAGGGCTAATTCCCCTGCAAACTCGTATCCGGAGCACTCCTGTGTTGGGATCTGACCCGAAGCGGCAAGGATGCCCAGGGCGATGGGTAGGTCAAAGCGCCCGCCCTCTTTGGGTAGATCGGCCGGGGCCAGGTTTATGGTTATGCGTTGGGCGGGGAACTCAAAGCGGGAATTCAGGATGGCGCCACGCACCCGGTCTTTACTTTCCCGTACCGCCATCTCCGGCAGGCCAACGATGGAGAGAGATGGCAGGCCGTTGGAGATATGTACCTCAACGGTAACCAGGGGGGCATTGATGCCGTCACGCGCGCGGCTATACAGGATTGCTAGAGACATCTTTACCTTCCATGGCAAGCGGTTTGTTATTGATTAATCAGGTTTTTGTTCCAGTTCCGCGACTATCTTTTCTAGTTGCTCCAGCTTTTCTCTGGTGCGGGCCAATACTGCGGTTTGCAGGTCGAACTCTTCCCGGGTCACCAGATCCAGGTGTGAGAGCCCGGCCTCCAGGGCGCTCCTAAGGTTCTTTTCCAGGTCGTCTTGCAGGAATTTCAGGCCGTCCGGGATGCTGTCGCTAACCCGTTTTGCCAAGTCATCTAATACGCTCTTATCAATCATGGCAGAAGGGTAACTTTGTCCTGAAAGCTTGTCCAGATAGATCTTTAGCACAAAAAAAGTGCATGGCACCATTATGTCCTGTTGCGCAGGGCTCTTTTGGTGCGCTCTATTTTTGCGTAAAGCAACTTATCGCAGATAACAACCTGAAAAAACAGAAAAAAATCTACTTGGCACACTAGCTGCTTATTTGTGAGTGCAAATATGTGTTAGGCCCTGTTCTACTGCATAGAATAAATATATTCATTAAATAAATGTTTATGGGTGTTTGCAGTTTTCAAAGAACTTCCGATCATTGGGTTTAAGGCCCTGGGTGTTTGGTGATTGGTTAAAGTGTATCGAAAGATATTAGGAGAAAATTTATGAAGATGGTGACAGCAATTATTAAGCCATTCAAATTGGATGACGTGAGAGAGTCCCTGTCCGATCTTGGTATCTCCGGCATTACGGTTACCGAGGTAAAGGGTTTCGGACGCCAGAAAGGACACACAGAACTCTATCGTGGCGCTGAATATGTGGTGGATTTCCTGCCCAAGATAAAGGTGGATGTGGCGGTTGATGACGGTATTGTTGATCAGGTGATCGACTCTATCGCCAATGCTGCCAAGACCGGAAAGATCGGCGACGGCAAGATCTTTGTCTCCGAGCTTGAACAGGTTATTCGTATCCGTACCGGTGAGGCCGGTTCGGAGGCCCTGTAATTTACGCAACTATCTGGAGGAATCCTCAAATGCGAATTAGTAAACGATTTATGCAGACAGCGATCGCATTCTGCGCTGCGGGCCTGCCAGCACTGGGTATGGCTGACGATGCTACCCTGAGCTCTGGCGATACAGCCTGGATGCTCACGTCTACCGTGTTGGTTCTGTTTATGACCATCCCTGGTCTGTCCCTGTTCTATGCCGGTATGGTGCGTTCCAAGAACGTACTGTCCGTTATGATGCAGTGTTTTGCCATCACAGCCCTGATGACGGTGTTGTGGATGGTGGCCGGCTATAGTATCGCCTTTACCGGTGAGGGCGCCTATTTTGGTGGCCTGAGCAAGGCGTTCCTGATCGGTGTAGGCGTCGATAGCCTCAGTGGCACTATCCCTGAGACGGTCTTTATGACCTTCCAGATGACCTTTGCCATCATCACCCCGGCCCTGATCGTCGGTGCCTTCGCAGAGCGCATGAAGTTCTCCGCCATGCTCTGGTTCATGGGTCTGTGGCTGATCATAGTCTATGCCCCGATATGCCACTGGGTATGGGGCGGCGGCTGGCTCGGCAGCATGGGCGTGCTGGACTTTGCTGGCGGCACCGTGGTGCATATCAACGCCGGTATCGCCGGTCTGATGGCCTGTTTGGTGCTTGGCAAACGTAAGGGCTACCCGGGCACGCAGATGCCACCGCATAACTTGGGCTATACCGTAATGGGTGCCTCTATGCTGTGGGTTGGCTGGTTCGGTTTCAACGCTGGTTCTGAATTGGCCGCCGATGGTACCGCAGGCATGGCTATGGCTGTAACTCAGATCGCTACTGCAACAGCTGCTTTGGCCTGGATGTTCGCTGAGTGGATGACCCACGGCAAGCCAAGCGTATTGGGTATTGCCTCAGGCGCTGTAGCAGGCCTGGTGGCCATCACCCCGGCCTCTGGCACCGCTGGTCCTACCGGGGCCCTGTTGATCGGTGCTGTTGCTGGCGTAGGTTGCTTCCTGGGCGCTACCAAGCTGAAGCGCGCTCTGGGTTACGATGACTCCCTGGATGCCTTTGGTGTCCATGCCATTGGCGGTATCATCGGTGCCATCCTTACCGGTGTCTGTGCTGACGTCAGCATGGGTGGATCTGGTCTGGCCGAAGGTGTGACCATGGGTGCTCAGGTTGGCCTGCAGTTCATTGGTGTAGGCGCTACCCTGGTCTATACCGCTATTGTCTCCTTTATCCTGCTGAAGATCGTAGATGTTGTCATCGGTCTGCGGGTTACCGAGGAGCAGGAGGCCGAGGGTCTGGATATCGCGTTGCACGACGAGCGTGGTTATATCCTGTAATCCTCGTTTAACGTGGATGATTAGAGAACGGGCGCTACGGCGCCCGTTTTTTTGTATGGATGCTAAAAACAGACCTGCGTATATTTTTTCAGTGACCCAATCTTTGTAACAGGGTAACCTTTACCTATTAATTTTTGTGCCGTCCTGACCATAAATATGTCTTCATGCGATAAGGAAAAACCAGATTGTCCGGTAGGCGAGCCTGAGTGCCACCTTATTGATGAGTTGCTTGTTCAGCGCCTGACCAGTCGTGAGCTTGAACAGTTGGTCCATACCGATAACCTGACCGGACTGTTTAATTACCGGCACTTTGCTAGCGCACTGGAACAGGAACTGGAGCGTACTCGTCGGACCGGGCAGCCTACCTCCATGATTCTGATGGACCTGGATCACTTTAAAAGCATCAACGACACCTGGGGGCATGAAGCGGGCAATCTGGTACTGCGCAAGACCGCTGATCTGATCCGAGAGACCCTGCGCAAGATAGACATCCCATGTCGCTATGGCGGTGAAGAGTTCGCAGTTATCCTGCCGGGGACGCATCAGCCCTTTGCGGTCAACGTGGCCAATCGCCTGCGGAAGGCCCTCATGGAGGAGGCGGTTGAGGTTGAGGGTGGGGTGATAGAATACACCGCCAGCATGGGGGTGGGTGCCTATGTCATGGGAGATGGCATCGGTGCTGAAGATTTCGTGAAGCAGACCGACGAGCAGCTCTATCGCGCAAAAAAAGAGGGTCGTAACCGGGTGTGTTATCGTCCTTACGAACGTATCCGACCCGAGACTGAGGTTAGCCAGGAAGAAAAACGCGCCTTGTTTGAATGATATCGTTATCGACACATATGGATTGGTTAAATGATAAATAAACGTCTGTTAGGGATCTCACTGTTTATGATCCTATTCATGCTTGCAGCCGCTACAACTGCCGGAATCTACAAATGGGTGGATGAGAATGGGCATGTTCAATATGGTGACCGGCCGCCGGCAACGGATGTGGAGGAGAGCGAAGAGGTGAATGTGCGCGTGCAGGAGTCTACTTCTGCTGATAGCGCCCCTGTGGACCGGCGGCAGGCGCGCGAGCGGTTACTGCAACAGTATGAAAAGGAGCGGGCAGATAAAAAGGAAGCGGCCGCAAAAAAACGACAAGAGCAGCAAAAGGCCAAGGTCAGATGTGCTTATGCCAAAAACACATTGAATGAGTATCTGGGACATGGACGCTTGTATGACCTTCTGCCCAACCAGGAGCGCAGATACCTTACGGATCAGGAGCGGGATGCGGAGATAGCTAAGGCGCGTGCCGAAGTAAAAAAGTGGTGTAAATAATAGCCAGACCAGAATAACCGATGACAAACCCCAAACCATTTATCCTGGTAGACGGTTCCTCCTACCTGTTTCGTGCCTACCACGCGCTGCCGCCTCTGACCAACTCTCAGGGCGAGCCCACGGGCGCCATCGTGGGTGTCCTGAACATGCTGCGTCGGTTGCTGGATCAGTATCAACCGGAATATATGGCGGTGGTGTTCGACGCCCCCGGCGGCAGTTTTCGCAATCAGATATACAGCGCCTACAAGGCCAATCGCCCGCCCATGCCGGATGAGCTGCGGGAGCAGATCCAGCCGCTGCACGACATCATTCGCGCCATGGGTCTGCCTCTGCTGATAGAGAGCGGTGTTGAGGCGGACGACGTGATCGGTACCCTGGCTCGGCAGGCTACAGAACAAGGTATGGATACACTCATCTCCACTGGCGACAAGGATATGGCCCAGCTGGTGAATGACCATGTTACCCTGATCAACACCATGTCGGACCAGATCAGCGACGCCGCCGGTGTGGTGGAGAAGTTTGGGGTGCGTCCGGATCAGATCATCGACTATCTGGCCCTGGTGGGGGACAGTTCCGACAACATCCCCGGCGTACCCAAGTGCGGTCCCAAGACCGCGGCCAAGTGGCTGGCGGAGTATGGCGATCTGGACAACTTGATGGCCTGCGCCGACGAGATCAAGGGCAAGGTGGGGGAGTATTTGCGGGATAGCCTGGAGCAGTTGCCACTGGCGCGGGAGCTGGCCACCATCAAGCTGGATGTGGAGCTGGCGTTTGCGCCCCAGCAACTTCGGCCGACGGCCTCGGATATAGAGGCGCTGAAACAACACTATACCCGCCTTGAATCCAAGCGCTTGCTGGACAGCCTGGGCGAGAACTCGGCGGATGCGGTTGAACCGGAATCACCAGACCCGCTAGTCTGCGATTACCAGACTGTCTTGGATAAAGACTCCTTTGAGGAGTGGCTCCAACGTCTGGAACAGGCAGAGCTATTCTCCTTCGATACCGAGACCAACAGCCTGGACTATATGCAGGCCGAGCTGGTGGGTCTTTCCTTTTCTGTTGAAGCGGGACAGGCGGCCTATGTGCCGGTTGCCCACAACTATCCGGGTGCGCCGGAGCAGTTGCAACGCGACTATGTGCTGCAACGCCTCAAGCCGCTGTTGGAAGATTCGGCCAAGGCCAAGCTGGGACAAAATCTGAAATATGACATGAGCGTCCTGGCCCGTTACGGTATCGAGATGCGCGGGGTGGCTTTCGACACCATGCTGGAGTCTTACGTGCTGGACTCCACCGCCTCCCGGCACGATATGGATTCTCTCGCCAACAACTATCTCGGACACAGCACCATCAAATATGAAGAGGTGGCGGGCAAGGGCGCCAAGCAGATCACCTTCGATCAGGTGCCGTTGGAGCAAGCCGCCCCCTATGCGGCCGAGGACGCGGATATCACCCTGCGGCTGCATCAGCGGCTGTGGCCGGAGCTGGAGAAAGAGGACTCACTAAGAAGCGTATTCACCGAACTGGAGATGCCGCTGGTGCCAGTCCTATCTCGCATCGAACGCACCGGGGTGCGTATCGACTGCAAGATGTTGCAGCAACAGAGTCAGCGCTTTGCCGAAACACTCCATGCCCTGGAACAACAGGCGTACGCCATCGCAGGCCGCCCATTCAACCTGGGTTCGCCCAAACAGATCGGCGCCATCTTCTTCGACGAATTGGAGATGCCGGTCATATCCAAGACCCCCAAGGGAGCGCCATCCACCGCCGAGTCGGTGTTGCAGGAGTTGGCGGACATGGAGTATGAACTGCCTGCGGTCATCCTGGAGCATCGCGGCCTGAGCAAGTTGAAGTCCACCTACACCGATAAACTGCCGCAGATGGTGGATCGGGATACGGGGCGGGTGCACACCTCCTATCATCAGGCGGTGGCGGCCACCGGTAGGCTCTCCTCATCCGACCCAAATCTGCAGAACATCCCGGTGCGCACCGAAGAGGGTCGCCTGATCCGTCAGGCCTTCATCCCGGAAGATGGCTACCGTATGGTGGCCGCCGACTACTCCCAGATTGAACTGCGCATCATGGCCCACCTCTCAGGTGACGCCGGATTGCTCAACGCCTTCGCCAGCGGCGAGGACATCCATCGCGCCACTGCTGCTGAGGTGTTTGGGGCCAGCCTGGATGAGGTTACGGATGACCAGCGCCGCTCCGCCAAGGCGGTCAATTTCGGGCTGATTTACGGCATGTCTGCCTTCGGGCTCTCCCGTCAGCTCAAGGTGGATCGGGCCACGGCCCAGAGCTATATAGACCTCTATTTCGAACGCTATCCAGGGGTACAGGAGTTTATGCTGCGCACCCGCGAGGAGGCGCATGCCAAGGGCTATGTAGAGACGGTATTCGGTCGCCGTCTCTATCTGCCGGAGATTAATGCCAAAAACCAGCAGATTCGGGCTGCGGCCGAGCGCACCGCCATAAACGCCCCCATGCAAGGAACGGCCTCCGACATCATCAAGCGCGCCATGCTGGCGGTAGATAGCTGGATAGAGAGCGAGCGTCCGGCGGTCAAGATGATCATGCAGGTGCACGATGAGCTGGTGTTCGAGATTAAGCAGGAACAGTTGGATGCGGCCTGCGAACAGATCCTCGGTTTTATGCAGGGGGCAGCGGAACTGCAGGTGCCGCTGGTGGTGGATATCGGGGTGGGGGATAATTGGGATCAGGCTCACTAACTCTTTGTAAAATAATTATTTTTATATTACGGATGATATTATCAGGATCAAACTGAACTTTTCCCAAACCGGGTAGTCCCACATCATGTGCGTTATATGACGCCGAATCATCTTCCCCAGGTGATTCGTACACCCGGCAACCCTAGTCGGGTCATCTGATCCCGGTCACCTTCCCTCCCCTTTAGGGACCGGGGTCTTCTTTTTTTTGATGAACATAGACGACGTAACTTGGCGTGTCATAGTGACAAACCGAAACGTTGCATCAAAACAAACAATGCAATAATCAACTTGTGTCGTGCAGAAAGATAACGCGCCAGAAATTAAATTTCGGCTGATTATTTTCGTCCTATCTGAGAGAATTCAAATGTAACGGAAAAGCTATTCCTTTTAGGCGTACGGTTGGCGTAGTTAGATCGGGAAATCTTTGGTGTCCACTGTCTGAATAGTCCTGGTGACTGTAGGTTGTTATATGTTATTTCCTGATTATTACGGCGGCGGTATCGTCAATCTCATGTCTTCTCTTGAGCAGGGCATGGGGTCCAGCTTCAATCTCTATCCTTCGGCAAACGCCTTGCCCGTACCAGAATTGCGGCAGAGCAGGAACGTCATCCTGGTGGTGGTGGATGGCCTTGGTTACGACTACTTAACCAGCAAGGGGGTAGGCAGTAATCTGCATGGCCATCTTAGGTCCAGCCTCACCTCGGTCTGCCCCTCGACCACATCGGCTGCGGTTCCGACCTTCCTTACCGGGGTGGCCCCCCAACAGCACGGATTTACCGGCTGGTTTGCCTGGTTTCGGGAAGTTGGGAGTGTTCTGGCAATCCTCCCGTTCCAGCCGCGTCATGGCGGCTGTAGTCTGGAGCAGCTGGATTTTCATCCGGGGATGCTCTCGGGCTGTGAGTCGATGTTCGAGCGTATCCATACCGGCAAACATGTGGTGATGCCGGAACGGATTGCTGAGTCTGAGTTCAATATGGCCTTTCACGATGGCGCCAGTATATGGAAGTTTACTGGCCTGTCGGATTTCTTCGGCGTGATCAAGCAGGCCGCCACCAGCGAGAACGAACGTAACTACGTCTACGCCTATTGGCCGGAGTTCGATAGCATTGCTCATTCCCGCGGAATAGGTAGTGCGGAGGTGGCGCAGCACTTCGCCGAGCTTGATCAGGCCTTCGGTAAATTTCTAAGGGATATGCAGGGGACGGACAGCAAGATCATAGTCACGGCCGATCATGGTTTTATTGACATCCCTTCCAGCGGCGTGATTCAAATGAGCGACCATCCGGAGTTGGCGGATACCCTAGTGTTACCGCTATGCGGTGAACAGCGTTTCGCCTTCTGTTATGTGCATCCGGACAAGACTGATCGCTTCAAACAGTATGTAACATCTGAGCTGGCCCACGCGGTTGAGCTGCACAAGAGTTCTGACCTGATTGAGCAGGGCTGGTTTGGCCTGGGTGAACCGCATCCGGAATTAGCGTCGCGTATCGGACACTATACGCTGGTGATGAAGTCGGGTTACAAGATCAGGGACCGGGTGTTGGGGGAGAAACCGAAACGGCATATTGGGGTGCATGGTGGCGTGCGCCAGGAGGAGATGCAGGTGCCTCTGGTGGTGGTCGATTGTTAGCAGGGTAGGAGCTTTCTCCCGAGAGCTATAAAGCCATTGTCGTCCTGAGGACAGGACTCCTACAGGTTGCGGTTGGCGATGGACTTATCAAATTAAAATTTGAGCTTGTATGCCAGTTCCGGGTGGTCGATGAATGGATTTCTAGTTCCCTGTATCTTTTCGATGATATTGTTGCGCCGCCTCTCTTCGGAGTCGGGCGGGTCCTCCCGATGCCATTGCAGTAACAATGTTGCCTGTCGCTTGAAGATGGTAAGGCCATATTTCTGGTGCATGTAGAACAAGGCGCGGGCGATATTGCCACGGCTGGCTGGGCGCGGTTCTGCCCGATGTCGGCGTTGATCTATCTCGAAATCACAGCGTCCATAATTACGCCTCTCTCCCCTGATGATGTCGAAGGCATAGCTGCTACGGGCCTGGTTTATCTTGTCGATGGCCGGGTAGAGGTTGTGCATGTCGGATTCTATCTTGTTGAACTCGGGGCTGATTCGGCGGCACTGTTTACGATCGCGGCATCCGAAGCGTTTCAGGGCCCAACTCATGGGGTAAACGTGTTCGATGTTTATGGACCGCCCCTTGTCTGATCCAAATCTGCGGCCGCAGTAAAGGGTCTCGCCGCCGCTGGCGTAGAGCTTAGACCAGAACAGTGGCAGGATATCGAAGTACTCCCCGACCGGTTTTTTATAAGCGATGGCGGTGGTGCTTAGGCAGAGTCCAAGTATAGCTACAGCAATAATTTGTGGACGCATAAGCGTTATCCTGGGTTTCAGTGATTCAGGCGAGTCAGGGGTCAGAGTCAAACCGTCCATTTTCGGTGGTGTTAACCACAACTGTTTCACGGTTTGACTCTGACCCCGGGTCGTTACTGCTCCGCTCCTGCGGTCTCTTTGATGCTGGCCAGATTGATCGCGGACCGGTATTCCGGTTTGGGGTCGGCCCTGCGGGTAAACTTCTTGATGATGCCCTCCAGATTGGCGCGTTTTTCCGCTGGGGTTGCGCCCTCACCGATGCCGCCGCCAAACTCTATGAACATCTCTACGCCGTCATCCAGGATGCTCTGCATGCAGCCTACCCAGTTTACCGGATGGAATAGCTGGAAGAACAGGCGGGAGCGGATGCTGTCGGCGTCGTCGGCATGAAAGTTGCCAGTGAAGTTGGACGGCACCTTGATCTTGGGGCTTGCGAATTCGACCTGGCTCAGTTCCTCGCGGAAGCGGCGGGCAGCCTCCACCATATAATAGGTGTGGAAGGCCCCTTCGGTCTTGAGGCGTACCGCCTTCTTCTTGGGGTAGAGTTCCTCCATCTCTGCGGCCAGGGCGTCCAGATCCGCTCCTGCTCCACCTACCACGGTCTGATCCGGTAGATTCAGACCGGCTATGCCGCAGTAATGTTTGTCCGAGAGCGGTTTCGCGGTCTCCAGGTCTACGGTCAGGGCCAACATCTCCCCTTCACCATGGGTACCCATCAGCTCACCGCGCTTGGCTACCAGACGCAGGGCATCGGCGAAGCTGAGGGCCTCAGCCGCCACCAGGGCCGAATATTCGCCCAGGCTGTGGCCGGCTGCCGCGGCTGGTGTTATCGGGTTCTCTGCCAGTTCCCGGTAGAGTGTAAGACAGGCGATATGGTGGGTCAGCAGCACCGGCTGGGTGTAGCGGGTCAGGTTTACCTGACCGTTCGGATCGTTGAACGAGAGGTCCGCCATGTCATAACCCAGAACGTCGCTGGCCTCCTGATAGATCTGCCGGACGCACTCGAATTCTGCGTGCAGATCACTGCCGATTCCAGGGTATTGTGATCCCTGGCCTGGGAAGATAAAGGTGGTCTTTGGTGCTGGGTTAGACATGTTTCTGGTCTCCTGTCGTTTAGCCGGGGGAGGATAGACATTATCCGCTGCCGCGACAAGGGCCAATCTTGTGATCCTGGTTGAAAATAGGGTCGATTATATTGAGCCGCGTCAAGGCGGGGAGGGGTAATACTTGGGTAAACTGAATTACAAATACACCATGTTACTGTCGCAGAATTTGTTAAGGAGAAGGTTATGGGTGAAAGACTGCTGCTCTTGCCGAGCGGGAAGTTCGGGAATATTCGTTTGGTTAAGGTCCCGAATGACCTGGATGAACACGAGGCCTTCCGGAACGCAACCGGGGTGATCGCCTCGGTGGAAGAGGGAAATCCAGGTTGCACCCTGGAGGATATTGAGGACGCGCTGGAGGGAAAGGGCTTTCAATTGGTGGACTATATTCTGGGTCCGGAGCTGGTCTGTTCCCGTGACGGATAGAGCCTAGACAATCTGTTTATCCCTAAGTACGTACGCCGTTTGTGTATCGCCAATATACACAAACGGCTTTTGTGTATCATGTGAGACTATAAGTGATACGCAAACTCGCGAGATATGCATTAGATAAACAATTTATGGATCATCAGACTAATTCGCCCAGCATGCTGGATACCCTGCGCGCCTATCGCCATCCGCGGGTGGTTACCATGCTGTTCCTCGGCTTCTCCGCCGGTCTGCCATTGTTGCTGATCTTTTCCACGCTATCGCTCTGGTTGCGCGAGGCTGGGGTAAGCCGCTCTACCGCTACCTACTTCAGCTGGGCTGCCTTGGGTTACTCCTTTAAGTTTGTTTGGGCCCCAATTATCGACAAGTTGCCACTTCCTGTTCTGACCAAGCTGTTGGGTCGCCGCCGCGCCTGGTTACTGTTGGCCCAGATCTCTATTATTTCGGCGATCCTGTGGATGGCATTCACCGATCCGGTGCTCAATCTGACGCCAATGGCCCTGGCGGCGGTTATGCTGGGATTCTCTTCCGCCACTCAGGATATAGTCATAGACGCCTTTCGTATCGAATCGGCGGAGCAGAGGATGCAGGCGCTCATGTCTTCCGCCTATATTGCTGGTTACCGCATCGGCATGGTGGTGGCTGGTGCCGGCGCTCTCAAATTGGCGGCCTGGTTCGGCGCTGGTGGCGTATATGACTATTCTGCCTGGAGGGGCGCCTATATCTGGATGGCGGTGGCTATGGGGGTAGGTGTTATCACCACTCTGGTTATATCTGAGCCGAAGTTGGAGCAGAAGGAGAGCAAGTATCTGAACAGTTTGGTGGATTATCTACGTTTTCTGGGGTTGTTTCTGATCGCAGTTACAGCCTTGATTGCGGCCTTTATCTATTTGGCTCCGTTTATTGGGAAGTTGCAGCTGGTGTTTGATCGCGTCATGGGCGAGCATGCCATGACAGGGTTTCTCGCAGAGATGGTGCGGTTGTTTTTGGCCCTGTTGTTTGCCTGGGGTGTGGCGCGTCTTGCCATAGTTATTGGGGTTGCGCGGTGTGAGGTGTTGGCAGAGACCTATATCGAACCCCTGGCCGATTTCTTTCGTCGTTACGGTAGGTTCGCACTGTTGATCCTGGTCCTGGTGGGGTTCTATCGGGTATCGGATATCGTGTTGGGGGTAATCTCTAACGTCTTTTATCAGGATATGGGTTTTACTCTGGATCAGATCGCGAATGTTACCAAGATATTTGGGCCGATAATGATTATCTTTGGTAGTTTCATGGGAGGCGGTCTGGTTCTGCGCTACGGGGTAATGCGTATACTGTTCCTGGGGGCGGTGCTGTCAGCGGCCACCAATCTGTTGTTTATGCTGCTGGCCCAATCCGGGCCTGACGTGTCCATGTTGATCCTGGTGATCGCGGCGGACAATCTGAGCGCGGGGTTGGCTAGCGCAGCCTTTATCGCCTATCTGTCAGGTTTGACCAATATCTCATTCACCGCATTTCAGTATGCGGTCTTTAGCTCGCTTATGACCCTGTTGCCAAAACTCCTGGGGGGTTACTCCGGGACCATAGTGGACTCCATCGGTTATAGCAATTTTTTCTTATTTACAGCGGCCCTTGGCATCCCGGTGTTATTGCTGGTCTACCTGGCGGGACGCTATATGCCTCCGGAAGAAGATTCCTGAGCGCGGAACTCGTAGGCATTTTTCCCAGAATATCCAACTTTCCTGTTGCATAACGGTCTGTTAAGGGAGAGAATCCCACGCCTTCTGACGGGATATAGACACGCATAGTAACTGAGAGGAATAGGTTGATGTTACATAATAGATTTTTAAGCTCTTTGGTCGTTTTAGGTCTGTTGATTTGGACCCAGGCGGCATTTGCCGTGACCGATCCCCAAGAGTTGGTTATGAAGACCACAGAGAATGTGTTGGCTGAGATTAAGGCCAAAAAGCAGGATCTGACGGCCAACCCGGAAAAGATTTACCCCCTGGTTGAAGATATTCTGTTGCCGCGCTTTGACTTCAATCAGATATCCCGTCTGGCGTTGGGCAATCATTGGAAAGATGCCAGCGCTGCGGAGAAAGAGGCATTCATCAACGAGTTTCGTGAGCTTTTGGTTCGGACCTATGCTACGGCCCTTCTGAGTTACTCTGGGCAGGAGATCGAATATCCGCCGATTAATGCTGGAGCCAATGTTAAGAAGGTCAAGGTAAAGACCAGGGTCAAGAATTCTGGATCTTCAGCGGTGCCGATTGATTACAGTCTGTATCTGAGCAAGGAGGACTGGAAGGTCTACGATATCACTATTGATGGGGTGAGCCTGGTTTCCACCTATCGTTCAAATTTTGATTCCCAGATACGCCGCAACAAGTTGGCCGGGTTGATCTCAGACCTGAAAGAGAGAAACGCAAAAGGGAAATAGACAAAGCTGCGGCTATCTCCAGAATGTATAGCCGCAAATACATGCCAAAGACCGCAAAGAACCGTAAATGGTTTTTGCGGTCTTTACGTTTTCGCGGGGGTAAAGCCTGTTGTCTTTGCGTTAATTTGCGGCCGAAATGGCAAGCTGGCGGCGCGAATTCTTTCCGTTTGCGCTGCTTTTCTTATATCATACCCCGTTTTTCAATCGCTGAATTTCATTGGGGCGGGCCGATCGGCCATACGTTTTTATATCTATGGATAAACTAATCATTACCGGCGGCACCTGCCTTGAAGGCGACGTGCGCATCTCTGGCGCCAAGAACGCCGCATTACCTATCCTGGCCGCGACCCTGTTGGCCGATGGCGAGATTACCATCGGCAATCTGCCGCATCTGCATGACATTACCACCACTATGGAGTTGCTGGGGCGCATGGGGGTAACCCTGACCATGGATGAGCGTATGCGTATAACGGCCGACCCAAATACCATAAACAGCTACACGGCTCCCTATGATCTGGTGAAGACCATGCGGGCGTCTATTCTGGTGCTGGGTCCGCTCCTGGCCCGCTTTGGCGAGGCCAATGTATCGTTGCCGGGAGGCTGCGCCATAGGTTCCCGTCCGGTCAATCTGCACATTGATGGTCTGCGGGCCATGGGCGCCGATATTGCCGTGGAAGGCGGCTATATCCGTGCCAAGGCGGATCGCCTCAAGGGCGCTAGGTTGATGATGGATCTGGTGACCGTGACCGGCACCGAGAACCTGATGATGGCTGCCGCCCTGGCCGATGGCGAGACCATAATTGAAAATGCGGCACGGGAGCCTGAGGTGGTTGATCTGGCCAACTGCCTCAATGCCATGGGGGCCAAGATTGAAGGCGCTGGCTCTGACACCATTGTTATTAATGGGGTTAAGCGCTTAACCGGTACGGAATATAATGTCTTGCCGGATCGCATTGAGACCGGCACCTTTCTGGTGGCTGGCGCCATCTGCGGCGGGCATGTGCGGGTGCGTGATACTGACGCCGACCTGGTGGACGCCGTCCTGGCCAAACTGCGTGATGCAGGGGCAGATATCGAGATCGGGGATGACTGGATAGAACTGGATATGCATGGCAGACGCCCCAAGGCGGTGGACATTCACACCGCGCCGTATCCGGCCTTTCCTACCGATATGCAGGCCCAGTTTACCGCTATGAACTGTATCGCCGATGGGGTTAGCACCATCACCGAAACCCTGTTCGAGAATCGGTTCATGCACGTGCAGGAGATGAAGCGGCTGGGCGCAAATATCAGGCTGGAAGGGAATACCGCTATCTGTACCGGCAGAGAGAGGCTTACCGGTGCTCCGGTGATGGCGACCGATCTGCGCGCTTCGGCCAGTCTGGTGCTGGCCGGTCTGGTAGCCGAGGGGGAGACCATCGTAGACCGCATCTATCATATCGACCGCGGCTACCAGAATATCGAAGAGAAACTGGCCGGACTGGGCGCCCGTATCCGCCGGGTTCCGAACTGAAGCCGCTCATAATTCAGCAGGGGGGTACCCTGTAGGTCCAAGGTAAATGAGATTTGAAAAGCCGATAACCATCGCCCTTTCCAAGGGGCGCATCTTCAAACAGACGCTGCCCCTGTTGGCCTATGCCGGGATCGAACCGACGGACGATCCTGAGACCAGTCGTAAATTGATCCTGGATACCAACTATCCAGAGGTGAAGCTGGTCATCATCCGCGCCACGGATGTTCCCACCTATGTGCAGTGGGGTGCCGCTGATTTGGGTGTGGCTGGAAAAGACGCCCTGATGGAACACGGTGGTGAAGGTCTGTATGAGCCGCTGGATTTGCAGATAGCCAAGTGCCGTCTCATGGTGGCCGGCCATCCTGATGCGGATATCAATGGCAACCGGTTGCGCATTGCCACCAAATATGTGAATTCCGCCAGGAATTACTTCTCCTCCCGCGGTCAGCAGGTGGAGATCATCAAGCTCTACGGCTCCATGGAGTTGGCGCCCTTGGTTGGGCTGTCCGATCTCATCGTCGATCTGGTGGAGAGCGGAAATACCCTCAAGGCCAACGGCCTGGTGCCGCTGGCGCACGTGGCCGATATAAGTTCACGTCTGGTAGTGAATAAGGCATCATGGAAGATGAAACACAATACCGTAATGCAGTTGTTAGAGACCCTGCGCGCGGCGGTTGAGCGACAGGATTCATAACGAAGGAAGGACTATGGCCGAGATCCGAACACTTACAACCAGTGATGCGGGATTCGACAGGCAACTGGACCAGTTGCTGGCCTGGGAGTCGGTGTCTGACGCTGCTGTGCAGCAGGTGGTCGCTCAGGTCATAGCCGATGTGCGTAGCCGGGGCGATGCCGCGCTGCTGGAATATACCGGCCGTTTCGATGGCTGGGGGCCGGAAGGCATGGAGTCTATGGAGATCCCCCTTTCCCGGTTGCGGCAGGCATGGGACGGGATACCGGAAGAGAAGCGGGTCGCATTGCAACACGCGGCTGAGCGTGTCCGCAGCTACGCGGAACATCAAAAGATGGAGTCTTGGAGCTATACCGAGGCGGACGGAACCCTGTTGGGACAGCAGATAACACCATTGGACCGGGTGGGCCTGTATGTGCCTGGTGGCAAGGCCGCCTATCCGTCATCGGTGCTGATGAACGCGATCCCGGCCAAGGTGGCCGGTGTTTCCGAGGTCATCATGGCGGTGCCCACTCCGGGCGGAATCCTAAATGAACTGGTATTGGCCGCTGCTCACGCCAGCGACGTGGACCGGGTCTTCACCATGGGCGGCGCCCAGGCGATAGCGGCCCTGGCCTACGGTACCGAGACCATCCCGGCGGTGGATAAGATCGTCGGTCCAGGCAATATCTATGTGGCTACGGCCAAGCGTGCGGTCTTCGGTCAGGTGGGGATAGACATGGTGGCCGGGCCTTCTGAGATCCTGGTGATCTGCGACGGCAAGACCGACCCGGACTGGGTGGCTATGGATCTGTTCTCCCAGGCCGAACATGATGAGAATGCCCAGTCTATCCTGCTATGTCCGGATGCGGGGTTTCTGCGCGCCGTGCGCGAGAGTATCGAACGGCTGCTGTCCGGTATGGAGCGTGAGGCCATCATAACCGCCGCCCTGCGGGAGCGCGGCGCCCTGATCCTGTGTAAAGACCTGGATGAGGCCTGCGACCTGGCCAACCGTATCGCGCCGGAACATCTGGAGCTGTCGGTAGCGGAACCGCAAGAGCTGGTCAAGAAGATACGTCATGCCGGGGCGATCTTTATGGGGCGCCATACCTCTGAGCCCCTGGGAGATTACTGCGCCGGTCCCAACCATGTGTTGCCCACCTCCCGTACGGCCCGTTTTTCGTCGCCGCTCGGGGTGTATGATTTCCAGAAACGCAGCAGTCTGATCATGGTCTCCGAGCAGGGTGCTGACACCCTAGGTAGGACCGCATCGATACTGGCGCGGGGCGAGGGGTTCACCGCCCATGCGCGTGCGGCGGAATATCGGTTGCAGGATGGTGACGGGGACGAGTCATGAGCCGGTTCTGGAGTCCGATCGTACATCAGCTTTCGCCCTATGTGCCGGGCGAACAGCCCAAGCTGGATAATCTGGTCAAGCTAAACACCAACGAGAATCCCTATGGTCCGTCACCGCTGGTGATCGAGGCGATACGGGGTGAGTTAGGGGATGGTTTGCGTCTCTATCCCGATCCCGGTTCGTCGTTGCTGCGTCAGGCCGCGGCCGATTATTACGGGCTGCAACCGGAGCAGGTGTTTGCGGGCAACGGTTCCGACGAGGTGCTGGCCCATACCTTCTGCGCCCTGTTGCAGCAGGATAGGCCGCTGCTGTTTCCAGATATCACCTACAGTTTCTATCCGGTCTATTGCCGTTTGTATGGGGTCGATTATGAAACCGTCCCGTTGACTGAAGGTTTTGCGCTGCAGGTGGATGACTATTTGCGACCAAACGGCGGCATCATCTTTCCGAATCCGAATGCCCCGACCGGATGCCTGCTGCCTCTGGCCGAGATTGAGCGTCTGCTGCAGTCCAACACGGAATCAGTCGTGGTGGTGGATGAGGCCTATATCGACTTCGGTGGTGAAAGCGCGGTTTCGTTGATCAACCGTTATCCCAATCTGCTGGTGATCCAGACCTTCTCCAAATCCCGTGCTCTGGCTGGGATGCGTATCGGGCTGGCGCTGGGTGATGCGCAGTTGATCGCAGGACTGGAGCGGGTCAAGGATAGTTTCAACTCCTATCCGCTGGACCGCCTGGCTATCGTCGCGGCCACTGCCGCCCTTGAGGACGATGCCTATTTCCGCGCTACCTGCCAGCGTGTGATAGATTTCCGGGAACAGCTTACAGCAGATCTGAAGGGACTGGGTTTTTCGGTGCTGCCTTCATCCGCCAATTTTCTGTTTGCCCGTCATCCTGGGCACGACGCGGCGGAGTTGGCGGCGGCCCTGCGGGGGCAGGGGGTGATCGTGCGGCACTTCAAGCAGTCGCGTATAGACCAGTATCTGCGGATAACGGTAGGTGCCCCAGAGCAAAACCAAGCGCTTCTTGAGGCGTTGGCGGGGATCCTTTAATTAGTAGTCTTAAGGTTGTTGCTGAGGCCGTTCCGCCACGGTCACCTCTGTCTTGAATCCGCTATCGCCTCGCCAGCCGGATATCTCAACCTTGTTGCCAGGCGCAATGGTGGCAATGTAGTTGAGGGCGTCATAGGCACTCATCGGTCCCTGACCATCTATCTGGGATATGATATCCCCCGGTTTTATCCCGGCCTTATCTGCCGGTCCGCCTTCCTGAACGCTGGATATGAGCACCCCGGCGATCTCTTTCAGATTATATGACTTGGCCAGTTCTTGGGTCATATCTTGACCCGCTAGTCCCAGCCAGCCCCTGACCACCCGGCCATGTTCCAGTAGTTGGCGCATCACCCCTTCGGCCAGTTTGGCCGGGATGGCAAAGCCGATGCCGTGTGATCCGCCGCTTTTGGAGAAGATGGCGGTGTTGATCCCAACCAGTTCGCCATTGGCGTTGATCAGGGCCCCTCCAGAATTGCCGGGGTTGATGGCGGCGTCGGTCTGGATGAAATTTTCGAAGGTGTTTATGCCCAGGTTGCTGCGCCCGGTGGCGCCCACAATGCCCATGGTGACGGTCTGCCCCACGCCAAAGGGGTTGCCGATGGCCAGTACCACATCCCCTACCTGGAGGAAGTTGGAGTCGCCTGCCTTGATCGCCTTGAGTCCCTGTTGTCCGGTATTAAGGAGTGCCAGATCGGTATCCGGGTCGGTTCCTACGATCTTGGCCTGGAGGGTGCTGCCATCATTCAGTACGACCCAGATCTCTTCGGCGTCCTGAATGACGTGGTTATTGGTCATTATCAGGCCGTCGCTGCTGATGATCACGCCAGAACCCAGGCTGTTCTCCCGTTTCACCCTGGGTTTGGCTGAGAAGCGCCCACCAAAGAAGCGCTGAAATACCGGGTTATCAAAAAACTGCTGGGTGCGCTGCACGGTGAGTTTGGTGGTATAAACGTTTACCACTGAGGGTGAGGCTATCTTTACCGCATCCGCATAGGATACCGGCCCAGATACGGGGGCAAAGGTCTGTAATACCGGTGCGGGCGGTGGTTGTTTTACCTCAAGCGCGTCTGGTTCTTGGTTGTCTTGTAGATAGGATAGGGCGATGAACGCGGCCGCCAGTCCAGCCAGGATAGAAGTGAGGGTAAAAATGATGAATTTCTGGAATTTCATAGGCCGAATATCCTAACATGCCTTTTGGTAATAGTCTGTGAGTCTGGAGATAAAAACAATGGTTGAACTGAAGCGGTTAGAAACGTATTGCAGCGAGTTATTGCACACAGATTCCATAGATGATTACTGCCCGAACGGTTTGCAGGTGGATGCGGGTGTAGAGGAGGTGCGCTCTATCGTAACCGGGGTAACCGCCAGTCAGGCCCTGATTGATGCGGCGGTTGAGAAGAAGGCCGATCTACTGTTGGTGCATCACGGCTATTTCTGGAAGGGAGAGGCCCCAGCCCTGGTCGGCATCAAGGGCCGGAGGGTCGGGACTCTGTTCCGTAATAATATGAGTCTGATGGCCTTTCATCTGCCGTTGGATGTTCATAAAGAACTGGGCAACAACCGCCTGCTGGCGGATCGGTTTGGCTTTAGCGGTGCCGCGCCGGTAGGGCCTGGAGACGGCCTGCTCTGGATGGTCGAGTTGGAGCAACCTGATGGTATCGAGCAGATAAAAGTGCGTATCACCAAGGGGTTGGATCGAGAGCCTCTGTATCTGCCGGGCGGCAGGGATGAGATCAAGCGGGTGGCGTGGTGTAGCGGTGGCGCGGAAGATCACATCGTCCAGGCCGCAGAACATGGGGCGGATGTGTTTATAAGTGGTGAGGTGTCGGAGCCGACCATGCATTTGGCCAGTGAACTTGGGATTCACTTCTTTTCCGCTGGACACCATGCCACCGAGAGGTTTGGCATACAGGCGCTGGGAGAGCATCTGGCGGATAGGTTTGATTTGGAGCATATCTTTATTGATGTCCCCAATCCTGTATAAATGATTTTTGTCTTTGCAGATGACATCCGTCCATAGATATCATCAAGCTACTTATTAATGGTGCTATCTTGACCTGGGTGGTGCGTTGTTGGAAAATGCGCCGTTAGTTTTATTTCAAAATCAGCATATTCTAAATAACCCAAGTGGGCAGCGATTCTGAAGCAGGATCCCTCGTGTTGGCCAGCTTGCATCGGGAGTAGTAGGTATGAGCGCAGATGGCGTGGATTTAAAAAAGCGGCGGTTTTTAACGGCTGCGACAACAGTGGTCGGTGCCATAGGCACGGGCTTTGTAGTTTATCCTTTCCTGGCGGCCTGGGCCCCCAGCGAAAAGGCTAAGGCAGCCGGTGCGCCGGTAGAGGCAGATATCAGTAAGTTGGAGCCAGGTCAGTTATTGCGTGTCGAATGGCGCGGCAAGCCGGTCTGGATCGTGCATCGTACTGAACAGAACCTTAAGGATCTGCCTACCCTAAATGGCAGGTTGCTGGACCCCGCATCCGAGATGCTGCAGCAGCCTTCTTACTGTCAGAACGAATACCGCTCCCTCAAGCCGAAGTATCTGGTGGCGGTGGGCATTTGCACCCATCTGGGGTGTTCTCCTTCCTATGTCCCAGAGGCTGCTCCGATGGAGTTCGATGCGGAATGGAAGGGTGGTTTCTTCTGCCCATGCCATGGTTCCAGGTTTGACCTGGCTGGTCGAGTCTTTTCCGGAGTGCCAGCGCCTAAGAACCTGGAGATTCCTAAATACCGCTACCTGTCCGATACCAGGGTACTTGTGGGTGATGACGGAGGTGTTTCCTGATGAGCGCAATGAAGAATTTTGTCGACTGGGTCGACGAGCGGTATCCGCTCACAAAGGTGTGGAAGGAACACATCGCCGAGTACTATGCCCCCAAGAATTTTAATTGGCTGTATTTCTTCGGCTCCTTGGCCATGTTGGTGCTGGTTATCCAGATTCTTTCTGGTGTATGGCTGGCTATGAGCTATAAGCCGGACGCAGGTCTGGCCTTCGGCTCTGTGGAATACATCATGCGTGATGTGGACTGGGGCTGGTTGATTCGCTATATGCACTCTACTGGCGCATCTGCATTCTTTGTGGTCATTTATCTCCACATGTTCCGCGGGCTTATGTACGGTTCCTACCGTAAACCAAGGGAGCTGTTGTGGATCATCGGCGTGATTATCTATCTGGCGATGATGGCGACCGCCTTTATGGGCTATCTGCTGCCATGGGGGCAGATGTCTTACTGGGGCGCACAGGTTATTGTGAATCTGTTTAGCGCTGTCCCCTTTGTGGGAGAGGAGTTGGGTGTTTGGATTCGTGGTGATTATGTTATCTCTGACGCAACCCTGAACCGTTTCTTCGCTCTGCACTTCCTGCTGCCGATGATCCTGGCGGCGCTGGTCTTTATCCATCTGGTGGCCTTGCACAAGGTCGGTTCCAACAACCCGGATGGTATCGAGATCAAAAAGAACAAGGACGAGAACGGTATCCCGAAAGATGGCATCCCGTTTCACCCTTACTATACAGTGAAGGATATAGCTGTTGTGGCCGGGTTCCTGTTCATATTTGCGGCAGTTATATTCTATGCGCCGGAGATGGGTGGCTACTTCCTGGAGCATCCGAACTTTGAGCCGGCAAATCCGATGAAGACGCCGCCGCATATCGCGCCGGTATGGTACTTCACCCCGTTCTACGCCATCCTCCGCGCGGTACCGTCTGTGGCCGGTTCTGCATTTCCAGGTGTGATCGCGATGTTCGGTTCAATATTGATCATGTTCTTCCTGCCATGGCTGGATCGTAGTCCGGTCAAGTCTATCCGCTACAAGGGTCCGATTACCAAGGTCGCGCTGGTGCTGTTTGCGGCCGACTTTATCATGCTCGGTTTCCTGGGAACCCAGCAGCCAAGCGATCTGTATACGGCGCTGGCTCAGATCGGCAGTGTCTATTATTTCTTGTTCTTCCTGGCTATGCCGATCTACAGCAAGCTGGACCAGACCAAGCCTGTACCAGAGAGGGTGACCAAATGAAGAAGCTGATTTTTGCATTTCTCTTGGCCGTAGTGCCCGCTTTGACCATGGCTGCAGGTGGTGCTGTGCATCTGGATGCCGCCAATATAGACGTTACTGATAAGGCATCCTTGCAGCGCGGTGCCAAGTACTTCGTCAACTACTGCATGGGTTGTCACTCCCTAAAGTTCCAGCGCTATAACCGACTGGGACGTGATCTGGGTCTGACTGATACCGAGGTCAAAGAAAACCTGATGTTTACCACCGATAACATCGGTGACACCATGACCATAGCCATGGATCCGAAAGCTGCGGAGAAATGGTTTGGTATAACGCCACCTGATCTGAGCGTGATGATCAGGGCTCGCGGTGTAGACTACATATATACCTATCTGCGTAGTTTTTATGTAGACGAGACCCGTCCTTTCGGCGTCAACAACACTGTCTTTCCTGCTGCGGGCATGCCTAACGTGCTGGAGCAGTTGCAGGGTGTTCAGAAGCTTGTCACCAAAGAGGTGGATGGTGAGCATGTCACCGAACTGGAACTGGTTAAGCCTGGCAGTATGAGCGCGGAAGAATTCGACGGTGTGGCGCGCGACCTTACCGCCTTCCTTAGCTATGTGGGTGAGCCGGCTCAGGTCAAGCGCAGGGCTATGGGTAAATGGGTACTACTGTTTATCGGTGTGTTTTTCGTTTTGGCATATCTGCTGAAAAAGGAATATTGGAAGGAAATTCACTGATTATTAATTCAGTAAATCACACAAGGGTGCGCAGTTTCGGTTATACTGTGCACCCTTTTCCGTTTTACAGAAAACTTACTGGCAGGTCACATGGGGTGATGGCCGGTTTTGATATTTGATGGGAGTGGTTTTATGGCGGTCGTCGCAAACAAGAGATCGGTAATGACCTTATACTCTGATCCGCAAAGCCCATATAGTCATCGGGCGCGTATGGTTTTGGCCGAGAAGAAGATTACGGTTGATATCGTTGATGTAGATCCGTTAAATCTTACAGACGATGTTATGGATTTGAATCCATACGGTACCCTGCCTACATTGGTTGATCGTGACCTTACCCTGTATGAATCCAGGATCATCATGGAATATCTGGATGAGCGCTTCCCCCATCCACCGCTGCTGCCGGTTGATCCGGTATCCAAGGCAAACTCACGCCTCTATATGTTTCGGGTAGACCAGGATTGGTACGGCCTGATGGATACGATACTTGCCGGTGGCAAGGATGTGGCCAAGGCCCGCAAGCAGTTGACCGAGAGCCTGGTGACTACAGCTCCGGTGTTTGCTGCCAAACCGTTTTTTATGAGTGATGCTCTAAGCCTGGTCGATTGCAGCCTGGCTCCTTTGCTGTGGCGCCTGCCTATGCTGGGTATTGAGCTTCCGGCCCAGGCCAAGGCGGTTAATGAATATGCTAAGTCCATGTTTGAGCGTGACTCCTTCAAGGAGAGCCTCACTGAACTCGAACGTGAGATGCGCGACTGATAGGAATTAAGGCTGGTTAGCGATGGAGATGACGTCCAATCGCCCCTATCTGGTTCGGGCATTCTACGACTGGCTGGTGGATAACGGCCTTACCCCTTATCTGTTGGTGAGGGCAGATGGTGATGAGGTAGAGGTCCCGCGACAGTTTGTCGAGGACGGCCGTATCACCCTGAATATAAATCCATCTGCAGTGCGTGATCTGGAGCTGGGCAATGAGTATATCTCATTCAATACCCGCTTCAGTGGCAGACCCATGGATGTTTTTTTTCCGGTATCCTCAGTGATGGGTATTTATGCTCAAGAGAACGGCAGCGGCATGTTGTTTCCGGAAGAGGATGTTGATGAGGAAGACGCCGAGCCGGATGAGACACCGCCGCGGGGGCGGCCCAGTCTCAAGGTCATAAAATAGTAGTTCCGGAGGAACCGGACCGCTCTGTTTGTCCCCTCATAATCCCATCTCCCGATTCACCGCCAGCGGCCCCCAGGCTTGACAGACCGGCATCACCTCCAGGCTGTTGATATTGACGTGGGGTGGCACTGATGTGACCCAGTGGATGATCTCCGCTATGTCTTCCGCCACCAGTGGCTTGGTTCCTTGGTAAACCGCGTCGGCCTGTTTATCATCCCCCTTCATGCGCACCTTGGAAAAATTGGTTTCGGCCATGCCAGGTTCTATGTTGGTGACCCTTATCCGCTTGCCCAACAGATCGGCCCGCAAGGTCCTGGAGAACTGTTGTACGAAGGCCTTGGTGGCGCAGTAGACGTTGCCTCCGGGATAGGGCCAGTTGCCGGCGATGGATCCAAGATTGATAATATGGCCGGAGTTGCGTTCTACCATGCCCGGAAGGACCCGGCGTGTAATCCTGGCCATGCCTTTGCAGTTGGTGTCGATCATGGTCTCCCAATCCTCCAGGCTGGTTGCATGGGCAGGTTCCATGCCCAGGGCCAGACCGGCGCTGTTGATCAAGGTGTGTACATCTCGGAATTCATTCGGCAGGGCGGTAAAGAAACCGTCGATTGAGTCTGGGTCGGTTACGTCGAGTGCGGCCACATATACCGGAGAGCTGTCCCGCAGTTCATCTGCCAGTGTTTTCAGTTTATCCAGATTGCGCGCGGCCAGAACAAGGGGGTGTCCTGATTGGGCGAATCTACGTGCGCAGGCCGCGCCAAAACCGGAAGATGCGCCAGTTATAAAGACAATCTGCGTCACCTCATTCTCCTATGATGTCAGTGGATAGAATTAACATTGCTTTAAATATCCTGTTCCTGATAATAGATCAACATCCTTTACTTTCATTTCAACCGGAGAATCAGAATATCTTCTGGTCGGGAGGAGACATGTTCAAGGCGCTAGTGTTGGATCAGATTGATGGCAGTACGGTTGCGGAGGTGAAGCAACTTGATGAGGCCGAGCTTCCCAAGCAGGAGATCCTGATCGCGGTGGAATACTCGTCTCTGAACTATAAAGACGGGATGGCGGTTACCGGTAGCGGTAAGATTGTGCGTGATTTTCCGATGGTGCCGGGGATAGATTCGGCGGGGAAGGTGCTGGAATCCGCATCGGATAAATATGCGCCAGGCGATAGCGTAATACTTACCGGCTGGGGTGTGGGTGAGCGTTACTGGGGCGGTTATTCGCAACTGGCTGCGGCCAAGGCGGAGTGGTTGGTGCCCATTCCAAATGGGTTGGACGCACGCAAGGCCATGATTATAGGTACGGCTGGGTTTACCGCCATGCTTTGCGTAATGACCCTGGAAGAGGCCGGGGTGAGCCCGGATTCGGGGCCTGTTCTGGTGACAGGGGCGTCCGGAGGGGTGGGCAGTATCGCGGTGTTGCTACTCTCCAAACTTGGTTATGAGGTGGCGGCGGTTACCGGGCGGGACAGCACACATGAATACCTGAGAGCCATAGGTGCAAGCCAGATATTGAGCCGGGATGAGATGAGTGTCGAGTCCCGACCGCTGGAGTCGCAACGCTGGGCTGGTGCGGTGGATACGGTGGGGGGCGCAATCCTGGCCAGGGTGTTGGCGGAGATGAACTACGGGGGGGCGGTGGCCGCCTGCGGCCTAGCCAGCAGCTTCAAGCTCAACACCAGCGTCATGCCGTTCATCCTGCGCAATGTCGGTCTGCGCGGGGTCGATTCGGTAAGTTGTCCGCTGGAGAGACGCACTCGGGCCTGGGAACGTCTGGCCTCTGATCTGCCGGAGAGCGCCTACACTGAAATCAGCCGAACGGTTGGTTTGGATGAGGTGGAGGCCGTATCCAGGGATATTATGGCTGGCCAGGTGCGGGGCCGGGTGTTGGTTGATCCGAATTTGTAGCTGCAAAGGCCTTAGCTAAACAATTCGGACAGCTTGCTCCCAGGATCATCGGCACGCATAAACGCCTCGCCCACCAGAAAGGCATGGACGCCATTTTCACGCATGCGTTGTACATCCTCCGGGGTGTGGATGCCGCTCTCGGTCACTACGATGCGGTCATCCGGTATCTGCTCAAGCAGTTCGATGGTGGTGTCCAGGTTGGTCTCGAAGCTGCGTAGGTTGCGGTTGTTGATGCCGATGAGACGGTTGTTTAGTGGCAACGCCCGTTCCAGTTCTTCTGCATCATGCACCTCGATCAATACATCCATACCGAGCTCATGGGCCAGGGTATTCAGTTCGACCATCTTCTCATCACTCAGGCAGGCCGCTATCAACAGGATGCAGTCCGCGCCCAGAGTGCGGGCCTCATATACTTGGTAGGGATCAATGAAGAAGTCCTTGCGGATTACCGGCAAAGAGCAGGCGGCACGGGCCTCCTGTAGATAGGCATCGGCCCCCTGAAAGAAGTCGATATCGGTAAGCACAGAGAGACAGGCGGCCCCGGCTGCTTCGTAGCTGCGGGCGATCTCGTTGGGACGGAAGTATTCCCGGATAATACCCTTGCTGGGGGATGCCTTTTTTACCTCCGCTATAACCCCGGCCTGGCCGGATGCGATCTTCTGTTCCAGGGCGTGCACAAAACCGCGGACCGGTAGTGTGGCTCCCAGAGAGGCCTTTAATTGAGCCAGAGATATATTTCCCTCTCTATCCGCCACTTCAGCGCCTTTGCGAAGGATGATCTTCTTTAAAATATCTGGTGTACCACTCATCTGGTCCGGTTTCCGTTGTAGTTGAATGCCTATGGTGAAAGCGCATATTCTACACGCATCTTATAATCGAAGGCAGTTCACCGGGTTTGATATAGCAAGTTGCATTCTCATGGGTAGATATCGTCCGCCACAACCAAGAAGTTCTCCTTACATCACCCGCGCCGGTTATGAGGCTATGCAGGCGGAGGACAAGGCCCTGTGGTTGCGCCGAAGAGATGTGACCAAGGCGTTGGCTGCGGCTGCAGCCGAAGGGGATCGTTCGGAAAACGCGGAATATATCTATCGCAAGAAGGAGTTGCGGGAGATCGATCGACGCATCCGCTATCTACAAAAACGCATGCCTGATCTCAAGATTGTGGAGACCTTGCCAGCTAATCCCGAACAGGTATTTTTCGGGGCCTGGGTCACCCTGGAGGATGACTCCGGTGTCGAGGTGGTCTACCGCATAGTGGGGGCGGACGAGTTTGACCCGGATAAGGGATGGATCAGTGTGGATGCCCCCCTGGCCAAGGCGCTGTTAAAACGTTTTGTGGATGATGAGGTGCGGGTGCAGACGCCGGGTGGGATGCATGGTTATATCATCGTGGATGTGAGCTATGCATGGCGTGAGTAGTTAGAGATTGTAGAAGGGTATAAAGGGCTGTTAATGTGCCGATTAATTGTGCAATTCACTATGAGTGATATATACTTAAATGCAGTTGCCTGACGTAGATCAACCCTTCATGGAATTAATCTGTGAATAATCAAAAATGCTGGGCTACGAGCTGGCCTGAGGTGTATGGCCGAAGTAATTCAAGTTAACTTACTTTTACTTTAGGTGTAAGCGCTATGGGGAAATTTATCGAGTGGTCCGATAGTCTTAGTGTTGGTATAGAAGCACTTGATAATCAGCACAAGAACTTGGTCGAAATGGTCAACAGGATGCACGATGCAATCCATGAGCGGCACGGCAGTGAGGCGGTGCAAGGTATTCTTGCGGAGTTGACCAACTACACCGTTGTTCACTTCTCAACAGAAGAGGCTCTGATGCAGATTCTGGATTATCCATCCTATGAAGAGCATGCTCAGATCCACAAGGAACTGGTTGATCAGGTCCTTTATCTGCAGGAGAAGGTTGCCTCCGGCAAAACGGCAGTGAGCTTTGAACTGTTGCACTTCCTTAAGACCTGGCTGACCAAACATATCCTGCAAGAGGATATGGAGTACAGCGACCATTTCATCATGGCGGGTATGAACAGGAAGTCCAAAAAATCATCCTGGCTGGGCCGTCTCTTCGGAGGATGATCGGGCCTTGTGCCTCAAGAGAGGTACAGTATTTAGGTCATTCCGTCTTGAGTCTACACTGCCACCTTTAACCATAGGTGGCAGTGTGTTTGTATTCCTGATATCCCTTAATCTAGGCTTTGAGTGAGGATTGCCAACCTGTCCAGGCGGTTGCGCGCCTCTCCGCTGGATATGGCGATATCCGCCTTCTCCATGCCATCGGCCAGGCTTGTGGCCAGACCTGCGGTATAGATAGCAGCCCCGGCGTTGAGCTGTACTATGTCACGGGCCGGGCCAGCATGATCGTCCAGTACCGAGCGGATCATATTCAGGCTGGCGTTGGCATCTGCTACCTTCAGCGCTTCAATCGGGGTACGGGTGAAACCGAAGGTCTCGGGCTGGATGCTGAAGCGCCGAACCTGTCCGTCTTTCAGCTCTGCCACCTCGGTCTTGTCTCCGATGCTGATTTCGTCAAGACCGTCTTTGGAATGAACAACCATGACATGGCGGCTGCCGAGCCGTTGCAGCACGCTGGCCAGAGGTTCCAGCAGCCCTTCAGAGAAGACGCCCAATAGTTGATTGGGCACACCGGCCGGGTTGGTGAGCGGCCCCAGGATGTTGAATATGGTGCGCACCCCCATCTCCCGGCGCGGGCCTATGGCATGCTTCATGGCGCTGTGGTGTCCGGGGGCGAACATGAAGCCTACGCCCACTTCGCGCACGCAACGTTCTACCTGTTGTGGGGTAAGATCAAGTCGCACGCCCGCGGCCTCCAGGGCGTCAGCCGCGCCGGATTTGCTGGATACCGAGCGGTTGCCATGTTTGGCAACGTTGCATCCGGCCGCTGCCGCCACGAACATGGAGGCGGTAGAGACGTTGAAGGTGCCGGAGGAGTCGCCGCCGGTACCGACGATATCCACGGTATGCTCCAGACCGCTGATATCGACACCACTGGCCAGTTCTCGCATGACGCTTGCTGCGGCCGCTATCTCCGTTACGCTCTCGCCCTTCATGTGCAGACCGATCAGAAAGCTGCCGATCTGGGCCGGGGTGGCTCCGCCGGTCATGATGGTGCGCATGACCTGGGTCATTTCGTCTTGGTTTAGATCATGGTGCTCGATTACGCGAGCTATAGCCTGTTGTATCTCCATAACCGTCTCACTTATGGTTTTAGTTGCCTGCGATGAAGTTCTTCAGCATGTCGTGGCCATGTTGCGTAAGTATAGATTCCGGATGGAACTGTACCCCCTGCACATCTAACTCCCGGTGCCTTACACCCATGATCTCGTCGATAGAGCCGTCTTCATTGCAGGTCCAGGCGGTGATCTCCAGGCAGTCTGGCAGACTGGCGCGTTCGATCACCAGGGAGTGATATCTGGTGGCCGTCAGTGGGTTGGACAGCCCCTTGAATACCCCCTGGTCAGAGTGATGGATAGGTGAGGTCTTACCATGCATCACCTCGCGTGCATGCACGATCTTGCCACCGAAGGCCTGGTCGATGGATTGGTGTCCCAGACAGACCCCCAGAATAGGGATCCGTCCGGCAAAGGTCTTGATTGCGGCCACCGATATACCGGCCTGTTCCGGGGTGCATGGTCCGGGGGAGATGACGATGCGATCAGGATTTAGTGCATCGATCTCATCTAGCTGGATCTCATCATTACGGTATACCCGCACATCCTCGCCCAACTCTCCCAGGTACTGCACCAGGTTGTAGGTGAAGGAGTCGTAGTTATCTATCATCAGTAACATGTCAGTTCTCCTCACCCTGATCCAGTCCGGCCTCGGCGAGCGCCACGGCGCGGAATACTGCACGACCCTTGTTCATGGTCTCTTTCCATTCCAGACGCGGTATGGAGTCTGCGACGATCCCGGCCCCGGCCTGGATATGCAGGGTGCCGTCTTTGATTACGGCGGTGCGGATGGCGATGGCGGTATCCATGTTGCCATTCCAGGAGAGATAACCCACGGCCCCGGAGTAGACCCCACGCTTGACCGGTTCCAGTTCGTCGATGATCTCCATGGCGCGAATCTTGGGGGCGCCGCTCACGGTGCCGGCCGGGAAGGTGGCGCGCAATACGTCGATGGCGGACATGCCTGCTTTGAGCTGTCCGGTCACGTTGGAGACGATGTGCATAACATGGGAGTAGCGCTCCACGATCATCTTGTCGGTGAGCTTTACGCTACCGACCTCGGCCACGCGCCCGGTGTCGTTGCGCCCTAGGTCGATCAACATCAGGTGCTCGGCGATCTCCTTGGGATCGGCCAACATATCCTGTTCCAGGGACTTGTCCTCTTCCTCGCTGTGTCCGCGGCGTCTGGTCCCGGCGATGGGTCGCACCGTCACTTCGCCATCCTCCAGGCGGGTGAGGATCTCCGGTGATGACCCCACCACATGAAAATCACCCAGATGCATGAAGTACATATAGGGCGAAGGATTCAGGCCGCGCAGGGCGCGATACAGATTCAGAGGCGGGGCTTGGAACGGGATGGAGAGGCGCTGGGATATCACCACCTGCATGCAATCGCCCTCCAGCACGTACTCCTTGATGCGTTCCACCGCATGTTTGTAGCCGTCTTCGGTAAAGCCGGATACGAAGTCTGTCTCCTGGATATGACGGGGTTTGCTGTCGACAGGACGTGGCGCCGCGCCACGCATCTTTGCTATCAGTTCCTGAATCCTGATCTCGGCCGATTCCAGACTGCCACCCTGGGTGGGGTCGGCATGCACGATCACGTACATGGAGCCGCTCAGGTTGTCGAACACCACCACCTCGTCCGAGACCATGAGCATGATATCAGGGGTGTTGATGTGATCAGGATTCGGACAGTCTGCTAACCTGGGCTCTATGTAACGTATGGTGTCGTAGCCGAAATAGCCGACCAGGCCGCCGGTGAAGCGTGGCAGGTTTGCATCTTCCGCCACCCGATAGCGGGTCTGAAACTGTTCGATGAATTCCAGGGGGTCTTTTGTTTCAAGCTCTTCAGCAACCTTGCCCCGGTCTTCGACGATTATCTGGCGGCCATACACCTTTAACAGGGTGCGGCATGGCAGGCCGATGATGGAGTAACGACCCCATTTCTCGCCGCCATGTACAGATTCGAACAGATAGGAATAGGGTCCGTCGGCCAGTTTCAGATACACACTCAAGGGTGTATCCAGGTCCGCCAGGACCTCGCGCATTACGGGGATTCTGTTGTAGCCCTGTTTAGCCAGGGCCGCGAATTGTTCGGGGTTCATCTCTTTCTCCACAAAAATGTTACAGACAGGGGTGGTGCGCACGCTGGTCTCACCAGCGCCATCGCGTGCCTGTCATAAACGATTCATTGTGGTGGTCGAGATTCATGTGTTGGTAATCTGTTATTGGTTGCTAGCATACATATAAAGCAGGTTGAAACTTACCCGTCTATGGTTGCCATTGTCAAGGGGTTCATTGCCACATATATCTTACGGCATGGTCTCATTCTAATAAATTGTCGGGGAGTGCTTCGCCGCAATGCGGGCACACATGGTGGTGCCCCTGGGCGGTTTGTTTGTGTTTCGGTATGGAAGGTTTTGCATATTCGTATCCTACATCCCTTATTGCCTGTTTCTCCCAGGCCATCTCAAAGCCCTTGGCTACCTCAAGTTCCTTTTGTGTTTGGTTGCGCAACTCATTGGAGTCCTCTTTCGATAGATCCAGCTCCGTCCTAATCCTTTCCAGGTCATTGGCTTCTTCTTCAGTGATGTCGCCGTCTTCCATGGCCTTCTTTACGGATAGGCGGAACTCCTGCTGACGACGGCGCAACATCTCGGAAAAGCTGGATGCTAGGATGCCGGAGGGCAGGGCGACCATGCCGATGCCGATTACCATAACCAGTGCGCCGAAGAATTTCCCCAGAGGGGTTATGGGCGTGACATCGCCATATCCGACCGTGGTCAGGGTGGACAGGGCCCACCACATAGAGTCTGGGATAGAGCCGAAGGCCTCTGGTTGGATGTGGCCCTCAACCAGATGTATGCCGCAAGAGACTATGATCAATATCATCATCAGGATGGTGAAGGCGGCGCTAAACGCCTTGCGTTCTTGATGTAGTACTCGCAGCAGGGTGTTGATTGCTGATGAGTAGCGTGTGAGCTTTAAGATTCGCAGCATACGCAATACCCGGAGGAAGCGCAGGTCCATTCCCGGAATAAGCATCTGCATATAGAAAGGCGCTATGGCAGCTAGATCAATCATCGCCATGGGTGATCCCATGAATTTGAGTCGGGTTGTGGTATGAGATCTTACCATGCGGTCGGGGCTTTCCACGCTGCTCCAAACCCGTAATAGATATTCAACGGAAAAGATGATTACCGAAATAAGCTCAAACAGATAGAAATATGATTTGTAGGCAAGGTGTACCGAAGGGACAGACTCGATAATGATCGCAATCACATTGGCGCCGACCAGGAAGAACAGGGCAAAGTCCACAATGCGGCTTGTGCGGTCACCTTCGCTGGCTATCTCTAGTATCTCCCAGGTGCGTCTGCGAATGCTCATATGTCACTCCGTTTTTATTTTTTTACATCTATTCGCTGCTTGGCGGCAGGATGGGATTATCCAAGCTGTTTGCGCATCTCCGCAATGATGCTGTTGTAGTGGTTGGGATCTGACTCTTTCCCTAAGCCGAATATCCCGGAGCCAGCTACGAAGGTGTCGGCGCCGACGGCGGCTATTTCTGCAATGTTGTCGGCCTTTACTCCACCATCAATTTCCAGGCGGATATCCAATCCGGACGCGTCGATCAGCTGGCGAATTGCGCGTATCTTGTCCAAGGCGGACGGTATGAAGCTCTGGCCACCAAAGCCCGGATTGACCGACATCACCAGGATCATATCCACCTTGTCCAGCACATAGTCTAGGCAGGAAAGGGGGGTTGCCGGATTTAATACCAGGCCGGCCTTGCAACCGCTGTCATGTATGAGTTGCAGGGAGCGGTCTACGTGCCTGCTCGCCTCCGGGTGGAAGGTGATGTACGTAGCCCCGGCCTGGGCGAAGTCAGGGATGATGCGATCCACCGGCTCCACCATCAGGTGTACATCTATGGGAGCGGTGACACCGTGTTTGCGCAGCGCCTCGCACACCAGGGGGCCGATGGTCAGGTTGGGGACATAGTGGTTGTCCATGACATCGAAGTGCACCATGTCTGCGCCGGAGGCCAGTACGTTGTCTACCTCTTCACCCAGGCGGGCAAAGTTGGCCGAGAGAATTGAAGGTGCGAGCAAATATTCAGGCATATATCTGTCCCGTATTGATTGGTTTGCGTAACTTTAACCCGGATGCTTCATGAAGGGAACGAAGATCAGGGGAAATATGGCTGCCAATATTGGCCTCTTTTCATCAGTCTCTGTACTTTTTGTTTAAAACAGCCGTGCAGGTCATATAATCTGATAGGTAATCTTGTAGATAGGGGGCGATAAAATGTGGAGATGGATAATGTTGCTGTTTTCACTTTCTGTGATCTGCGCTGGTACGCTGGCGTCTGATCAGTTGCGGGAGCAGAAAAACGCCCTGGATATCAAGGAGAGTTTGGACGAGGGCAAGGCCATTACCCTCAAGGCTGGCGATCAGGAATTTCTGGCTATTCACGAAGAACCCGCAAGAGGAGAGGTGCGGGGTGCGGCAATCCTGCTGCATGGTATGGGCGGGGATCCTGCTTGGTCGGTGGTAGTGCAGCCACTGCGTACAGGACTAACAAAATATGGTTGGGAGACCCTGTCTCTACAGATGCCGGTGGCGCCGAGTGGGGCGGAGGCATGGGCTTATGACGCCCTGATCCCTGAGGCAGCTCCACGCATAAGCGCGGCCATTGAATTTTTACGGCAGCGCAAGATAAAGAAGATCGTAATCATAGGCCATTCCATGGGGGCGCGTATGGGGTTGGAGGCGGTTGCCGCTGGTGTCCCTAAAGAGGTGATCGCCTTTGTGGCGATTGGTGCGCCGACAAACAAAAATGAAACCGAGGCCGGTGTCTTGGGTGCGATCGGCAAGATCAAGCTGCCAATCTTTGATCTCTATGGGAGTCGGGATTTGCCCAACGTTTTGGGTAGCGCGGATGCCCGCCTCAGGGCGGCCCGTCAGGCTGAGAATAGCAATTATACCCAGGTAAAGATTCCTGGCGCGGATCATTTTTTCCTCGGATTGGAGGATGGTCTGCTGGACCGGGTGGGTTCTTGGATCAGCAAACAGGCGGCCGAGAGTAAAGATTCATCCGAAGAAGAGTCGAAAGAGGGCGAGCAGCAGCAAAAGAATGAGTGATTGTTTATGCCCTGAGTTCTGCCAACAGATGGTCTATCATCCCCTGGGCCTGTCCGGCATAGCCTCCGCCGAAAATATTGAGATGGTTTAGGATGTGGTAGAGATTGTATAGGGTCTTGCGGACGGCATAACCATTATCAAGTGGCCAGATTTCGCTATAGGCAGAGTAGAAGCTGGAACCGAAGCCGCCGAACAGTTCGGTCATGGCGATGTCAGTCTCGCGGTCCCCGTAGTAGACCGCCGGGTCGAAGATGACCGGAGCGCGGGAGCTGTCGAAGGCTATGTTTCCACCCCACAGGTCTCCATGTAGCAGTGATGGTTGCGGTTGGTGTCCGAGCAGTTGCGGCAAGAGCCCCAAAAGCTCTGCGCCAGTGTCCTGAAGCCGTCCACAATGTCCGAGTTGGGCTGCCAACTTGAGTTGATAGCCTAGCCGCTGTTTTCGCCAAAATTCTATCCAGTCGGTGGCCAGGTCGTTCGGTTGATGGGTGGGGCCGATATTACTATCCCGGTACCAGCCAAATCCGCCGCCAATCGTTTGGTGCAGTTGCGCGAGCTGTCTTCCCGCGAGTGCCCAATCACCATTGTTGGTCAGCTTGATATATTCCAGCACCAGATAAGAACTGTCGCCTGAAACGCCATAGCAGATCGGCCTGGGGACCCCGATGGTGTCTGTCTTGGCAATCTCTTCCAGGCCTGCGGCTTCGGCCTCAAACATCGCAAGCAGAGAGGCGCTGTTTATCTTTACAAAGTAGGTTTGGTCTTTGGCGCTCAGGCAATAGGCCTGATTGACACAACCTCCGCCTATACCTGTTGGTGATGTAGGTGAAAATTGGTTGCCGGTGCTTTGGCGAATCTGGTCAGTGATGTAGTTCCAGACGCTCATGCAGGGGGCTGGTGCGAGGGAAGTGGGCGCGCAGGAACTCCATCTGATCTGCAAGTACGTTTCTACCCTGCAGATAGATGTACTCGGCATGGGTGGGGGTGAACGGGATCGCCAGAAGTTCCATCCCGGCCTGTTCCGGAGTCAGTCCCGCCTTGTGATTGTTGCAGCGCACACAGGCGGTGACCACGTTGTTCCAGGTGTCTGGGCCGCCCTGGCTCAGGGGGCGAACGTGATCGCGGGATAGTTGCCCGCGGGGAAAGATGGAACCGCAGTAGAGACAGATATGGCCATCGCGTTGGAAAAGGGCATGGTTGTTTAACGGCGGGATGTATCTTTCACGGGCCTTGGCCAGGCCCTGGTTGTTGCCGTGAGTGGCGATGATGGTGTTGACTTCGATCGAACTGCGGCGCCGGGTGCTGGCGTTTATCCCTCCATTAATGCGAAACAGTACCCTGCCACAGCTATAGGCAATCTGATCGAGAAAATACAGACGCACCGCGCTCCGGTAGTCGATCCATCCCAGAGGCATTCCGGCAACATCGGTGCGCAGGATCTGTTGTTGTAGATCTGCCATGCTACCTAAATTCTCCGTATAACCTACGATGTCGGCTTCCTGCCTTGTGTGGATAATACACTACCTAATGGTATGCGCAACTAGGTTTTTAACGGCCCGTGAGACTGACATAAGATTTATATCTCCTTGTAACATATATGAAAAAACCGCTTGACAGAGGATTTGATGGAGTGGGTGGCGTTGGTTGTTATGCACAGTTGCTTTAGGGGGTTGATGCAAATGAGATTTGCGTCACATTTTTTGCGGAGGTAACGGGTTGCTATTGTGTAACATATTGAATTTACACAAATTAAATGTGTTGTACAAAATTTGGTCAATCCAGGATTTATGTACTGCTGGCCCCGTTTTGGGCTCGGCGTGTTTATTTGATCCACAGAGTTATCCACAGATTTTGTGGAAAAAGGGGTTTCTTTCTTTAGGCACAATAGGTTAGCTGTTACAGATAAGTTTCAGGGTGAAGAGGCGCATAAAAATAGTGCGTCTGCCCTGACATGTTTGGATAAACTCGGGTAGAGTTTGCCCATGACTGCAGAGCCTATCTTACGGGTGGCGGTGCCAGCACCGCTTCACACCTGTTTCGACTATCTACCGCCGGCGGAAACCGACCCGGACACCCTGATGCCTGGGGTAAGGGTGTTGGTGCCGTTCGGTAGGGGCGAGCGTTGCGGCGTGTTGTTGGAGGTGGTTGCAGCGTCGCAGTTGGGACGGTCAAAGCTGAAACGCGCCCACGGTATTTTGGATGACAGGCCCCTGTTGAACCCTGATGACCTTGAGCTGTTGTTGTGGGCGGCTGATTATTACCAGCATCCGGTAGGTGAGGTAGTTGCGTCCGCCCTGCCGGTCAGGCTGCGTAAGGGCAATGCTGTTGCAGTGGGGGGAGTCCCTGGATGGAGGCTGTCCGCGGATGGCAAGGTGGCAGATCCTGAAACCATAAAACGTGCGCCTAGACAGGTCCAGGTTCTCAGGATGTTGCTGGATTCTCCTGAGGAGGCGCTTTCCCAGACGGATATCTATCTATACGCTGGTGGCGAGTGCAGGTCGGCCCTGCTTGCCCTCGAGAATAGAGGTTGGCTGGAACGTTGTGCGGTTGGGAATGTGGCTGAGCCAGCCTCGCAATATAGGATTGAAACGGCCAAACAGCTAAACCAGGATCAGCAGATCGCGGTCACTGCGGTGCGGAAGCATTTGCAGGAGTTTCAGGCGTTCTTGTTGGACGGGGTCACCGGTAGCGGTAAGACTGAGGTCTATCTGGCCCTGGTGGAACAGGTGTTGGCCGCGGGTAAACAGGTGTTGCTTCTGGCACCAGAGATCGGCCTCACCCCACAACTGTTGCAACGCTTCCGCAAGCGTATCGACGCCCCCATCGCCCTGCTGCACTCCGGGTTGTCTGATCTGGAGCGGGAGCAGGCCTGGATGATGGCCGCCAGCGGCGAGGCCGGGGTCGTGATAGGCACCAGATCGGCGGTGTTTACGCCCATGCCACGCCTGGGGCTGGTCATCGTGGATGAAGAGCACGACCTTTCCTTCAAACAACAGGAGGGGTTTAGGTATTCGGCACGGGATATGGCGTTGGTCAGGGCCAGACGCGTGGGATGTCCGGTGCTCCTGGGATCGGCCACGCCATCCCTGGAGAGTCTGCGAAACGCCCAGACCGGGCGATATCAACACCTGATGTTGCTGGAGCGGGCGGGTGATGCCGTGCCGCCGCGGATGGATATCCTGGATATTCGCTCGGCGCATCTGGAGGCGGGCATATCGCCGGTGCTGTTTCGCATGGTTGAGGAAGGGTTGGCAGCTGGCAATCAGACACTGCTGTTCTTGAATCGGCGCGGCTATGCACCCTTGCTTACCTGCTACGATTGCGGCTGGATTGCAGAGTGTCGCAGATGCGATTCCCGGCTCACCTATCACATGGGTAAGGGGCTGCTCTGGTGTCACCATTGCGGATCGCAGCGGTCCGTGGACAAGGTTTGCCCCGAATGTGGACAGGTGAGGCTGAATCCACTGGGTCAGGGTACGGAGCGGTTGGAAGAGGTGCTGGCAAAACGCTTTCCCGCCAGCAGTATCCTGCGCATCGACCGGGACTCCACTCGACGCAAGGGGAGCATGCAGCGCTTGCTGGACGAGATCCATCAGGGTAGGCATCAAATACTGCTGGGAACCCAGATGCTGGCCAAGGGACACCACTTTCCGGACGTGACCCTTGTGGGTGTCCTGGATGTGGACCAGGGTTTGTTCGGGGCAGATTTTCGGGCGGCGGAACGCATGGCGCAGCTGATTACCCAGGTGGCTGGCCGGGCCGGACGTGCCGAGAAACCGGGGCGGGTAGTAGTGCAGACGCGCCACCCGGATCATCCCCTGATCAATACGCTGATTCGGGACGGCTATGGTGCCTTTGCTATTGAAGCCCTGCGCGAGCGGCAGGCTGCCGCCCTGCCGCCCTTTAGTTATCAGGTGCTGGTTCGGGCCGAGGCGACCAAGAGTGATCTGCCCAAGACATTTCTGGAGCAGGCTATGCAGATGGGTCTGGCGTTGGCGAACGGTGGCGTCGAATTCTGGGGGCCGGTGGCGGCGCCCATGGAGAGACGGGCGGGACACTACCGTTCCCACCTGTTGTTGCAGTCGCACAGCCGCAAGCCGCTGCATGATCTACTGTTGGATTGGTTGCCAAAGATTCGCGAACTGCAGGAGGCGCGCCGGGTGCGCTGGTCGCTGGATGTAGATCCGCAGGAGATGTTGTAGCCGTTCAACAAGTGATCCATGCGCTCCCTGCAGTATGGTATCCTTAGCGGCCTCTGTTATACCTGATGATTGAGTAGAGAATGAAAGAGCAGATACAGCGACTGATATCCAAGGCGCTAGATAAGATTAGCGCCGACGGCGTACTTCCGGAAGAGCAGATCCAAGAACCTGTTGTGGAGAGGGCGCGCGATGCCCAGCATGGCGATTTCGCATCAAATATTGCGATGGTGCTGGCCAAGGTCGCTCGCAGCAAGCCGCGCGATCTGGCGGAGAAGATAGTCGCGGCCTTGCCGGAATCGCCAGATGTGTCCCGGGTTGAGATCGCTGGTCCCGGTTTTATCAACTTCTATCTCTCCTCCGATGCCTATTATGCGGTTGTCCCGCAGATATTACAGGCAGGGCATGAATATGGCCGCAGCAATATAGGCGCTGGCGAGCGGGTGCAGGTGGAGTTTGTCTCGGCCAATCCCACCGGGCCGCTGCATGTAGGACATGGCCGGGGTGCCGCCTATGGGTCAGTGGTGGCGGACCTGTTACAAGCGGTCGGGTTTAATGTGCATCGCGAGTATTACGTGAATGATGCCGGTCGCCAGATGGATATTTTGGGCGCCAGTGTTTGGCTGCGCTACCTGGAGCTGTGCGACGAAGAGATTGCCTTTCCGGCAAATGGCTATAAGGGTGATTACATCTGGGATATAGCTGCGACCCTGCATAGGGAAAACGGTGATCAATATCGCCACTCCGCAGAAGAGGTGTTTGCCGGAGTGTCGGCGGATGAACCGCAAGGTGGCGACAAAGAGGCGCACATAGACGGGTTGATCGCCAATGCCAAACGGTTGTTGGGAGACAACCGTTACCGTTTCGTGTTCGAACTGGGACTGAACACCATTCTGGACGACATCAGAGATGACCTGGAGTTGTTCGGGGTCAAATACGACGAATGGTATTCGGAGCGCACCCTGATGGAGAGCGGGGCGGTGAACAAGGCCATTGAACGTCTGCGGGCGGCGGGACATGTCTATGAAAAGGAAGGGGCGCTCTGGTTCCGTTCCACAGATTTTGGCGATGAGAAGGATCGAGTGGTCGAAAGAGATAACGGACAGACCACCTATTTCGCATCGGATATCGCTTATCACATGGACAAGCTGGAGCGCGGATTCGACAAGGTTATCGACGTCTGGGGTGCAGATCACCACGGCTATGTGCCGCGGGTGAAGGCTGCTCTGGAGGCCATGGATTCTGATCCCTCCAGGCTGGATGTATTGCTGGTGCAGTTTGCTAATCTGTATCGCGGGGGTGAGAAGGTGCAGATGTCCACCCGTTCCGGTTCCTTTGTGACCCTGCGGGAGTTGCGCAAAGAGGTGGGTGCGGACGCGGCCCGTTTTTTCTATGTCATGCGTAAGTGTGAGCAGCACTTGGACTTTGACCTGGATCTGGCAAAGTCCCAGTCCAGCGATAACCCTGTCTACTATGTTCAGTATGCCCATGCGCGGGTCTGCAGTGTGTTGCGACAGGCGGCCGAAAAGAGCATCTCAGTGGAGATAAGCGAAGGAGCTGGTAATCTGGATAGGCTTACCGAGAAGCATGAGCTACAGATTCTCAAGACCCTGTCTCGCTATCCTGAGGTGGTGGAGTCGGCGGCAATAAATAAAGAACCGCATCAGTTGGCCCAGTATCTGCGCGATCTTGCCAACGATTTTCACACCTACTACAACGCGCATCAGTTTCTGGTGAATGACGCGGCCTTGCGTGACGCCAGGATAAAGTTGGTCCTGGCCGTGCGGCAGACACTTAAAAACGGTTTGAACTTGCTCGGAGTGAGCGCACCTGAGAGTATGTAGCAATGGCATCTAGAGACTATAAAAGCAGGGCGCATCCGCCGAGAAACAAACAACAGCAGCAGCGACCAGGCTGGGTATGGTTTATCGCTGGCCTGTTTGTTGGGGTGTTTATTTCGGGTTTGGTATGGCTAAAGGCGTCCCCGTCCGGCCAACTGTTTCCAAGGCGGGCTGCAATGCCCAAACAGGAAAGCGCTCCGGTGGCTGCGGAAAAGAAGGAAGAGGAGCAGCCGAATACGCCTAAACCCAGGTTTGATTTCTATACCATCCTGCCAGAGATGGAGGTGGTCGTACCCGACCCGATAGAGGAGGCCGATAGCAGGACTACGGCCACCGTGGCGGCGGAGGCTACGGAGCCTGTGGCTAGGCATTCAAAGTCTACTGATAGCGCTTCGGGTTACATGTTGCAGATGGGGTCATTTCGTAACTATGCGGATGCGGATCGCATGAAAGCCAGTCTGGCGTTGGTTGGGATTCAGGCCGAGATTCAGAAGGTGAGTATCCGTGGTGGTGACATCTATTACAGGGTGCGCAGTGGCCCCTATGACAAGGCTCAGGTCAACAGTCTGCGCGCCAAGCTAAAAGAGAAAAATATCAGCAGTCTGGTGGTTATGTATAAGAAATAGCCTCAGGATCTGAGGCTATTTGTATTTCCGCTTAAGGTTTTTTTATCTGCATTCGGTATATCTTCCAGTCTCCATCTTCCTTGGCCATTATAAATTCGACCAAGGCGGCCTTTTGGTTGTTCCAGAGCAGATAGCCTGTGATGAGTCCCTCTTCTCCATTCATGTTTGCTGTGTCAGAGCTGAATTCTGTGTATTCGGTCAGCGCCGGGTAGGCCTCGACAAATTTCTGAAATGCCGGGAGTGGCGTGCTGGCGCGAAACTCGTCAGAGGTGTATCCGTAGGCCGCATCAATGTTTTTGTTACGCAAGGCCTCCAGGTATTTGCTAACCGGTTCCACTAGGATGGATGTTAGCTGTACACCCTGAATCTTCCAATCATCGTCGTTTTTGATCATATTGAATTCAATGCGGAAATATTTATCTCCATCAAACAGGAGATATCCGGTGACCTGCCCTTGATTGCCATCGAAGCCGCGTTGCTCCATGCTGAATGATTTGTGTTTGCTCAGGATGGGGTAGGCTGCGACAAATTTCTCGTATGCGGGCATGGGGGTGTTTGCACGAAAATCCTTTGAGGTATACGTGTAGGCTAATTCAACATTTCCTTCGCGCAGCGCCTTGAGGTGGGCCTCTACCGGCTCCATCAGTCCAGAGGTGGTGATGGTCGCAAGTGCTATTACTCCTACAATGAAAAGGAAGGCCCATGTTACGACCTTCTTCCAGGTTGGTTTTACCGCCGGTTTGGCCGGGGCAGACGCCTGTTCTACAGGAGCGGTACCTTGGTCATTGCTTGGTTGCGAAGGCGTTTCCTGCTTTCCCGCAGTTATATCATCAACCTTGTTTCCACAGTTGGCACAAAATCTTGCATTGTCTGATAATTCGGCTCCACATTTTGGACAGAACATACGGATTACCTCATCTGGCAGTGTACTGGTAACTTTTCACTAAATGATACAATATACTAGTTTGATGTGCGGTTGTCTTGAGCTTTATATACTAACGTTTAACAAGTACAAATATGGGGATACCGCGCAGAAGGTGTCCAGATTAATTTGAACGGGGTTTGGGTGATCGGGGGGGGATAATGAATAAGATACTGGAAATACTCTCTAAATTTGGAATCCTGAGGTATGGCGGTACTGCGGGCGTCTATAAAGACGAAGCGATGCCGACCGAGTATGAGTACATGAAACGGTCTTGGAAGAAGGGGGATGTGGCAGAAAAAGATGGAAGTAATCCCTCATCAGGTGTTCAGAAAGAGAAGAAGGATACCGTGGGCAATATGGATACCCCTCTATGGATGGTAATAGCATCCTGGGTCTTGGGAGTTCTGTTTTGGGTTATTGCGCTTAGCGCCTTTGTAGGAGGCGACAATCTAATTGGGTTTTGGATGGCGCTGGCAGGCCTGGTTACGGCCCACCACACCAATAAGCTTCTGGCACTGGTAGGGGTAGATCTCTCGCTAAAGTGGAGAGCTATAGTAGTTGCGGTTTGTCTTGTTGTTCTAGTAGTTACTATATAGTGGTTACCATTAATCTTGATCAGTAAAGGTGGAATTGCAAATGAAGAATAAACAAAACGATATGGTTGGCGTGTTTGCTCGTCACCTACTTATAGCCATATGTCTGTTTGTTAGTTGCGGTGTCTGCGCAAATGATTTTGTAGTAAAGAGTGTTGCGGCAAAGGATGTATTACAGTTGGCACAGGCCGGGTCGTGTGCAGAGGGTTGCGAGGCCGCAAAGAAGAGATGTATGGCTCAGTACACAAGAACAAATATGGATGGGGTTAAGCTTGTGACTCCGGAGGGCGCTAAAACCTGTTGGGCGGCCTACCGTGCTTGCAAGTCAAACTGTAAGTAGTTTGCCGCATTATCAGAATTGAAAGTTAAAGATAGAAGCTGTCTATGCTGAGGGTGACAGACCCTGTTTTTATTGTAAGTAGCTGCTTATTAATTTGCCGTACCTGCGGCAGGATGGGGGTCCACTAACTAGTTGATAATGGTTGGACCCCCGCCTGCGCGGGTATGGCGTGTGGGTGGAGTAGCAACAATATAAGTAATAGCCATTTATCCCATAACGATTAAAATTGTTGCTATGGCCTCAAAGATTCGCTTCCATCTTAATATCTCCCAGGAAGAGTATTTGCGCAATTATCGCGGTAGCGCCCATTCCGTATTGGTCCAGGCGGATGATGGGCGTACCGTGCGTTTCCCCGCGGTCAATCTGCGGCAATTCGTAACCACAGAAGGGGTTCGTGGCAGATTCGAGATGTCGCTGGATGAGAATAATAGCTTGATAGGCATTCGTAGATTGGTTGATTAAGACAATAAAAAAGGAGGCTTGCGCCTCCTTTTAGTACTCATGGACTCAGCTGTTAAGCTACGCTACGCCTTCTGCCGAAACCAATGAACCCAACCAGGGCCGAACCAAATAGCCAGAAAGCTGCTGGAATCGGTACGGCAGTTGCGAACATAGTTATGGAGTAGTCTGTCTCCAGATTTCTGCCACTGGGATCCAAAACGGTTCCGGTAACGCTCAAGGTGTATGGGCTGCCGGCAGACAGGAGCGTGGTCAGGAACGGAGAAACGGCAAGCTCAGCGCCGGAAGCATCCGTTATGTTCCAGATATCGACTACGCTTCCACCAGTGCTCCAGGTGAAAGTCAGATTTGCGAACGTGTTCGCGCCGGTAGTGTAGTTTATGTAGGCTTCTGCAATCAGATCTTCTATTAGGGTGAATTCATACACATCGCTGAGAGCGGCGCCATTCCCTGTAAGAGTATTATCATCTTGGAACATGCCGCCATCTGTTAACGCAGTTGCTGCGCCCGCTGTAGAAACAGTTAATCCAGTCAATAATATTGCTGTCGCGACCCACTTTAGAATCTTCATTTGTATGATCCCCGAAAAATATGATCACCTGCTCCTGCAGGCACTTAACACTGGTGGTACAACACTACACTAAGATTGGTGCATTTACTGAAATGATACCACCTGAGTGTGGAATTTGATCACAATAGCGCTGTTTTTGCAAGGAAATTATCTCCTGGGCAGCGCCATTTCGGAACTTTGCAGAACGTCAAAAACGGCTGCGTTTGTCAAGCGTATACAGCACGCTTAAATTGTATCTATAAACGCAAACATCTGGCCATTGCCGACTTGGGTGTTTCTATGCTTCAAGTTCCAGCGATGTGCATATCCTACATTATGTTTATTACATTTTTATTGAGGGTATATGATTAAATCCACGCAAAGTGCTGTGGGACCAATATCGCCTGGATGTGTTAAATCCAGGTGCCAAAATGGAGCTATACAGGTTGTTATAAGCCATTTTATTCAAGCTTGATGTGGATGTCTTTGAACCTCTTGGGGCTGACCCACTGGTACATTTCGGTATTTTTGGCATCGCATTTGTTACAGTTACTGCCACACGAGGCGCCTACTAAGCATTTGCTGACGCTGCCCTTACGTATCCACTGTTCCAGCATGCCGCGCATAGCGTCAGGGTCTGTATCGAAATGCATAGATATATCCGCTAGGCTGGCGCTACCTCTTTGCGACAGATAATGTTTGATATCAGAGAGGATCATATCGTTTCCCCGTCATGATCCATGGTGGTTGTCCGGCCTTTTTTACCCCAGGTGTAGAGGCTTGCGATAACGATTACGGTCAATATACCCAGCCCTACGATCCAGCTTAGAGAGCTCTGCGGATGTCGAGAGAAGGTGGCGGTCTGATAAAACAGGGTGGATATGGTGTAGGCCACGCCAGTGGTCCAGGCGGCAACGAATGCGGCCCAGGCTCCGCCGGTTTCGCGGGAGATGGCCCCTATGGTTGCCGCGCATGGAAAATAGAGCAGTATGAACAGGAGATAGGCAAAGGCGCCGGCCTGGCCATCGAAACGGTGCGCCATGGCGCCAAAGATCCCGCTGCTGACCTCTTGCGATTCTGCTGCAGCTTGTTGGTCGTTGAGTTCTCCAACATCCAGTCCCAATGGATCAAGAATAAGATCGGCGATTCCGGACAGGTTCTCCGGTATGGTGGCGAACGCATGCTCTATCGTCGGCCAGAACTCAAAGGCAGTCTTATCTGCGCTGTCGCCAGCCTCTTCGGCGGCAATCTGGGTATAGATTGAGTCCAGGGTGCCAACCACGGCCTCTTTTGCCAGCACTCCGGTGAAGATGCCGACGGTGGCGGCCCAGTTTTCCCGCTCTATACCCATGGGTGCGAATACGGGGGTTATGGTTTGGCCGATCTTGCTCAACACGGATTTATCGCTCTGCTGATTTCCGAATGAGCCATCTGTGCCGATGGAACTCATCACATTGAGTGCCAGGACCATGATTATGATCACCTTGCCCGCGCCCAGGATGAATAGCTTGACTCGGTCCCAGGTACGCAGGGCTACGCCCTTGAGCGTTGGTAGGTGGTAGGGCGGGAGTTCCATCATAAAACCGGTGCTGGTTCCGGAGAGCAGGGTGTTGCGCATGATTAGTCCGGTTAGGATGGCGGCGGTGATACCGATCAGATAGAGGATAAAGACCAGGTTTTGTCCATCCTCGGGGAAGAAGGCGGCGGCGAACAGTGCATACACCGGAAGACGCGCCCCGCAGGACATGAATGGATTCATCAGGATGGTAAGCTTGCGTTCGCGCTGATTTTCCAGGGTGCGGGTGGCCATCACCGCCGGAACGTTGCAACCGAAGCCTACGATCATCGGAACAAAGGCCTTGCCCGGCAGACCGATGGTGCGCATAAAACGGTCCATTACAAACGCCGCTCGCGCCATGTAGCCGGTATCTTCCAGTACTGACAGAAACAGGTAGAGACAGGCGATGATGGGTATAAAGGTGGCTACCACCTGCACGCCGCCACCGGCACCATCTGCGATGATGACGCTAACTAACTCAGGGACCTGTATAGAGCGCAGCCATTCACCCAGGCCATCCACAAAGATGGCGCCAGCGACAATATCGAAGAAGTCGATAAAGGCCCCGCCAATGTTGATGGTGAACATAAACATGAGATACATCACAGCCATGAATATGGGGATGCCGATAAAGCGGTTTAGAACCAGTTTGTCGATCTTGTCGGAGAGGGTGCGTCCTGCCTTGCCGCGTTCATGGATTACCTGCTGGGCCAGGGCATGGGCGTGGCCATAGCGGGCATCCGCGATGTGGATATCGGCCTCTTCGCCAGCGCGGTCCAGGATGATCTTTTGCCACTCTTTGACCTTCGACTTTGTGTCCTGCTGGGCCAGGGAGAGGGCATGGGCGTCGTCTTCCAGCAGCTTCAAAGCAAGCCAGCGGGCGTTGGCTGTGGTGCCTTGCTCTGCGAATTGCGGGATCAGGTCGGTTATGGCCTGTTCTACGGTGTCTTCGTGGGTGACCTGAAAATTATGGTGTTCTTCGGCGTGCGCTACTTGGTGGATTTGTTTCTTCAACTCATCCAGACCCTCACCGGTGACGGCAACGACCGGGACCACCGGGCAACCAAGTTGCTCGCTCAGACGCTCCGTATTTAACTCGATGCCATGCCTGCGGGCGATATCCATCATATTGATGGCGATAACCATGGGGATGCCCATCTCTCGCAGTTGCACCGTAAAGTAGAGATTGCGCTCCAGGTTGGTGGCGTCAATGATGTTGATAATCATCGCGGCGTCGCCGGAAAGCAGGTAGTCCCGCGTGATCTGCTCGTCGATGGAGGATGCGTCCAGGGAGTAGATGCCGGGCAGATCGACAATGGTTACCTCTTCGCCTTCCAGTTGGAAGCGCCCCTCTTTGCGGTCAACGGTCACTCCAGGCCAATTGCCTGTCTTTTGACGTATGCCAGTAAACTGGTTAAAGAGGGCGGACTTGCCACAGTTGGGGTTGCCGCCAAGCGCGATCGTTAACACCAGGGTATCTCCGTGCCGGGATGGAACCGGTAAAACACTAAATATTCAGCCGTTTGTGAATCAAGACTCCACCGCCTCTATCAACTCTATCTGCAATTTATCGGCTACTCCGTCACCCAGGGCGATGCGGTTGCCTTCGGTGGCAACGACCACGCCCTTGCCGCGGTGATGCAACATGGATATCTCTGTCCCTACGCGCAGGCCGAGCCCTAGCAGTCGTCTGACAATGAAGCGATTTGCCGTGATCTTGGTGATCTTGGCACGGCTTCCAACGGCCAGTTGCCCAAGGGTGCTGATCCCAGATTTCGGGTTGTCTTGATCTACTGCCACAGGTAATAGCCGCCAATTAAGAATGATTCACATTTGCAACGGTAGCAGAGAGAAGGTGGTTTGGCAAACTGTTTTTGTTTGTATGTCTAATAACTCATTGATATATGAAGATTTAGTCCCTGGGGCGGCGTAACAGGTCTACCCTGGATGGTTTGAGAAAGTGGGCGCCATCATCGGCCATATGTGACATGAAGGCCTGTTTTATCACCTGATACAGGGCCGCATCGATCTGGTGATCGCTGTGGGTGACGTTCAGCATGCGGTTCTCGAAATGGGCAAAGTCACGATAGTGTCCGGGGGAGTTGAAGAAT
>JBNKSV010000014.1:0-48978 GCA_050297535.1 Sedimenticolaceae bacterium
TCTTCTCCATGGTGGCCATGTCCGCCTCGGCCACGCCGCCCTGCTGACACTCTTCGATAAATGTAGCCAGTTCCGGATTATCTTTGGCCGCATGCTGGGCCAGGGGGTGCTCGGCGGCCACGGCGCAGAAGGTGACCCCCATGATGGTGTCGGCGCGGGTAGTGTAGACCCAGAGCTTCTCTTGCTTGCCATCCAGTTCGTAGGGGAAGGCAAAGCGCACGCCGTGGCTCTTGCCGATCCAGTTACGCTGCATGGTGCGTACCTTTTCTGGCCAACCCTCCATCTTATCAAGTTCGTCTAGCAGTTCGTCGGCGTAATCGGTGATGCGTATGAACCACTGAGGGATCTCGCGCCGCTCTACCAGGGCGCCAGAGCGCCAGCCGCGACCGTCAATCACCTGCTCGTTGGCCAGCACGGTCTGATCCACTGGGTCCCAGTTGACCACGGCGTTTTTCTTGTAGACCAAGCCCTTGCGATACAGCTCGGTAAACAGCCATTGCTCCCATTTGTAATAGTCCGGCTTACAGGTGGCCAGCTCCCTCTCCCAGTCGTAGCCGAAGCCAAGTTGTTTTAACTGACCCTTCATGTAGTCGATGTTGGAGTAGGTCCACTGGGCCGGAGGCATCTTGTTTTTGATAGCGGCGCCCTCCGCAGGCAGACCGAAGGCATCCCAACCCATGGGTTGCAGCACGTTCTTGCCTAGCATGCGTTGGTAGCGTGCGATAACATCACCGATGGTGTAGTTGCGCACATGCCCCATGTGCAGCTTACCGCTGGGGTAGGGAAACATGGAGAGGCAGTAGAACTTCTCCCGCTCCGGGTCTTCTGTAGCCTTGAAACTCTGGTTAGTCTCCCAGTAGGATTGGGACTCGGCCTCGATCTCTTCCGGGTTGAATGTAGTCTGCATGTTACTGGTCCGCATGGCTGAATCTGAAACTGCGTAAGGATACCGTAGCTGATGGCGTTGCGCGAATTGTTGTTAGTTTAATCTTGCTATCTGCGCACTTTGGTACACACTCTTAAGAGGAAGATTGATAACCGTTTCTGGATTGTCTGGCGAGTACAGACACAAAACTAGAAAAATGAGGGTAGATAGATGACTTCTGAAGATAATAAAGACCCATTGGATCGCATGGTGGCCGCCTATGAAAATATGTTACAGCGGGTGGATGAGTTGTTGGGAAAGGCGGAAGAGACCGCTTTACCGACCCTTAAGAATGGGTTGGATCATGCTCGGGAGAAGGCGGTTGAACTGAATGAGTTGACCCGCGAGGAGGCAGAGAAGGTCGCATCCTATGTAGAGCGGGACCTCCATGATGCCGCCACTTTCCTGCACAAGACCGGCGATGAGTTTAAAGATTGGCTAAGGTTTGATCTGGAGCTGATCGAAAACCGACTCCTGGATATGTTCGCCAAGGTAGCGGACAAGACCAGTCTGGAACTGGGACGCTTTGCCGAACAGGCCAGAGAGGCCTCTCTTTATCACACTGGGGAGATCACCGGCCCCGGCACCCTGGTATGTTCTGAGTGCGGCAAGGAGATGCATTTTCACAAGACCGGGCACATCCCACCCTGCGCCGGCTGTCGTGGCACCAGCTTTGCGCGGGTGTCTGGCCGCGTTAAGAAATAGGCGTAAATTATTCTGGAAACGAAAACACCCGCACACAGCGGGTGTTTCGCGTAATACAGTCAAAGCGATTATTTAATCTTCGCTTCCTTGTACATGACGTGCTTACGAATCTTGGGATCGAACTTCTTGATCTCCATTTTGCCGGTCATGGTGCGTTTGTTCTTGGTCGTGGTGTAAAAGTGGCCGGTTCCGGCGCTGGACACGAGTCTGATCTTGTCGCGCATGATTGTCTCCCTTATACCTTCTCGCCGCGGGCACGGATGTCAGCCAGTACGCTGTCTATGCCGTTTTTGTCGATGATGCGCATGCCGTTGGATGAAACGCGCAGGCGAACCCAACGCTGTTCGCTCTCTGCCCAGAAACGCTTGTAGTGCAGATTTGGCAGAAAACGGCGTCTGGTCTTATTGTGGGCGTGTGAGACATTATTGCCTGTTATAGGTCTTTTACCCGTGACCTGGCACACTTTGGACATGGTTGAATCCTCAAAATTAAACAGTTTCTTTGCCCGCAAGGGGTGAAAGAGGCGGATTTATATCAGAATGGGTTGAGGGATACAAGTTTTTATGGCCAATATCCACAAAAATCGGCATTCACATCCACCCCATCTCCGCCAGAGATGCAATCTCGCCATCGCCTACGACCAGATGGTCCAGGACCCTGATATCCAGCAGGGCCAGGGCCTCCCGCGTGCGTCTGGTTATCTGGCGGTCGGCCTGACTGGGTTCGGCTACGCCGGATGGATGATTATGGGCCAGAATCACCCCGGCGGCATTATGGCGCAGGGCGCGTTGCAGGATATGGCGCGGATGCACGCTGGCCCCGTCGATGGTGCCGAAGAATAGCTCTTCATACTCGATGATGCGGTTTTTGTTATCCAGGAACAGGCAGGCGAATACCTCGTTGCGCTGCCCCCGTAGCCGGGTGGTGAGGTAGTTCCTGGTGTCATCCGGATTGGCCAGACAGTCGCTGCGGGTTATGGTCTCCCACAGATGGCGCCTCCCCATCTCCAGAACAGCCTGCAGTTGGGCATATTTTGCGCTGCCAAGGCCCTGGCTGGAGCAGAACTCTCTCTCGTCGGCGGCCAGCAGGCCGCGCAGGGAGCCGTGTTCGTCCAGCAGCTCGCGGGCCAGATCCACCGCGGTCTTGCCTTTGATTCCGGTACGCAGAAATATCGCCAGGAGCTCGGCATCAGAAAGGGCGTCTGCCCCGCGTTTTAGAAGCTTTTCCCTGGGGCGTTCGTCTGCTGGCCAGTCCGTTATAGCCATGTTTACCTCCATGTATTTGATTGTTGCGATCCTGCTTCGGATAGTATGCCGCCTGTTTGTTCGGGGCAAGTATCGCAACCTTTAGCCCGTTGGGTTAATCTCTACCTATAATAGGTAGATCGTTTTGGATGCTTATGTCTGATTTGAATAACAAGCGGATACTTTTAGGGGTTACCGGCGGTATAGCCGCATATAAATCGGCGGAGTTGGTGCGTCTGCTGGTGCAGGCCGGGGCCGAGGTGCAGGTGGTGATGACCGCAGCGGCAACCAACTTTATTACCCCGCTGACCTTGCAGGCCTTGTCCGGCAGGGCCGTGCGTCTGGAGATGTTTGATTCTGAAGCAGAGGCCGGCATGAGCCATATCGAATTGGCGCGTTGGGCCGATCTGGTTCTGGTGGCCCCGGCTACGGCGGACTTTATCGCGCGTCTGGCCGCAGGTATGGCCAATGATCTGCTGGCGACGCTGTGTCTGGCCAGCACGGCTCCCATCGCCCTGGCGCCGGCCATGAACCGGGAGATGTGGTTGAACCAGGCGACCCAGGATAACGTGACTTTGCTTGCCAATCGTGGAATAAAGATCTGGGGTCCGGCGGAGGGAGCGCAGGCCTGTGGCGAGACCGGTCCGGGGCGTATGCTGGAGCCGGTTGAGCTGATGGAGTGGCTAAAGACAAGTTTTTCTCCCGGCGCATTGAGTGGGGCCAATGTCCTGCTCACGGCCGGTCCCACCCGCGAGCCGATCGACCCGGTGCGCTATGTGGGCAATCGTAGTTCCGGCCGTATGGGTTATGCCCTGGCCGCAGCGCTTGTTGATGCGGGCGCTAAGGTCTTGCTAGTGAGTGGCCCGGTCGTACTTGCTACCCCGTCAGGGGTTGAGCGGGTGGATGTAGAGACCGCCCTGGAGATGGAGCGAGAGGTAATATCAAGGATAGAAGGTTGTGACATCTTTGTGGCCTGCGCGGCGGTGGCGGACTACCGTTGTGCGGATGTTGCGGATCAGAAGATAAAGAAATCGCAGGATAGATTGGAACTGAGCCTGGTGAAGAATCCTGATATCCTGCTGCAGGTGGCATCGAGCCATAAGCCACCGTTTACCGTTGGGTTTGCGGCCGAGACCGAGCATCTAACCAAAGTAGCGGAAGAGAAACGTAGGGCCAAGGGGGTGGATATGATTGCTGCCAACCTGGTAGGGGGCGATGAAGGGGGGTTCGGAGATGTCCAGAATGCCCTTACTGTGCTATGGGATGGGGGGTCTACCGATCTGCCCATGATGAATAAGAACGCGCTGGCCAAGGCGCTGGTGGAACTAATCATAAAAAAATACCATGAGAAAGATTGAGCTAAAGATACTTGATGGGCGTTTGGGGGATGAATTTCCGCTGCCTGAATATGCGACAGAAGGGTCCGCCGGTATGGATCTGCGGGCTATGCTGGATGCTCCACTGGAGTTGCACCCCGGACAAACTGAATTGATCCCGACCGGCATGGCAATCCATGTGGAAGACCCACATCAGGCTGCCATCATCCTGCCGCGCTCCGGACTTGGGCATAAGCACGGCATAGTGTTGGGTAACTTGGTTGGGTTGATCGATTCAGATTATCAGGGGCAACTGTTTGTGTCCTGTTGGAATCGAGGCAGCGAACCCTTTCGTATCGAAGTGGGGGAGAGGATCGCGCAGCTTGTTATTGTGCCGGTTATTCGGGCGCAATTTGAGATCGTAGAGGAGTTTAACGCCAGCAAACGCGGCGCTGGTGGATTTGGGCACTCTGGCCGTAACTAGTTATAGCAGCGGAAGAGACAGGGAAACAAGAATATGTTTGAGCTTAAAAATATAACAAAGTCATTTTCAAAGGCCACAAAAAGCACCCCTGCAGAGCAGAAGACAGGCAGCAGCACGTCGATATTTACAGTCGCGGTTTCGGTCATTGCCGTCGCCACATTTGTCGCTTGCTGGCTGACCTTCCAGGGCGTTCAGGTTGCCATAAAAAGCCAGAACATGGAGCAACAAATAAGGGCTAGCGCCGAAGGGGTGGCCAACAACATTGCCAGCCAGATCCGTATCTATCGGCAACTATTGAATGCTATATCCCAGGACCGGCAGCTGGCGGCCTTGTTCGCTGCTAACGACATAGATGGACTGCGTGCTAAAGGACAGGCCCTGCAGAGGATAATGCCGGGCGTCGAGTATGTGCGTCTGCTCCCGGCTGGGTGGGATGAGCAGGACACCGGGATCGGTCCCAAGCTAAGTTTTGCCTCTTTGGCCATGTTAAGGAATGTTGAGGGGGCTGGCACGGTATCCGGGGCCGAGGTGCATCAGTTCCGCACGGAACAGCAGCATATCGCCATGGCTGCCCCGGTGATAGATGTTAAAGATGGCCGTGTTGTTGGGGTGATTCATCTGTCTTTACCTATGGATATTATCAACCAGGCAATATCGGCGGCAGGAAGCGAAGCAGGACTGGTAAATGTGCAGCAACTTGCCGGTGGTAATTCGCTGCTGCTTGCCTCAAGCAACGCCAATGGTACCGGCATTTCTTCTCCGGCAGGAAACATAGAGATTCCCGGTGCGATATGGAGTATTGCCTATGGGGTTGGCTCGATTGATGTCGGATGGACCGATGGCATAACCTTGTTTGCGGTGCTGGCTATTGGGTTGGGGTTGGTGGTGTTGGCGGTCTCTGTTCTAGCGCGCAGACTAAATCAGGCATTGATCGTGGATCAGCAGGCGATATTAGGGATAGTGGAGAACATACAGGCAGGAAAGAATGTAAACGGATATCAGGCCAAAGTGCCTGAACTGCAGAAGGCCGTGGATAAACTGGGCTGTATAAAACATGAAGCCAAAAGGCAGGTTCAATCAGAGAAGATAAAGAAACGGGTTATATGCCAGAGCACCGGTCTTCCCAAGATGGAGGTGCCGCAGAAGACGGAGGCGTCACCAGCTCCGCAGTCCGGAAATACCATGCCACAAGTCATTTTTCGAAATTATGATATCAGGGGGGTGGTGAACAAGGATCTGACCTCCGATGTGGTATATCAGATAGGGCGGGCCATTGGCAGCATGGCATATGATGCGGGGGAGCAGACCGTAATCATAGCGCGCGATGGTCGTAAATCCGGGCCGGAGCTATCCAGCGCCCTTTGTCGCGGCCTGCTGGATAGCGGCAGGGATGTGGTGGACATCGGTATGGTGCCGACCCCGCTCCTGTATTTCGCTACCAATTTTCTGGGTAGCAAATCCGGGGTTATGCTGACCGGTAGCCACAACCCGCCGGACTACAATGGTCTGAAGATGGTGGTTGCGGGAGAGACCCTTGCGGGTGAAAAAATTCAAGCCCTGAGGCAACGCATTGTAAATAGTGATCTGTTGCAGGGAGAAGGGTCCAAGAGCGAACAGGATCTGGTGGGAGATTACATAAACCGGGTGATCGAAGATCTGCATATGGCCAGGCCTCTCAAGGTAGTCCTGGATTGCGGCAACGGGGTAGGTGGGGTAGTTGCGCCGGCACTGTTTGAAATGATGGGGTGCCAGGTGGCGGAACTCTTTTGTGATGTTGATGGAGATTTCCCCAACCATCATCCCGATCCGTCTAAGCCGGAAAATCTCACCACGCTTATCGAGGCGGTAAAGGCCAGCAAAGCGGACATCGGGTTGGCCCTGGATGGCGATGGTGACCGAATAGGCGTGGTGGATTCGGAGGGCAATGTCATCTGGCCGGATCGTCTGTTGATGCTGTTTGCCATAGATCTTCTCACACGGAATCCCGGTGCGGATATCATTTATGATGTCAAATGCAGTCGCCATCTTGCGGGGCAGATCCTCACCAACGGTGGCAGGCCGTTGATGTGGAAGACCGGGCATTCATTGATCAAGGCCAAGATGCGCGAGACCGGTGCCCTGCTGGCCGGTGAAATGAGCGGCCATATATTCTTCAAAGAGCGCTGGTATGGTTTTGACGACGGCATATATTCCTGTGCCAGATTGTTGGAGATCCTGGCGGCTGACCCCCGCAGCTCGGCGGAGATATTTGCCGAACTCCCGGAAGGCATAAGCACGCCGGAGCTAAACATGCCAACGCGTGAAGGGCAGAATGTCGAACTGGTAGATAAGCTGATAGCGGCCGGGAATATGCCCGGGGCCAAGATGATAAAGATCGACGGTCTGCGCGCCGAGTTTCAACATGGCTGGGGCCTGATGCGGGCGTCCAACACCATGCCGGCGGTGGTATTCAGATTTGAGGCGGACGACGTAAATGGCCTGAAGCAGGTAAAAGATACGTTCAGACAGGCGCTGCTGAAGATAGATCCAGGCCTGAAGCTGCCGTTTTGAATATAATTGTGGCTATTAATAAGACATAACCAGGAAAGCGGAAAACTATGAGTCTCACCCCGGAACAGGCACACAATGTCGCCCATGTGTTGACAGAGGCATTGCCCTATATAAAGCGGTTTCAAGGTAAGACCTTGGTAGTCAAATATGGCGGTAACGCCATGGTGGACGAAGACTTGAAGAACAGCTTTGCCCGCGACATCGTACTGATGAAGCTTGTGGGCATTAATCCTGTGATAGTACATGGCGGCGGCCCTCAAATCGGTAAATTGCTGGAGCGCTTGGGCAAGAGCAGCGAGTTTGTTCAGGGGATGCGGGTAACCGATAGCGAGACCATGGATGTGGTGGAAATGGTCCTGGGCGGCCTGGTAAACAAGGATATCGTCAACCTGATCAATCAGCATGGCGGTGGCGCTGTCGGCCTGACCGGTAAAGACGGCGGTCTCATCCATGCGCGTAAGCTGAAGATCAAAAAAGATGCCCCCGGTATGGTGGCGTCCGAGATCATAGATATCGGCCATGTGGGCGAGGTTGAGAGTATAGATGCCGGTGTGGTGGACATGGTGGTCAGGGGTGGTTTCATCCCGGTGGTCGCGCCGATCGGGATCGGTAGTGATGGCGCCTCCTATAATATCAACGCTGACCTGGTGGCTGGAAAGATCGCCGAGGTGCTGCGGGCAGAGAAGCTGATCCTGCTAACCAACACGGAGGGCCTGCTGGATAAGGAGGGAAACCTATTGACCGGGCTATCTGCCTCGCGGGTAGCGGAGTTGATAGCGGACGGTACCATTCATGGCGGTATGTTGCCGAAGATTAATTGCGCCCTGGATGCGGTGCAGGCCGGGGTCAACTCCTCCCACATCATAGATGGTCGGGTGCAGCATGCGGTGTTATTGGAGCTGTTTACCGACGAGGGCGTGGGGACCCTGATCCGCGCCAGATAAGCAGATGAACAGCAAGATACCACGTAAACAACTCATCCTGGAGGCGTTGGCGACAGAACTGGAAAATAATCCCGGTGGGCGGATTACTATCGCCGTCCTGGCGCGCGCCTCCGGTATCACCGAGGCGGCCCTCTACCGGCACTTCGCCAGTAAGGCGCAGATGTTTGACGCCTTGATCAATTTTGCGGAAGAGACCGTATTCTCGCGTATTAATCAGATCCTGGACGAGGAGAAGGACACCGGTGCCCGCTGTGCCCAGATTGTCTATCTGGTGCTGGGGTTTGCTGAACGTAACCCTGGGATCACCCGCGTGTTGTTAGGCGATGCTTTGGTAGGCGAAGAGGATAGATTGCTCTCCAGGGTTGGACGCTTCTTCGACAGGCTTGAGACCCAACTTAAACAGGTTGTCCGTGAATCCAGGTTGCGGAATGATGTGGCTGGGTCAGTGGAGGTCGAGGACAGCGTGGATATAATGCTCGGTTTTATCGAAGGGCGTATGCATAGATTTTTACGCTCCCAGTTCAAAAGGAGTCCGCTGGAAAGCTGGGACAAGCAGTGGGACGTCCTTGCAGTTGCGCTATTTTCCGGCTAGAGGTTTTTCGGTGTCTTCCTGAAACAACTTTTTGAAACCGCTTCTGATCGACTGAATCTCCTCCCTCTCGCAGAACTTCTTGCCCTCCTTGGAATTCTTACACTGCAGATCAAAGAACAGGTTCGCTCCAACCCCGTCTTCCTTGGCTATGCGAGAGAGGGTAATGCTGACATCGGTGTCTTTGATTGGGTCCGCGGTCATTATTACAGAATCACTTAGTAGTTCTGTTTTGGTTGTTGCATGCTTCAAGGCGTACTCTTTTGCCTTCTCCCAATAGGCGTCACACATGTTGCTGTCCCGGCATGGCATAACGTTGTCGAGTTGCGATGTCTTGGCAGCGGTACTCTTGATTTCGGGGGCGCGTGACACCTCCAGGTTTTTTAGTTCGCGGAATCTTTTCAGATCGGCTGCCGTCTTTTTCTTTATGCGCTCTTTGTCTTGCTCGCGACTGATGATGGTGGCGTAGCTCTCTTGCAGCTGCCGCTTGGTATTGCTTATCTCCTGCAATAGCCTATCAGTCGGTTTTTTCCCCATGCGCTCCAGGTTGGCAGCGCTGTTTTGTACGTCCGTAAGCTGTGTCTTGTACTGTCTTATGTTGCTTTTGGTGATCTCGATCATGACATCGATTGCAGCGAGTTTACCGTCCTGGGCCATGATGATGTCGTCTTCGCTACGAAAGGTTTTTAACAGCACCTCGTCTTCGGCCTTCTGTTTCTCGATCAGTTTTTCCCGTTCCTTTCTTAGTCTCTCCAGTTCCTTTTCCCGCGCCAGCTCTTCAGGGGTCTTGGCCCGGTCAACCTTGTTGATCTCTATACCCTTATCATTAAGTTCGCTGCGGGATTTGTCCGCCTGATTTGGCGGTATCTTGTCCGTGTAGTGGATCTTGCCGTTTTCGTCCACCCATTTATATAGCTTGGCGATAGCAGGTTGTGTGAACAGGGCAACCAATAGGGTGCTAAGGGTCAGTGTGAATCTCAATCGCATCGTGTTTGTATTCCTGAGTGAGCTGGGTTAAAGCATAGACGATATGCCAATCTGTGAACAGTGAACCCGTCAACAGATTCAGGCCCGCCGCCGCGACAATAGCCAACCGAAAAACAAAATCGCCAGGGTGCCTACCAGCCCTATTAGCAGAGGATGCAGTGGTAGCACCGCCCACTCTGGGATGATCCCAAATTTTGGCAACAGGCTATTCCATGTCACTATCAGGATGCCGATAACCGTGGCAATCTGAGCCGCCTTGGCAGTAGCTGTTGGCACCATAAGCCCTAGCAGAAACAGCCCCAGCATGCCGCCACCGAACACGGCGGAGATCTGCCACCACACATCCAGCGCTGTTTTTACCTCGATCATCAACAGCGCTGCACCCGTACCTATTATGCCGATGATGACGGTGGTCCAGCGGGTCACAGACAGGAGCTTATGGTCATCTGCGTCTGGCTTGCGTTTGCGATGGAAGTCGATGGCCCAGACCGTGGCCGAGGTGTTAAGGCTGGAGTCCAGGGTACTCATGCCGGCTGCCAGTACGGCTGCGATCACGATTCCCACCACCCCGGTCGGTAGTTGGGTGACGATGAAGAATGGGAATACTTCATCAGGTTTTGCGGGAAGATTCGGAGAGGGCAGGGCCTGATAGTAGACAAATAGCATGGTCCCGATAAGAAAGAACAGGGCGGAAACCGGGATATAGGTGAGGCCGCCTATCCACATAGAGCGCACGGCCTCCTGGTCGGATTTAGCCGCTAGGAAACGTTGTACATAGTTCTGATCCACGCCGAAGTTTTTCAGGTTCTCCACGATCCCGAACAGCATGATCACCCAAAAACCCTGTGCCGCCAGATCCCAATCCATGCTGCCCAATGAAAATTTGCCCTCTGCCATGGCTGAACTGAAGGCGGAGTTCACCCCGCCTGGCATATTTATCAGCAGCAATAACAGACAAAACAGCGCCCCACCCAGCAATACAATGGATTGCACCACATCGGTCCAGACCACTGCCTCAAAACCACCGGCGGCGGTGTAGGCGATGGTCAGGATGCCTAATGCCAGGATTACGCTGACCAGTTCCCAGCCAAGCAACTGGCTAACCGCCAGGGCCACCAGATACAGCACTACCGCGATGCGCCCCACTTGCAACAGGATCAGACTGATCCCGGCGTAGGCGCGAGCCCAGTAACCGAAACGCTCTTCCAAGTGTTGATAGGCCGTGGTTGCAACCCGTTTGCGATAGAAAGGGATGAAAAAAGTCCCGGCGATGATACAGGCGATGGGCAGGCTCAAGGAAAATACAAAAGGGTTCCAGTTGCTGGCATAGGATTTCCCCGGATTGGCCAAGAAGCTGATGCTGCTGAGATAGGTGCCGAGGATGGAGATGCCGATGGCCCAACCAGGAAGTCGACGCTTACCCAGGACATAGGCCTCCATACTGTCATTGTGTTTTACAAACCAGGTTCCAAAGGCGGCGGTGCCCAACAAATAGATGACAACAATAAACAGATCAATGCTCTGCAAATTCATCTGTTCCGCCAAATTCTAGATGCCGTATTCGGAACGGTATCTTGTAATGCGTTCCAGATCTGCGCCGGAGCCGGATTGTTGTCCCAGATAGGCGATCAGATGCTCCAATCGGGTGATGGCGGCAACGGGCATGCCGTAATCGCGCTCCACCTCCTGGATGGCGGAAAGTTCTCCCTGGCCTCTTTCCTGGCGGTCCAGGGCGATGAACACCGCTGCCGGGGTCGCCCCCTGACTGGCTATGATCTCCATAGACTCCCGGATGGCGGTGCCGGCGGTGATCACGTCGTCGATGATGGCGATCCGCCCTTCCAGCGCATGCCCGACGATGCTGCCGCCTTCGCCGTGATCCTTGGCCTCCTTGCGGTTGAAGGCGTAGGGGATGTCGATCCCGTGCTGATCGAACAGGGCGGCCGCAGTGACCGCGGCCAGAGGGATGCCCTTGTAGGCCGGGCCGTACAACAGATCGAACTCGATACCGGAATCGACAATGGCCTGGGCGTAGAAGCGGCCTAGTCGCGCCAGACTGGAACCGCTGTTGAACAGTCCGGCATTGAAAAAATAGGGACTGATGCGTCCCGATTTCAGGGTGAACTCGCCGAAGCGTAGTACCCCAGTATTAAGTGCGAAGTCGATAAACTCCCGTTGATACTCTTGCATATTATCTCCCGAAGAACTGGCCCTATTGTCCGCATGCCTGTTGGTAGATGCAACGCTTTATTGCGTTGACGGCAGGCCCAGACTGAACTCCTGCATCTGGATGCCGATCATCACTATATGACCGGTGTGGCGGGTTTCCCCCTCTTCGCTGAAATCGAAGCGGAAGGTGCGCCGTAGCCGAATACCGTTGATGGTCCAGCTTATGCCAATTCGGCGCAGGGCCACGGTCTGATCCAGAAATTGCACCCCGCGCATCTCGCAGGCCTGGGCGCAAATGGCCGTTGCCAACTCACGGGCGCGGGCGCCATCCAGCCAGAACCAGATTATGAGAACTAATAGGATGATGCCGGACAGGGTACTCATGGATGTTATGCTATACCTGCTTATTTACAGGGGGTTATGGACATGGGCCAGATAAAGATTGTACAGGGAGATATTACACGGCTTGCGGTGGATGCCATAGTCAATGCTGCCAACAGCAGTCTGTTAGGTGGCGGGGGTGTGGATGGCGCCATCCATCGGGCTGCTGGCCCCGAGCTGTTGGAGGTCTGCCGGTCGTTGGGCGGATGTCCCACCGGAGAGGCGCGCATAACCCCAGGATTCAACCTGCCAGCCAAGTGGGTGATTCATACCGTGGGCCCGGTGTGGAGGAATGGAAACAGCGGAGAATCGGAGTTGTTGCGGGCCTGCTATGAAAACTCTCTGGACCTGGCGCGCAAGCACGCTGTAAAAAATATCGCCTTCCCAAGTATCAGCACCGGCGTCTATGGTTACCCCAAACCCAAGGCGGCGACGATCGCCATAAGTGTGATGCGTATGGCGGAGGGATTTGAGGAGATCATTGCCTGCTGCTTCTCTGAGGAAGATGCCGAGCTATATCGGACGCTGTTGAAAGGGCTACAGTAACGCCTAGGATCAGCCAAACCGTTTGGATTGGGTAAGACGATCCAGGCGCAGGCGCTGGCGTTCATCGAACAGGTGGCGCGAGCTGATCCAGACCGCAGTGATGGCCCCCAGACCGGTGCCGGCCGCGATCAACAGCAGGATCATGATCTGGTATTTGGCCGCCTCCAGGGGCGGACTTCCGGCCAGGATCTGACCGGTCATCATGCCAGGCAGGCTGACCACCCCGGCTGAGGCCATGGCGTTGATGATCGGGATCAACCCGGCGCGCAGTGCCTCGCGGCGGATGTCTTCGATGGCGCTGCTCCATCCTGCGCCCAGGATCAGGCGCGCCTCTATGTTGCCCTTCTGTAGCCAAGCGTTCTGGGTGAGGTTGTCCATGGCGATAGCGATACCGGACATGGTGTTGCCAAGCAGCATGCCCAGCAGGGGGATCAGGTATTGCGGCATGTACCAGGGTTCCACACGGACCACCAGATGCAGGGCCAGCAGGGTGATGCTGAATGATGAAATGAACATGGACATGGTGCCTATGCCCATGCCCCAGGGGCCGGTGAAGCGCCGCTTCTGACGGGCCATTACCTCGTACCCGGCCACAGTCAGCATGAACAGGCAGAGCAGTCCGATCAGGACGGGGTGGGACTGGGCGAACAGGGTCTTCAGCACCAGACCCAACAGCCCCAGTTGGATCACGCTGCGGACCGAGGCCAGCAGCAGTCGGCCCTCTACCCCCAGGCGTAGACGCCAGGATATCAGGGCCAGAAGCAGCACCAGTACGGCGGCGATGGAGAGATCCAGGGGGCTAAGGCTGATCACGTCCATAGTTCCGGCTCCAGTTGGCCGTCGTTGATGAGGTAGCTGCGATCACTGATACGTCGGCGCTGTTCCGGGCTGTGGCTCACCCAGAGTACCCCGCAGCCGTGCCCTGTGCGGTAGTGCTCGATGATCTCCTCAACCCGCTGACAGTTCGCGGCATCCAGGTTGGCGGTGGGCTCATCCAGCAACAACACCTCTGGTTGATTGGACAACAGCCGCGCCAAGGCCAGGCGCTGACGCTCACCGCTGGAGAGGCGTCCTACCTCCCACTCCAGGCAGGACTGTTCGAAACCCAGATCGAACAGAATGGTCTTGTCGATAGTCTGGAAGTGCTGTCCTACCAGTGGATGCCACCAGTGGCTCTCGGTGGGCATGAGTCCGACCCGTCTGCGCCAATCAGGTGGGGATAGACTGCTCTGCCTTTCATCACCTACCTGCGCCTCACCCCCGTGCGGGTCTAGATCGGCCAGGGCGCGCAGCAACAGGCTCTTGCCACTGCCGGATGGACCGGCCAGGGTGACGCACTCACCGGAAGCCACGCTAAGGTCTATGGGGTTCAGGTTGCGGCTTTGGAATTGGATGAGGGTTAGGGAGGGCACGTTATTTCCGTTTGAAGATCAGATCCCAGACGCCGTGCCCCAGTCGCTCTCCCCGCTGTTCGAACTTGGTTACAGGACGGTAGTCAGGGCGGGGGCTGAACTTGCCTGGTCCAGCAGTGTTTTCGAATAGATCGTCCACGGCGCTCAGCACCTGCAGCATCTGTTCTGCGTAGTTCTCCCAATCGGTGGCGGCATGGAATATTCCACCCGGCCTTAGCGCCACGGCCAGCAGCTGTATGAGCGATGGCTGTAGAATGCGCCGCTTGTGGTGGCGCTTTTTGTGCCAGGGGTCTGGAAAGAACAGGTAGGCGGCGTCCAGGGAGTGCGGTGCAATCCCTCGCTCCAGCACCTCAACCGCATCGTGGCGTATGACGCGCAGATTGGTCAGGCCCCGTTCTTCGATGTCCAGCAATAGTCGTCCCACCCCGGGGCTATGCACCTCAATGCCCAGATAGTTTTGCTCCGGGTTATTGGCGGCCATCTGCGCCAGGGATGCCCCGTTGCCGAAGCCGATCTCCAGGACCCTGGGGTGATCGTTGCCAAATATTGCAGGCAGGTTCAAGGTCTGGCCAGGGGTGAAGTCGATACCGAATTTGGGCCAGAGCGTGGCGAAGGCGCGCTCCTGGCCTGCGGTCAGGCGACCTTCCCGCAGTACATAGCTGCGGATCTTACGCAGCGGTCTATCATCAACGGTCATTTGTTTGGCCTAACCGGCCCCCTAGAAGAACATGCCATCCAGCGGCGAGGAGGCAGAGGCAAAACGCTTGGCCGGCATGCGTCCCGCCAAGAAGGCCTCACGTCCCGCTTCGATTGCCTTTTTCATGGCGGATGCCATGAGGATAGGGTTTTTCGCTGCGGCGATGGCGGTGTTCATCAGCACGCCGTCACAACCCAACTCCATGGCTACGGCGGCATCAGAGGCAGTGCCCACCCCGGCGTCCACCAGGATCGGGACCTTGGCGTTCTCCACGATGGTCAGGATATTGAGTTTGTTGCGAATCCCCAGGCCGGAACCGATCGGGGCGGCCAGGGGCATGACGGCGATACAGCCCATCTTTTCCAGTTCGCGCGCGACGATCGGGTCATCGTTGGTGTAGACCATAACGTCGAAGCCGTCCTTGATAAGCTCCTCGGCGGCGACCATGGTCTGCATCACATCCGGGAACAGGGTCTTCTCATCACCCAGCACCTCCAGCTTCACCAGATTGTGCCCGTCTAACAGTTCCCGGGCCAGCTTGCAGGTACGCACCGCCGTCTTGGCGTCATAGCAGCCGGCGGTATTGGGCAGGATGGTATATTGGTCCGGCGGCAACACCTCCAAGATGCTTGGCTCGTCCTTGTTTTGTCCGATGTTGGTTCGACGTACGGCTATGGTGACGATCTCGGCCCCGCTGGCGGCGATGGCCGCTCCGGTCTCTTGCATGTCTTTGTATTTTCCGGTGCCTACCAATAGGCGCGATTTGTAGGTACGACCGGCTAGGGTAAAGGTGTCGTTAACTTGTTCAGACATGATTATTACTTCCGTCTAGGTAAATGTGAGTGGTTGTTTAGGTGTTATGACCGATGGCAGCAAGGATATCCCGGTCGGGCTGGGGTTTAAAGTATGTTTGGGTTATCCCCCACCGATAGCATGGACTATCTCTACCCGGTCGCCGGTCTGGAGGTGATATTGATCGAATGTACTGCGCGGCACCAGCTCCTCATTGACCTCGATCGCAAAGCGCTGCTCTCCCAGGTCCAGCCGCCGCACCAGTGCGCCCATGGTCAGCCCTTCCGGGAACTGCCGCTCCTCTCCGTTTAGATATATCTGCATGTAAGCCTTCGTAACAATAGAAACATAGAATAATCGGCTATTCTAGCCGACCCCAAACAAACTCTCCATGTTGCCTTGGTCATATGATGAGGAATAGAATTGCCCGGTAGCTCCTCAGGGCGGGTATCGTATATCGGTATTACCCTAGCTTCCCAAGCTAGTGAGGCGGGTTCGACTCCCGCTACCCGCTCCATCTTCAATCTTGCCAATGTCAGACAGAACTTTTTTGCTAGACGTTTATCTGTATGTAAAGATAGGCGCGTTATAGTGCGTAAGCTCGGAAGTGCGTTCTAGTAGAGATAGCTGACAATAATCTGATTGCCAAGGAGACATTCATGGTAAGACTTTTCAAGGTCCTGGGGATTTTCGTAGGCGTCATGTTGCTGCTAATAGCGGCTGCATATGTAGTTCTGCCTATGTTTATCGGCCCTGATAAAATCAAGGAGGAGATAGTCAAGCAAGCGCGCGAACAAACCGGCAGGGACCTGAATATAACCGGCGACCTGGATCTGTCGGTCTTCCCCTGGATCGGGATCAAGATTGATGGTGTGGAACTGAGTAATGCCGAGGGGTTTGGTAAGGCACCCTTTATCTCGGTAAAACACGCGGATGTGCGAGTCAAATTGATGCCGTTGCTGGAGAAGCGGGTGGAGGTGGGCACCATAAAGCTGGATGGCGTCGCCATAAATCTGATCAGAAAAAAAGATGGTACAAGTAATCTTGATGATTTGGGTAAGGCGGGAAGTGATAAAGCAGATACTGGCGCGCAGAAAACGAAAGACTCGCAGGTTGTCGGTGTTGAAGGCGTATCCATAAGCGGCATAGACATTCAAAATGCCCGGGTCAGTTGGGATGATCATCAGTCCGGTAAGATGTATGAGATCAGGGAGTTGAATCTCCATAGTGGCGCTATTGTTCCTGGCAGCCCGGTTGGTATTCATTTGGATATGCTGGCGCGTAGTGAAGCCCCGGCAATAGATGCCCGGATCGGTCTGGACGGAAACATTGAGATCAATCATGCCGATCAACAGCTCAACGTTAGAGATCTGATGATTACCCTGGATGCGGAAGGCGCTGCTATACCCCAGGGTAAACTGAAGGCGGAACTGAAGACTATCTTGTTGTTGGCGTTGAATGGCAGGGCCTTCGCCCTGCTGGACCTAAAGGCCAGATCAGGCAGTCTTGATCTTAGTGGGGAGTTCAAAGGCGCAAACCTTGATTCCGATAGCCCTCAGTTCAGCGGCAACATTGCCATTGCCGAATTCAATCCGCGTGACTGGATGAGCAGCCAGGGGATGACGCCACCGGTTAGCGCGGATTCCGATGCGCTGAATAGGTTTGCTGCAACCTTTAGCCTGAGTTCTAAAGGCTCATCTACAAATATTAACAAGCTGGCTATCAGGCTGGACGATACCAAGATCAACGGCAACGCAACTATCCGCGGATCAAACACGGCCTTTAAGTTGAATGTGGATAGCATAAACTTGGATCGCTATCTATCCGCAAATACCAATACCAGCCCCACCCAGGACAAAAAGGCCGGGACATCGGCTGCCTCTGGGAAAGAACAGTTGTTGCCGCTGGATAGCATACGCGGCCTAGATTTGAACGGTTCGATAAATATCGGGCGTTTGACGGTAAACGACATGCTGGCCGAGGATCTGTTGCTCTCCTTAAAAGCCAGCAATGGCATACTGCAAACCACGCAAAAAATAGGCAAGTTCCACCAGGGCAGCTATAACGGCACGCTCGATATTGATGCTAAGGGTAATACGCCTTCCCTAAAGCTAACCAGCAAGTTATCCGGTGTTCAATTGGAATCGTTGCTTAAGAATCTGGCGGGGGAGGAGCGGATCAATGGCAAAGGCAACTTCAATGCGAATCTGACGGCCAGCGGGAATGACAGCGATAGCATCAAGCGCAGCCTGAACGGGACCATGGATTTCAACATGCTAGAAGGCGCCATAAAGGGAATAAATCTCGCGGCGGAGTTACGCAGGGCCAAGGCCTTCTTTTCCGGAAAGTCTGCACCTAAGGAAACAGGGCCGGTGCAGACCGACTTTTCTCAGATCAAGGGTAGTGAAACGATCAAAAACGGAATCATGCGTAACGATGATCTTCAGGCATTCTCCCCTTTCTTCCGGGTTACCGGCAAAGGCACGGCCAATCTGGTCCGGGAAACCATGGACTATACCGTTAATGTCTTTGTGGTAGAGACATCAAAGGGGCAGGGTGGACATGATCTGGCGGGTCTGGAAGAGTTAGAGCGTAAAAAGATAGGCATTCCCGTGCGCTTTACCGGTTCCTTCGCCTCCCCAAAATGGGAGGTTCAGTGGAAAGACGTCCTGTTAGATGAACAAAAAGAGAAGCTGAAGACCAAGTTGGAAGAGAAATTGATAGGCGATGAGAAAAAGGATGGTGAGGAAGAATCAGATAAGGACAAACTGAAGAGAAAGTTGCTGAGAAAACTGATCAACTAATGCGGGCAGCACAGGCTGGAGGAGAAAAATGGGCAAGACGGTGCAGTGTGTAAAACTGAAAAAAGAGGCGGAAGGTTTGGATCGGGCACCCTATCCTGGCGAACTTGGCCAGCGCATCCTGGAAAACGTCTCCAAAGAGGCCTGGCAGATGTGGTTTCAGCAGCAGACCATGCTGATCAACGAGTATCGCCTGAATCCCGTCGATCCCAAGTCCAGAACCTTTCTGGAACAGCAGATGGAACAGTTTTTTTTCGGGGACGGCACAACCGCGCCGGTAGATTTCACTCCACAGTAACGATCCGCCCCATTCTGGACTTGACTCCGTAGGCCCGGACCGCTTTAATACGCACCTCTCCACGACTGGAGAGGTCACATTTACGCCCAGGTAGCTCAGTCGGTAGAGCAGGGGACTGAAAATCCCCGTGTCGGCAGTTCGATTCTGTCCCTGGGCACCATTTTCTTCCCGTATTCTCCTGTTATAACAACACATCTGGATTATTCCATTGTGTTGAATCGAACTGCAGGCAGTTAGATTACTCGCCCCATCCCTGGGGCTCGCCCTCCGGGTTCGCGACCGCCATGTATGGCGGGAGGGCAGGTTTTGCATGAGCAAAAGCCTGCCTTCGCTCATCAAAATCGTTCCCGACGATTTTGTCTGTCCCTGGGCACCATTTTATTCAACGACTTACGATCAATCGCAGACCGCCTTTCTGATTGGGCTGTGCCCTTGATTGTTTGATTCGATCTATTTAGCGGCTTTCTGGCGTGGGCGATGATGACCATAACAATCGTTTGTAATTTCCTCATCAAGGGAATTTTCAAAATTCTTCCACATTTGCCAAAGAGCGCCCTCAAAATTTTTGGCGAACCGCTGTGCGTTAAATAATGGTGAAGATAAGCTTTTCGAGCGCAAGGCAGCGCGTAACTTGGCTAATTTCTCTAAATCAGATGAGAATAAAACAGCCTTATTGACATAGTCATCCTTGTCTTTAGCGATCCAATCTGCCAACCCTACATTTTCCAGTATGCTGACCCCTTGTCTTGAGACAAGTGAGTCGCCAGCCATGGTGATTACGGGAACGCCCATCCATAAACCCTCAACACTAGTCGTCCCTCCGGTAAACGGAAATGGATCTAATGCGATATCAATTTTGTTGTAGGCGGCAAAATACTTATCTCGGCTCTCTGATTTTTCTAACATTATGCGATCTGAGGCTATTCCGCGAGAATAAAATTGTTGCATTATCTCGGAGCAAACGCCTCCTTCAGCCAGCTGTTTAGATTTGAGTAGTAAGCGGCTATCTGGGATTGCATGCAGTACCTTGCTCCACAATTCGAATACTTGTTCGTTTAGTTTTGAAAAATTATTAAAGCATCCAAAGGTCAGGAATTTATTTCTTTCTGCCGGCAGATCTTGGACGTCAATTTGGATATCAGGTGGAGTAAAACACCAGCGCGTTTCTGGCAATGGCCAAATCCTTTCTACGAAGGCATCATTTTTCTCTGAGGGCGTTAAATAGGGGTCGCTCAGTATATAGTCCATCATGGGAAGGCCTGTTGTTGCAAAATAGCCAAGCCAACTAATCTGGATAGGAGCTGGTTTCCAGGCAAACATTGGGAGTCGATTGTGCGCAGTATGTCCAGCTAAATCTACGAGTATATGCACGCCATCATTATAGATTAGGTTCGCCGCATCTTTGTCACTCAACTCGCAAATTGGCTGCCATCTGAAGAAAAATGGTTTTATGCGCTTTGTCAGAGAATCTTGTTTTGGTGTTGTGGGATAGCTAATAATCTCAATCTTTGAGTTAGATAAATGAGCGAGAATGCCTTCTATGAAATATCCGACAGGGTGATTACACAAATCACCAGAGACAAAGCCGACCCTTAATCTATTATTGGCCGTTGATGCAATATAATTTGATAAGCTCAATGTGGCTTTTGAAACGGCTATGCTAGAAAAACGCCTTGCCATTTCAAAGTAATCACTTAATGCGAAATCCGCAATATAGGTTGAAGCCATTAAATAATTACTATATGCATCGAAGCAGTCAGGGTTGAGCTGAATGGCCTTCTCATGGCTTGAAAGGGCATCATTTAGTCGGCCTAATTCTCTAAGTACGGTGCCACGGTTTGTGTAGGCCTCTGGGTTATTGGGTTTGAGTTGAATGGCCTTATCGTGGCTTGAAAGGGCATCGTTTAGTCGGCCTAACTCCTTAAGTACATTGCCTCGATTGATATAGGCCTCTGAGTTGTCTGGCTTGAGTTGAATGGCCTTTTCATGGTTTAAAAGGGCGTCATCTAGCTGTCCTAATTCTCTAAGCACGTTGCCGCGACTAGTGTAGGCTTCAGAGTTATCCGGATTGAGCTGAATAGCTTTGTCTATGTTTTTTAAGGCCTCACTGGTCTTGTTAAGATAGTAATTAGATAAGCCAAGATTTAACCAGGCTTCTGAGTTTGAATCATCAAGAGCAACCGCTTTTGATGAATTGCCCAGGGCGAAATCATATTTTTTTAGTTTTAATTGCGCCGCTGATAAGTTTGTCAGAGTGGATGCTCTTTCTGGAATTAGTTCCAATGATTCCAATAAGAATCTTTCAGCGTTTTCATAGTCGCCATTTTCGATAGAACTTAAGCCGAGGAAAAATAGCTTCTTAGCGCTTTCAAAATTAGATTCTGAATTTTGCAATTATCCCCCTAACATATTTAGATGGTTTCAATTAGGTCTTGGCGCTTCTTCGGTCTTGCTGGAGGTGGGCGTGTGGCCTATTTTAAATATCGACAGAGTGTGGAACTAGAAAAGTATCTAATTGAGATCGCAAGAGTTTGATCTATACATGCCTGAATTGTAAAGGGACTAGGGTCGAGTGAAGGTTCTGTTTCGCTGCCCTACGTCCCGCTCTCAGGCATAACGGAAACCCTAATCCGCACTTTGGAATACGCGTTGCCGGTTAATCATGCCCCCTCAATCGCCCTCTGAAATATAATATTCGTTGAATTACATCTCCTCCTCTTTGGAGTACTGCTCAGATCAAGGGCTGACGGCTAAAATGTTGTTGACTTTTGGGGCGTCGACAGGGAAATGACCGGGTCAATTTTAGGGGTTGCTAATATTTTGGCTCAGGAATGGGTGTTGATTGCTAATTGTCATTTCAAATTTCATTATTATTGATAATTATCACTATTTGTAAATTGCGATAGAGCCGTTCTATTTTTGCGGGCCTTGGGGAACGATATATGCGTCATTATTGGGCAAAGTGTTTTATCAGTTCACTGCTTTTAGCGGTCTTGGTACTAGTATCAAGCGGCGTCTCCTTGGCTGGTAGTGCTGATCTGGTTGCTGAATCAGGGCAACAGGATCAGGGTAATAAAAGTATAGGCGTATCAGAGTATACCGATAAGGAGCGCTCCGAGGCGGAGAAGCGCATGCTCCAGGACGTTGATAGCGACTCTACCGCCGACCATTCGGAATTCAAAGAGCTGAAAGGGCCGTTTGCCAACGGCAGCGCAGTGACTAAGGCCTGTCTCTCATGCCACAACAAGGCCGGTGAGCAGTTTATGCACTCCATTCATTGGAAATGGGAATACCAGAATCCGAAGACTGGCCAGACCCTGGGCAAAAAGACCCTGGTCAACAACTTTTGCACCAATGCCCGTGGTAACGAGGGCATGTGCGCCATGTGTCATGCCAGTTACAACCATGTGGATGGCTCATTTGATTACAGCAATCAGGAGAACATCGACTGCGTGGTCTGCCATGACCGAACCGGCACCTATTATCGTCTGCCTCCCACCAAGGGAAACGAAGCTTGCTCCGTGATGTTTGAAGATCTGAAGCCGATTGATCTGGCCGAGGTGGCGCAGAATGTGGGTATGCCGACCCGCGCCAACTGTGGTGGCTGTCATTTCAACGGCGGCGGCGGCGATAATGTGAAGCATGGTGATTTATCTTCGGCCCTGATCGAACCCAAGAAGTCGGTTGATATACACATGGCGTCAGATGGGTTGAATTTTTCCTGTACCGAGTGCCATGTCACCAAAAAGCATATTGTTTCCGGTAGCCGTTACAATGCCATGGCCACTGATCCAAAGGGCGTAGGCAAGCCTGGCCAGCGCCGCGATGTTGCTACTTGTGAATCCTGTCATGGCAACTCTCCGCACGATATGGATGACATCAAGGGTATAAAGCTGAACGGGCATACCGACCGGGTGGCCTGTGAAACCTGTCATATACCAGAGTTTGCTCGTGGTGGTGTTGCTACCAAGATCCATTGGGATTGGCGTAAGGCCGGCAAGACGAAGGATGGTGAAGGGTATCATTTAGATGAATATGTCCAAGGCAATGGGGAACGGCGAGATACCTATAAATCCATCAAGGGAGAGTTCGTCTACGATGAGAATGTTCGCCCGTATTACGCCTGGTTCGACGGTGATATGAAATATACCACTATTGAGACCAAGTTCGATCCTAGCAAACCGGTGGAGATAAACTCTTTCAACGGCTCGTTCAATGATCCGAAATCGCGCATTTGGCCATTCAAACGTATGGTGGCGTTTCAACCTTACGATAAAGGGAATAACACCCTGGTTTACATGCATCTGTGGGGTAACGACGATTCGGCCTACTGGGGTAATTACGATTTTCAGAAGGCCATCTCATGGGGTATGAAGGAGTTCAATCTTCCCTATAGCGGTGAGTATGGATTTGTACAGACCTATATGTATTGGCCCATCACCCACATGGTCGCACCGAAGAAAAAGGCCCTGGCCTGTTCCGAGTGTCATGCCAAAGAGGGGCGCTTAAAGGATCTTAAAGGATTCTACATGCCGGGCCGGGACAACTTCCCATGGCTTGATCGTATTGGCTATTTGCTGGTCCTGGGCGCCTTGGCAATCGTGGTGCTGCACACCATTTTGCGGATAGTAGTGTACAAGAAGAACAGGTCTTAAACGAGGGTATAGAAATATGGCTAATCAAGAAGGACGTAAACAGGCGGTAAAGATCTATACCATCTACGAGCGCTTCTGGCACTGGTCCCAGGCGGTGCTTATCTTCACCTTGGCATTCACCGGTTTCGGGATACACGGCACCCACAACCTGGTGAAGTTTCAGACAGCAGTGGAACTGCACACCACTTCGGCGATCCTGCTGATCGTACTTTGGTTGTTTACCACCTTTTGGAATTTTACCACCGGGAATTGGCGGCAGTTCCTGCCTAAGCGCGGCGGAATGTTTGCGGTAATAAGATACTATGCCTGGGGCATCCTATCAGGGGCGAAGCATCCGCATATTAAGACCTTACGGCATAAACAGAACCCGCTACAGGCGCTGGCTTATCTCACATTTATGATACTGATCGGGCCAGCTTTGGCCGCCACTGGGGTTGTTTATCTGTTGTACGATCTCTGGAACGTCATCCCGAATGCCGAGTATTACTTTAAGGTCCTGGTCTTTATGCATACGGCGGCTGCCTTTCTTATGGTCTCTTTCGTTATCATTCACGTATATATGACCACCACCGGCAAGACCCCTTTTGCATATATCAGGACCATGATCACCGGTTTTGAAAGCGTCCAGCTCTCTGAAGTGGAAGAGGCGTATCTGGAGGCGGAGCATCCCAAGCGTATCAAAACAGAATAGTTTCGTACGGTCATGAGATTGGTTGTTGGCCTGAAGATGCCAGGATTTTTTAGTTCGGAGGGGCCAAAAATATGTCCGATGCGGTTTGAAACCATAATTCGCAAGCAGTTGCAGGGGTTTTTCTGGCATAATCCATCCTCCTTGTAGCTGAAAGATGAGAAAACAATCGTGGATTATCCGCTGGTCCTGGCCTTCGTTGTTGGTTTTTTCAGTGCCGCCCACTGTTTGGGAATGTGCGGTAGCATAATGGGCGCCCTAACCTTGAGTTTGCCTTCTGAGATTCGTGGTGGGGCGGCACGCTTTCTGTCGTTTGTGGTGCTGTATAATCTGGGCCGGGTTCTGACCTATGTATTCATGGGGGTTGTCATCGGCTTTACAGGGCAGCTGCTGGGCGATGGCCTTGGGGGCGAGGAATGGAGACAAGCGGCAAGTATAGTGGCCGCGGTGACTATCATTCTGATTGGGCTGTATCTGACTGGTTGGGTCCCGTTTTTACGCCACATGGATCGCTTAGGCGGGGGAGTGTGGCGATTGTTAGAACCGTTTGGGCGGAAGATGTTGCCGGTCAGAACTCCATTGGCGGCATTCCTTTCCGGTCTGGTTTGGGGCTGGTTGCCGTGCGGGCTGGTCTATTATGCGCTGATACTGGCTCTGCCACTCGGCGATCCAGTAATGGGCGGACTATTTATGTTGGTTTTTGGTATAGGGACTATGCCGGTGATGATAGGTACAGGTATTTTTGCAGGCACCCTGGCCAAACTTGGAAGAAATGTGCGTCTCCGGCAGGTGGCTGGAGTGGTGGTCGTTCTGGTGGGAGTGTTCGGACTGGTTTTCGGGGCGGATGTTTTTTTGGTACCATTGGAGCGATAATTCCTAAATTATAAGAATTTGCAGGTAATGATTATGATTCGAGGCAAGAATCCATCCCTGATGGAAGTGACTAATGCGGCCAGGGTCGTAGCGGCCACTGGCGTGAATACCATGATCTATGGCGAGAGCGGCACGGGCAGAGAACTGCTTGCAAGATTCATCCATGCCCATAGCGCCAGGTATAAACATCCATTCGTATCAGTAAATTGCGCATCTATCCCGGAAGATCAAATCGAATCCCTGTTATTTGGATTCGCTAAGGGCTCCGCTCCTGGTGCGGTTGATGGGCATAAAGGCTATATCGAATCTGCAGCCAATGGCACTCTGTTCTTGCGCGATGTTGCGGCACTCCCACTTGAGATGCAAGCCAAGTTAATGTGCTTTCTGGAGTCTGGTGAACTGTTGCCAATAGGCTCTTCTAAACCTCTTAAGCTAAACGTCCGCCTGATTGTCTCCAGCCATACAGATCTCGGGATAGAAACGGAACGAGGTAGATTTCGTCAGGACCTATATTACCGTTTGAATGTGGTTCCTTTGCATCTTCCTTCACTGAGAGAACGCCAGGGTGATATCCCGATCCTGCTGGCGCATTTTGTCAGTCTGTTCTCGGCACGCCACGGTTTGAAATCGCCGTATTTTTCCAAAGAGGCCCTCGCCAGCATGAAGAAGTATCTGTGGCCTGGGAATGTGCGCGAATTGAGGAATCTATGTGAACGTCTGGTAATTCTGTTGCCCGGGCAAGAGGTGAAGGCGCAGAATCTTCCGCAGGAGCTTCGCGTTGAACATAGAGTTGATAATAACTCCGGTTCGATTGTGACCTTGCCGCCAGAAGGTATATCTTTGGCCGGGGTTGAAGAGAGCCTGATCAGACAAGCCATGGACCTGGCCAAAGGCAATCAGAGCAAGGCAGCCAGGTTGCTCGGCATTAGCCGTGATACTTTGCTGTATAGACTGAAAAAGTTTGCTATCAATTAAGTTGCCAATTCGGTAGCCCTGATACAGTCCCATGCAGGGTAACGGTCTTAAAATCTATTTTCGATTATTGTCGTATGTGCGGCCGTATGTGCCTGCGTTTCTGGTCAGCGTGGTTGGTTTCATGCTGTTTGCCTGGACCATGCCGGCCTTCGCCAAGCTGATCGAGTGGTTTGTGGATGGATTGCAGGGCGGGGATGAGAAATACCTGTTCTATGTCCCGTTACTTGCGGTCGCCATTGCCCTGTTTCGTGGTGTCGGTTTTTACTTGGGTAACTACTTTCTGGCCAAGGTTTCATTGGGTGTGGTGCATGACCTCCGGGTCGATCTGTTCAACAAGTTGCTGGAGTTGCCCAACTACTATTTTGATCGCAACAACTCCGGGCATCTTATCTCCCGTATTACCTATAATGTAACCCTGGTCACAACGGCAGCTACGGATTCCGTCAAGACCGTTATCCGAGAGGGGCTGACCATAATCTTCGTTATGGCATATCTGCTGTGGTCCAACTGGAAACTCACCATGGTGTTTCTGGTGGTGATGGCGATTATGGCAGTGATCGTTTCCAATGTTGGCAAGCGATTGCGCAAGCTAAGCCACAAGATACAGAACGCGATGGGGGACGTTACCCACATAGCCTCAGAGAGCATCAACGGCAATCAGGTGGTGCGTAGCTATGGGGGCGAGGAGTATGAGCGGCAGCGATTTTTCGGCGCCAGCATAAATAATCTGCGCCAAAATATGAAGATGGTGCGGGTGAGCTCTATCAACACCCCGGTGCTGCAGTTCCTGGTTATCCTGTCGGTGGCTATAGTAATGTTTCTGGTGCTACAGATGCGCGCTACCGGCACAGTGGCAGAGCTGGTGGCGTTTGTGATGGCCGCTACTATGATGCCGAAACCGATTCGTCAACTGAGTGAGGTCTACGGCAATATCCAAAAGGGCATAGCCGCCTGTGAGAATATCTTTGAGCAGATAGATGAAGAGGTGGAGGAAGACCTGGGAACTATTGAAATAGACAGGGCTGTCGGCGGTATCAGTTTCAAGGGGGTAGAATTCGGCTATCATGGGACGGAACAAAGGGTGCTGCATGGGATTGATCTGGAGATTGCCCCGGGAGAGACGGTCGCCTTTGTGGGTCGTTCCGGTAGCGGCAAGACCACCATTACCAACCTGTTATTGCGTTTCTATCACCCAACCTCCGGTGCGATTCTGATAGACGACATACCGATCCAGGACTACAAGTTGCGTAATCTGCGTAAACAGATCGCCCTGGTCGGCCAGAACACTACCCTATTCAACGATACAGTGGCACGCAATATTGCCTATGGTTCTTTGGTGGATATGGATGAGTCCAAGATCATACAGGCAGCCGAGGCGGCATATGCGATGGAGTTTATTCGGCGCATGGATCATGGTTTGGATACGCTGATTGGGGAAGACGGGGTGTTGTTGTCAGGCGGTCAGCGTCAGCGTCTGGCGATAGCGCGGGCCTTTCTAAAGGATGCGCCTATTTTGATTCTGGATGAGGCTACATCCGCGCTGGATACCGAGTCGGAGAGGAATATCCAGGAGGCCTTGAAGGAGTTGACCAAGGGTAGGACCACCCTGGTGGTGGCCCATCGCCTTTCCACCATCGAAGGGGCCGACCGGATCGTAGTGCTCAAGGAAGGACGTATCGTCGAAAGCGGCAAGCATGATGAGCTGCTGGCCATGGACGGTGAATACACCTCATTGTATAAGACACAGTTTGAGCCCCAGGAAGAGCCTGATCCTAAAGGTACTTAGACCAATCCTCATCCAGATTGCCGAAGACAAAGAAGTCCGGGTTCAGCAGCGACTCTTTGCTGTTGTAGAGCAGAGGCTGCATTTTGGTGTCAGTGATCTTCCCGCCAGCCGCCTCCACCACGGCCTGCGCCGCCCCGGTATCCCATTCTGAAGTAGGACCCAGGCGGGGATATATATCCGCCTTGCCCTCGGCTACTAGGCAGGACTTGAGGGAGCTGCCCATGCTGATGATCTCGTGCGCCCCCAGATTTTCCAGATAACGCTTCAGGCTGTCCCCGGCGTGGGAACGACTGCCAGCCACCCGGATGGGGCTACCGTGCTGAGGGGTTGCCCTGATGACTTCCGCCGCGCTGTCCGGTAGCTGTTTGAAGGCCCCGCCATCCCTGGAACCGTAGTATGTGACCTTGGATACCGGCACATAGATTACGCCAAGGATCGGACGCTGTTCCTCGATCAGGGCGATGTTTACGGTGAATTCGCCATTGCGTTTGACAAACTCCTTGGTCCCGTCCAGTGGATCCACCAGCCAGTATCTACTCCAGGTCTGGCGCAGAGAATAGGGGATCTTGGCTGATTCTTCCGACAGGATGGGAATATCCGGAGTTAGCTCCATCAGGCCGTTGGTAATGACCTTGTGGGCCGCCAGATCTGCCTCGGTCAGGGGCGAGAGGTCGGATTTTTCATAAACGGAAAAATCGGTGTCGTAGATATTGAGAATGGCCTCGCCGGCGCGTATGGCGATCTCTATGATCTTTTCAATCGGGGGTAGTTTGTTATTCATGGGGTCGATAGTCTTATATACATAGAACGAAAAGTCTAATCTCTTTCTGTCCGCAACATCTCGCGCACTAGAAACAGTGCGGCGATGGAGCGGGCCTCGGTGAAATCGTTTTGTTGCAGAAGTCTGTCCAGGTCGGAGAGCTTCCAGGGGACCACCTCTATATCTTCCGGTTCGTCGCCTGGAATCTTGCGTGAATAGAGGTCACTAGCCAGTACGATATGGGTGTGGTGGCTCAGATAGCCAGGAGCGATGGAAAAAGAGTGGATGTGTTCGAGTTTGTTGGCGCCATAGCCCACCTCCTCTTGGATCTCGCGGTTGGCCGCGCCCAATATGTCTTCTCCCTCTTCTATATGCCCCTTGGGGAATGCCAGCTCATAACAGTCGGTGCCAGCGGCGTACTCCCGGATCAGCAACACAGTATCTTTATCCAGCAGTGGCACCACCAGCACTGCGCCTTGTTTCGACCCGATGATGCATTGGTATTTGCGCTGCGCGCCGTTGGCGAACTCCAGGTCTATCTCTTCTATGTTGAACACCCCGGTGTGGATGATGCGGCGGCGTGCCAGTGTGCTGGGTTTTTCTCTCATAGTACTTCCGAAACATATTTGATTGGGTATAGTGTAACTTTAATCGATCCATTAAAGAAAATATGAACATGATTGACTGGCGAGAGATAGATAGCGTATTCCTGGATATGGACGGCACCTTGCTGGATCTGCATTTCGATAGCCATTTTTGGCTGGAGCATGTGCCCAAGAGATATGCGGAGGCCAGAGTGATAACCCTGGAACAGTCCAAGCATGAGTTATATGCGCGTTATCGGGATATAGAAGGAACGCTGCAGTGGTACAGCGTGGATCACTGGAGCACAGAGCTGGGACTGGACATCGCCCTGTTGAAGCAGGAGGTGGATCACCTGATCGCCGTACACCCCCATGTGGTGGAGTTCCTGGACGCCATGCGCCGTTTGGGTAAGCGCACCCTGCTGGTTACCAACGCCCATCAGAAGTCACTGAAGTTGAAACTGGACCGAACTAAATTGGGTGGGCACCTGGATGGCGTGGTCTGTTCCCATGATCTGGGGCATCCCAAAGAGGCTCCGGAGTTTTGGGATGAACTGCAACGGGTGGAGCCGTTTCAGAAGGAGAGGACGCTGTTTGTGGACGACAGTATCGCCGTCCTGCGCTCAGCAGAACGTTACGGGATCGGGTGGTTGCTGATGATACTAAGACCGGACACTAAGGGCCCTATGAAGGATGCGGAACATTTCCCCGCCATTCATGACTTTTCTGAGGTTATGCCGGAAACCTGTCCCACTTCTTAAAACGTTTCTTACAGTACTTCAGCAGTTCATGGTAGGTTTTGAAGTGCAGTTCAAAGCCATCTTCCGCCGGGGCGTCGTATTCGCACCAATCGTTTTCATAGTCACGGCAGATCTGGGGGCGAGTCTCGTAGATGCCGCAGCGGCCATCCTTTTGGATGTGTTGGCATCTGCCTTGAATTAGTAGATACCATTCCCCTTCGTCCCTGTAGACCTCTATCCCCTCGTGGGACACCTGCCATAGCAGATGGTCAAAGTCCTCTTTGGAGCGTGGGGTCATGCCTAATGCCTCTGTGGCATAGGTGCAGCATTTGGTGTTGGTGCAGCGGGAGCACTTGTCTTTTTTTTCTTTGCTCATGTGATTGCTTTGCTAGTCTGTCGATTTAGGCTTGTGCGGTCTTCTGCGGTGGCGTCTCTTCGGTTTGCCATCCTGGTCTTTGTCGGCACTACTATGTTGCCCGCCTGACTTGTGTTTATGGTGCCTGTCCTTGCCATGGGCATGCTTACCATGGGATGGGTGTTTTCTACTCTTGGGGTCGACCTCGGCCAACAGCTCCTGTGTGACCGGCTGCATCTCTATGCGATGCCCGATGTAGCTCTCTATATCCGGCAGAGAGAATGAATAGGTCTCGCAGGCGAAACTGATGGCGTCGCCGCTGGCGCCGGCCCGGGCGGTGCGGCCGATGCGGTGTACATAGTCTTCCGCATCTTCGGGAAGATCGTAGTTGATGACATGGCTCACATCCGGGATGTGCAGGCCACGTGCCGCAACGTCGGTGGCCACTAATACCGGCAGCTCGCCAGACTGGAACTCACCCAGCAGGCGCATACGTTTTTTCTGGGGTACATCACCGGATAGTACCGCGGTCTTGAATCCGTTGCCCTCCAGGAAGCCCCACACCAGATCGGCGGCACGTTTGGTGTTGACGAAGACGATAGTGCGTCTGGGGTCCATGTGCCGCAGCAGTCCAATTAGGAGGGAGATCTTTTCATCATTGGCGGTCATGTAGCAGGTCTGGTTGACCTTGTCCGCGGTCACCTTGTCCGTCTCGATCTTGACCTCTTGCGGATTGTTCATGTGCTCGTAGGCCAGTTCGGTCACCCGATAGGAGAGGGTGGCGGAGAACAGCATGCCGAGTCGGTGTTTGGGTTTGGGCATGTGGCGCAACAGATAACGGATGTCCTTGATGAAGCCGAGATCGAACATGCGGTCCGCCTCATCCAAGACCATCACCTGCACCGCATTTAGATTGAATACTCCCTGCTTGAAGTAGTCGATGAGTCTGCCCGGTGTGCCTATTAGAATATCGACGCCTTGCTCCAGCTGCGTTCTCTGCTGTTCATAGCCGGTGCCGCCGAACACCAGGCCAAGAATGAACCCGGTATGTTTCCCCAGAAGCTCTGCGTCCTTGTGGATCTGTATTGCTAGCTCCCTGGTTGGGGCCAGTATAACGGCCCTAGGCTGGGTCGGCTTTCTATCATCACTAGCTGGATTGTCGAAAAGATATTGGAAGCATGCGAGGAGGAATGCGGCTGTCTTTCCCGTACCGGTCTGGGCCTGTCCGGCGACATCCTGCCCCTGAATGGCTATGGGGATAGTCTGCGCCTGGATTGGGGTGCAGAAGGAAAATCCCGCCTCTTCAATGCCTTGCGTGATCCTATGGTCCAGCTGGAAACTGTTGAATGTGATTTCTGATAAGTGCTTGTCTGTCATGATGGGCTAGCATACAGCAATTTCCCTGTGGTTGGGACTTGCAATGAGTATTAGTTTCGGATGAAATAAACCTTCAGGCGTCTTGGAAGGGCGCGTTTCTGGATAGATGTATCATTGATACCCCTAAGATTACTTTCTTATATTTTTAGAGAACGCCGGTGCGATTCCGCACCTTCGGGCGTAATTACCTAACTGAATTTGGAGAAATAGCTAGTGAGTGAGCAGATTGTTCATGTGACGGACGACTCTTTTGAAGCTGATGTATTAAAATCCGTAGAACCGGTATTGGTTGATTATTGGGCAGAGTGGTGTGGCCCCTGCAAGATGATCGGGCCGGTCTTGGAAGAGGTGGCAGGCAAATATGCCGGTCGGGTCAAGATCGCAAAACTTAATATTGATGACAACCCGAATACTCCGCCACGTTATGGCATTCGCGGTATCCCCACCCTGATGTTGTTTAAGAATGGTGAGGTCGAGGCCACCAAGGTGGGAGCGGTATCTCTGTCACAGTTGACGGCATTTATAGATAGCAATATCTGAGTTTTGTTCTAAACTGCTAAACAAATAGTTGGCGGTGCTCCGGGAGAGTGCTAGAATTCCAGCATTCGACACACTCCCGTGAGTGCTGTCTCAATAATACAGTAACTATCCCAACAAGACGTTTTTCTAAAACTGACTACGTACTCTGCCTGAGACGTACATTTCCACCTTTCCTGTATAAATCAAAATATCGAATAAACCATGAACCTTACTGAACTGAAAAAGATGCCGGTTTCGGAACTGGCCGAACTCTCCCGTGAAATGAACATTGAGGGACTTGGGCGTTCCCGCAAACAAGACCTCATCTTCGCGATCCTCAAGGCCCATGCCAAGAAAGGTGAGGATATTTATGGCGATGGGGTATTGGAGATTCTTCAGGACGGGTTCGGATTTTTACGATCAGCAGATAGTTCTTACTTGGCAGGACCGGACGATATCTATGTATCACCAAGTCAGATAAGGCGCTTCAGCCTGCGTACCGGTGACACCATCGAAGGCAAGATCCGGCCACCCAAAGACGGTGAACGTTATTTTGCCCTGCTGAAAGTCAATCAGATCAACTTTGACAAACCAGAGAATGCCAAGAACAAGATCCTGTTCGAAAACTTTACCCCGCTGTTCGCCAACAAAAAGTTTGAGCTGGAGCTGGGTAATGGCAGCACTGAAGACATAACCGCACGCACCATAGAGTTGTGCGCGCCTATCGGCAAGGGACAACGTGGCCTGATCGTGTCACCGCCTAAGGCTGGTAAGACCATGCTGATGCAGAACATCGCCCAGTCGATCTCCCACAACCATCCTGACTGTCACCTTATCGTACTGCTCATTGACGAGCGGCCGGAAGAGGTAACCGAGATGGCGCGTTCGGTGCGGGGCGAGGTGATATCCTCCACCTTCGACGAACCGGCTGCACGGCACGTACAGGTCGCCGAGATGGTGATCGAAAAGGCCAAGCGTCTGGTGGAACACAAGATGGACGTGGTCATCCTGCTCGACTCCATCACCCGTCTGGCCCGAGCCTATAACACAGTGATCCCATCATCCGGCAAGGTGCTGACCGGTGGTGTAGACGCCAATGCCCTGCAACGTCCCAAGCGCTTCTTCGGCGCGGCCCGTAACGTGGAAGAGGGCGGCAGCCTGACCATCATCGCCACCGCGCTGGTCGAGACCGGCTCCCGCATGGATGATGTTATCTACGAAGAGTTCAAAGGCACAGGTAATATGGAGGTGCATCTGGATCGTCGTATCGCCGAGAAACGTATCTTCCCCGCCATCAACATCAACCGCTCCGGCACCAGGCGCGAAGACCTGTTGATGAAAGATAGCGATCTGCAGAAGATGTGGATCCTGCGCAAGATCCTGCATCCGATGGATGAACTTGCCGCCATGGAGTTCCTCTATGACAAGCTCAAGGTCACCAAGACCAATAATGAGTTCTTCGATGCCATGAAGAGGTGACGCTCCTCTCCAGTCGCCCCGCAGTTTGACCGCGTGGTCCAGGAAACAAAATTGAGAAGGCCATCCTGAGGGGTGGCCTTTTTTGTTTGCGGGTTTAGTTATCACGCAACTTGGTAGTTATACCCCCTCTCCCCTTGGGGGAGAGGGATGGGGTGAGGGGGAGGTGTTCGCTTATAGCAGTATCCGTAATAAGTTTCGTAGCCCTCAACCATTGGTGCATTTCTATCTTTCCGAGCAAGGGCTGCGAGGTACTTTCTCTTGCTTGTCCAAGAGAAAGTACCCAAAGAGAATGACACTCCACGACTTGCCCTTCGGGTCCCCTCGTTCCTCACTGCAACAGGGGCTCCATAGACGGGCGGTCCCTCGCCCGCTATGGAGGCGCCGCGTCCATGCGGCGCCCCTACTGGCCTGATCCTGTTGCGGTTCCGGTACTCGGCTGCGTCGGAGGAGGTTTAAGGGCGGTAGTTTTTGGCGTAGGATATTAAAAGTAAATGCGCTCGATCTTTTCGATTATGTTTTGAAAAGGAAAACATCATGACAACTTTCGAATTAGCAACAATAGTACTTCAACTTCTTGTTGCAATTGCAACCTTTGGAGCACTTTTTGTTTATTATCGACAACTCCGGGTAATGTCTAGCCAACTTGTTTCAATGCAAGAAATATCAAAAGCACAAAGTGGTCTGGCGCTTGTTGATTTTCTGCAAGAACCAGCAATAAGGGAAGCGCGGCACACCGTCCGTGCTGCTTTATCGCAAAAACCCATGGAACACTGGAGTGATCATGAGAAAGATCATGCCTCACGAGTTACAGCGAATTATGATGTAGCAGGTGCGATAGTAAAATCAGGTCTTGCTCCAGTTGATCTTATCGCTGCTAATTGGGGGCCCAGCATTATTCACTGTTACGAAGTATTAGAGCCATGGATTCAAGAATATCGAAACCGTCCTGGCGCTCATGATTCGTATTGGAGCAACTTCAAATGGCTTTATGATGAAGCAAAAAATGCCTGTTAGCGTTAGTGGCGGGTAATGGAAAATGGTAGATTTCAATCTACTTCGCTTTACTGAGGCGCAAAATCAGATCGGGTATAGATCAGTTTTAGAAGAATTAAGGCAAGGCAGAAAAAACGGTCATTGGATGTGGTTCATATTTCCTCAAATAAAAGGTCTTGGGTATAGCGCAACAAGCGATTATTTTGGCATCCAAAACTTAGATGAAGCCGTTGCATATTTATCTGATCAAGTTCTTGGTGAAAGGCTAATTCAGTGTACAAAGGTATTGTTGTCGCTCCCCAATTACTCCGCAGAGGAGATATTCGAGTATCCTGATTATCTAAAATTGCAGTCATCTCTTACCCTTTTTGAAAGAGCTTCCAATACTGGAAATCTTTTTACAGCAGCGCTTGAGAGATATTATCAAGGTAAGCGTGATAAAAAGACACTGGAACTACTTCAAAAGACAACAACATAATAACGTTAAACCCGAATAATATGTGACTTCTATTTCTCGTGCCAACCTTGTTGAGTGCTTCTCTCTAAGCCCCGTGTGTTACACCGAGCATCGCAGTTGTAAGCGGAAATGGCCTGAAAGGGACCGACAGGGATGTCGGTCCTGTCCATCGGGGCGGGACGCCACTTATGGACGGCCCCGCTTAAAACGAGAAGCGCAGGGTACCCGGAGGGTGTAACACCCGGGTGTCGTTCTCTTTGGGTACTTTCTCTTGGACAAGCAAGAGAAAGTGCCTCGTAGCCTATGCTCGGAAAGATAGAAATGCACTAATGGTTAATTGCTACGAAACTGATTACAGATGCTGCTATAAGCTAACATCCCCCCTCATCCCCGACCCTTCTCCCCAATGGGGAGAAGGGAAGATTTATGGGTCACGCGGTGAAGCCGCGGGATGACGATGAGTTGTAGTTTACCGGGCTACATGATCAACCCGCAGGATGACGCTAAACAATAACGCGAAACCCCATCACCCCAATCCACCCTTAATCTGCTCTATCCTCGTCTGCATTACCGCAAAATAGACCACCGGGATAACGATCAGGGTCAGGGCGGTGGAGACGAATAGTCCAAAGATCAACGATACCGCCAGTCCACTGAAGATCGGATCATCAAGAATAAAGAACGCACCAGCCATGGCGGCGATAGCGGTCAGGACGATGGGTTTGGCCCGGACGATGGCGGAGCGGATCACTGCGTCTTCCAAAGGCATGCCGGCGCGTACCTGTTGGTTGATGAAGTCAACCAAGAGGATGGAGTTACGCACGATGATGCCGGCCAGGGCGATCATGCCGATCATGGAGGTAGCGGTGAATTGTGCGCCTAGCAGCGCATGGCCTGGCAGGATGCCGATTATCGTTAGCGGGATGGGGGCCATGATAACCAGCGGTACCAGATAAGAGCGGAACTGGGCCACCACCAGGAGATAGATCAGGATCAAACCAACCGAGTAAGCGAGGCCCATGTCGCGGAAGGTATCGTAGGTGATCTGCCATTCACCGTCCCATTTGATGCTGTAGGTGTATGGGTTGTCAGGCTGTGAGATGAACCACTGCCCCAGCTTGCCCTGTTCCTCAATCGTGTCGGAGATGTCGAACATGCCGTAGAGCGGGCTGTCGGTGTTGCCAGCCATATCTCCGACCACATATACCACCGGTAGCAGGTCTTTGTGGCTGATGGAGAATTCACGATGTGTGGGTATCACCTCAACTATCTCAGACAATGGTACCGGTTCGCCGTGCATGCTCGGTACCTTCAGGGACAGCACCTGTTTTAGGTCAGATTTGTCTGCGTCGGAAAACTTCACCCGGATGGGGACTGCGTACTTCATATTCTTGCCGTGCAGGTAGGACATATCGTTACCGCCCAGCACCGTGGCCAGGGCCCCGGAGACGCTGTCTTGGGAGACACCGAGTAGGGCGGCCTTGGAGCGATCCACACGCACCAGCAGCTTGGTGGATGGATATTCCACACTGTCGTCCACGTCCACGATATCGGCGGTGGCACTAAAGATCTTGCTTACTTGTTCCGCCATGCCGATCTGTCCCTGGTAATCTACCCCGTACACCTCCGCCACCAGCGGAGACATCACCGGCGGTCCAGGCGGAACCTCTACGACTTTTACGTTGCCATTATATTTTGCGGCAATCTTTTGTACGGCCGGACGTACTGCCAGGGCGATCTCATGGCTTTGGCGGTCACGTTCGTGTTTGTCCAGCAGGTTCACTTGGATGTCGCCCAGGTTAGGTCCTTCCCGCAGATAGTATTGGCGCACCAGGCCGTTGAAGCTTATGGGGGCCGAGGTGCCAACATAGACCTGATAGTTGGTGATCTCTGGCACCTCCTGCAGGTGGTCGCCGATCTCGTTCAATACCCGCGTGGTCTGTTCCAGGCTGGTGCCTTCCGGCATATCCAGCACGATTTGGAATTCTGATTTGTTATCAAAGGGCAGCATCTTCATCACCACCAGCTTGGATACCACCAGCAGCATGGAGAGTGCGATCAGGCCCAGGATAGAGAGCAACAGGCGCATGCGTTTTTTTGCGCCGTTCCCCGGCTCTATGAAGGGCTGCATCAGACGGTTAAAGAAATAGTGCAACATGCTGTTGTTGTCTTCTTCGTCAGCGTGTCCGGCATGCGCGTGGGCACTCCTTGCCAAGGCCTTGTTGGTTAGCCAGGGGGTGAGGATAAAGGCCACCAGCAGAGAGATCAGCATGCCCATTGAGGCGTTGATAGGGATCGGACTCATGTATGGTCCCATCAGGCCGCTGACGAATGCCATAGGCATCAGGGCGGCGATAACGGTGAAGGTGGCCAGGATGGTGGGGCCGCCCACCTCGTCCACCGCCTTAGGAATAGCCTCCAGCAGGTTCTTTGCCCCCATGTTAATGTGCCGATGGATGTTCTCCACCACCACGATGGCGTCATCTACCAGGATGCCGATGGAGAAGATCAGGGCAAACAGGGATACCCGGTTCAGGGTAAAGCCCCAGGCCCAGGATGCAAACAGGGTGATGGTCAGGGTGATGATAACGGCGGTTCCAACCACGGTAGCTTCGCGCCAGCCCATGGTGAAATAGACCAGCAGGACTACGGAGATGGTGGCGAAGATTAGCTTGCTTATGAGCTTCTTGGCCTTGGCGTCGGCGGTCTCACCGTAGTTTCTGGTGATGGTGGCATGCACCCCGTCCGGGATGAATATGCCCTTGAGTTGATGGAAACGCTCGATTACCGCATTGGCGATGTTGACCGCGTTGGTGCCGGGCTTTTTGGCGATGGCAATGGTCACCGCAGGCAGGTTGCCGGACTTGGACAGCAGTTCATCGGAGGATGCTGGGCCACTGCCGATCCAGACATATTGATCCGGTTGGTCAGGGCCATGTTTGATGGTGGCTACGTCTCGCAGGAATACCGGACCACCGCCGTGAACGCCCACTACCAGATCGCCTACCTGGTCGGCGTTGGAGAGAAAGGTTCCGGCCTGTACCAATACCTCTTGGTTGTCTCTGGTTAGGCTCATATTATCCTGCACACTGTTGGCCGCAGACAGGGCCTGTTGCAGATTGTTGAGGCTGATGTTGTAGCCGGCCAGGGCCTGGGGGTCGAGCAGGACGCTGACTACCCGCTCCGGGACGCCCACGGTGTAGATATCCCTGGTCCCTGGTACCCGTTGCAGTTCCGCCTCAATGGCGTGCGCCACCTGACCCAGCTCGTAGCCTCCGACCTTCGGGTCGTCTGACCAAAGGGTGGCGGTGACTATAGGTACATCGTCTATGCCCTTGGGTTTTACGATGGGCTGGCCGACCCCGAGGTTGGGCGGTAGCCAGTCCTGATTGGAGTAGACCTTGTTGTACAGACGTAGGATTGCGTCGCTGCGCTTTACCCCTACCTTGAAGCGGACGGTAAGTACCGCCATGCCTGGACGCGAGGTGGAGTAGATATGTTTAATCCCTTCTATCTCAGACATGGCCTGCTCTGCCGGTGTAGCCACCAGGCTCTCAATCTCGCTGGCGGTGGCGCCAGGGAAGGGGATAAAGATGTTGGCGAAGGTGACGTCGATCTGCGGCTCCTCTTCCCGAGGCGTGACCATGACCGCGAACAGGCCGAGCAACAGCCCTACCAGCGCCAGCAAGGGGGTGATGCTGGTGGTTAGAAAACTGTTGGCGATACGGCCGGAGATGCCCATCTTATTCACTTGCGTCCTCCCCGGGCTGGGCCTTCAACATGGCGCCGGCCGCGACCGGGTCCAATGCCACCTTTTCTCCAGGGTCTAGTCCGGCCAGTACTTCGATCATCTTATCTTTGGTCTCATGCCCTTTGCGGATGTGGCGGAAGCCGATCTGGCCATCGGGAGACAACACGTAGATTGCGGTGACCTCACTGCGGAATACCACCGACTTCTGCGGGATCAGAAGACGTTTCTGGGCTCCGGTCTGAAATGCGGCCTTCACATACATGCCTGGGAATAGTCCGGGTATATCATCTTTAGGAAGGTTGAGACGCACCTTGAAGGTGTTGCTGCCGCTCTGGGCGTAGGGAAAGATGGTCAGGTCGTTAGCCGCAACGCTGTTTCCATCTGGCAGGATGATTCTGGCCTTTTGGTCTTTTCTGATCGCCGGGATCAGATTTTGCGGAACATCCACATTCACCCGGAGTTTATCCAGAGACAGTCCGCTCATCAGCTTTTGTCCCTGGTGGGCGGTTTCACCTACCTCAATGTGCCTCTGGGTGACGATGCCGGAGAAGGGGGCCCTGATCCTGGTGTATTCAAGCTGCTCCTCTGCGGCCTTGAGTCCTGCCTGGGCGGCCTCATGTTGGGCGCCTGCCGCTTTCAGATTGGCGTTGGCCTGGTCCATGGCGGCGCCGGAAACCAAGTTCTTAGCATACATTGTGACGATGCGTTCGTGCTGTTTCTTTATCTCTTCCAGACGTGCCGTGGAGGTGTTCAGGTCGGCCTTGGCCTGGTCCAGCCTGGCCTTCTGTTCGGTATCTCTGAGTCGGATTATCAGGCTGTCCTTTTTTACATATTCATCCACATCCACCAGGATCTCCACCACCTGGCCCTGGGTCTGGGCGGTCAGGGTACTGCTGTTCACCGCCTCAACCATGCCATCCAGAAGTTGTTCCTGGGGGATCTCGCGTAGTTCCGCCGTGGCTGTCTGCAGTTGGGGGTCTGCAGCGGTTGCTTGGGACAGAAATAGGGTGGACAGGATAATGATCAGGACGTGCTTCATACCGGCTCTCCGGAGTAGTAGTAAATCAGACTATTCTAATATACTGTTTTGTTCAGCTATTTCAACTAGGATTTAGCATAATCGTAGATTATTAATCACCGCTTACAACCAGTGGAGCCTCATCCATCAAGGGTCGCATGGCATGCAGGATATTGGCGTAGAGGTGACGATTTAGTTTTTCTTCTCGCAATAGCAGTTCCTTTATATGCTGGCGTTGGGTCGGCATGTCGAAGCAGGCCGGACAGCTATCTGGGATGATAGGCAATCCCGCCTCCCTGGCAAAGCCGCCGGTTTGGGTTTCGCGGCAGTAGGCCAGGGGGCGGATGATGCGGATGTCGCCGTCGTCGTTTACATAGTGGGCCTTCATAGTGCGCAGTTGCCCACCATGAAAAATGGACATGAGCAGGCTCTCGGCCAGATCGTCCAGGTGTTGCGCCAGGGCAAGCACGTTGTAGCCATGTTGGCGGCAGGTGCTGTACATGATGCCGCGTTTCATACGGGAGCAATAGGCGCAGAATGAGTCGCCCTCCATACGTTGCTTGGCCTCTTCCATGATCGGTTGCTGCTGGTAGAAGTACGGTAGGCCCAGGGATTGATAATATGCCTTGAGGGCGCTGGGGTCGAACCCTTCCACCTCCGGATCCACTGTTATTACGCCGAGTTCGAATTTAACCGGGGCATAGCTGCGCAGGTGTGCCAGGATTTGTAGCAGTGATAACGAATCTTTGCCGCCGGATACCCCCAGCAGGATGCGATCGCCCTCCCTTATCATGCTGTAGTCGGCGATGGCCCGGCCTACCTTGCGTAGCAGGGATTTGGGTGGTTTTTGATTGTTGTCGTTCATTGATTTCTGCTTCGTAGCTCAGGGGGGAAGTTTAGCAGGAAAGGGACGCGCTTTCCCCTTTGCAGCATGAAGGAAGGGAGTATACTGAGTGAGGCAAACAACAAAAATCTCAGGAGGGAGTCAACATGGGTGAGTTTTCTGTATTAATCGTCATATTGGCGGTGATTATCGTCATACTTGGGGCCAAGCGGGTGCCCCAGGGCTATGAATATACGGTCGAGCGCTTTGGGCGTTATACCAAGACGTTAGAGCCGGGTCTTAATCTGATTGTCCCTGTGGTTGATACCGTCGGCGCCAAGCTCAACATGATGGAGCAGGTGGTGGATGTGCCCTCCCAAGAGGTGATTACCAAGGATAACGCCATGGTGCAGGTGGATGGTGTGGTCTTCTATCAGATCCTGGATGCCGCCAAGGCGGCCTATGAGGTGAATGATCGCACCATGGCCATCCTTAATCTGGTGATGACCAACATCCGTACCGTGATGGGTTCCATGGACCTGGATGAGGTGCTGTCTGAACGGGACCAGATCAACGCCCGCTTGTTGAGTGTGGTGGATGACGCCACTACGCCCTGGGGTATCAAGGTGACCCGTATCGAGATTAAAGATATAACGCCACCGCGGGACCTGGTGGATTCGATGGCGCGCCAGATGAAGGCGGAGCGGGAGAAACGCGCAAATATTTTGGAAGCCGAAGGTTTTCGTCAGGCCGCGATCCTGAAGGCCGAGGGTGAGAAGCAGTCAGCCATTTTGGAGGCAGAGGGCGAACGGGAGGCGGCATTCCGCGAGGCTGAGGCGCGGGAGCGTCTGGCGGAAGCAGAGGCCAAGGCCACGATGATGGTGTCCCAAGCCATCGCCAAGGGCGACATCAATGCCATCAACTATTTTGTGGCTCAGAAATATACCGATGCGCTACAGAGTATCGCTTCGGCAGACAATCAAAAGGTGGTGCTGATGCCTCTGGAGGCCTCCAGTCTGATCGGTTCCATCGGTGGCATTGCCGAGATCGCAAAGAATGCCATGACCAAGCAAGAGGGGGCGAAGTGATGGACCTGTTGCAAGATGCCGTCTATTGGCACTGGTGGGTCCTGGCCGTGGTTTTGATAATCCTGGAGATCTTATCCCCTGCGGTGTTTTTTCTCTGGCTGGGTATATCGGCTGTAGTCGTCGGGTTGCTGTTGCTGTTGTTGCCAGACATGGGCTGGGAGCTGCAGATGCTGTTATTTGCAGTATTCAGTGTTGCCAGTGTCGCTCTGTGGCGTAACTATCTGAAGTCGCACCCAACAGAGTCAGACCAGCCAAGACTGAATCGACGTGGCGAACAATACATCGGACGCACCTTTACCTTGCACGAACCTATCGTAAACGGATACGGCAAGATAAAGGTGGATGACAGCACCTGGAAGGTTATAGGAGATGATTGCCAGGAGGGGGCCAGGGTGCGGGTGACCGGCGTGGATGGGGTGATGTTGGAAGTGAAAAGAGAGGATGTTTGATTTGTCGCTGTTGGGGCGATAAGTGATTCGTTAGCATGGGGACGATGTTTTCGGGGAGACCCTGCGTCAAAGGCGGATCCACATAGAACTATATATTTGGTAGAGATAGATAAGATGCAGGTCGAAAGATACCGCATTGTTCTGGCTGGCTGGGTCGTGTCTGGACGTCAGACACGGGAAGTCGTCACAGAGTTAAGCCGTCTATTCAAGATACCAGAGAGCAAGGTGCGGCCATTGCTGGCCGGGAGATCTTCTATTATCCGCCGCGATCTCACCCTGGAAAAGGCGGAGCGCTTACGTAACAAGATTGAGCAAAGAGGCGCGGTCTGCAGTCTGAAGTTGGTTATGCGGTACGAAGACCAACTACAGGGGCAGGATTCGGAGCATATGGATTTTCCAGAGCCGGATCTGAACATGGAGAGTACCCAGTTTGTCTTGACCGATGAATTTAAGAAAAAATCTCCACTAATGCCGCCCATGTTTACCCCCAAAAAGGCCGAGGTTAAAAGACGGAGTCAATACTGGTCGTCAGCATTGCTGTTGTTTGTGATTTTATTTGTTGCTGTGGCTTGGGGGGTTCTACAACTGCGCGCCGATAAGGAGGGCGCAGAGGCCGTGTATGATGTGTTTACCTTGTCGCCAGCTAAGGATGAGGCAAAGAAGTAGATGCCGATTGACAGTTAGTCCAGGGTGCTCCGCACCTTAAATCAGCGGGTGCCATATACCACAATGGTTTTACCTTTTACGTCAATCAGCCCCTGCTCTTCCAAGGATTTCAGCACTCGGCCCGCCATCTCTCTGGAGCAGCCTACGATGCGTCCGATCTCCTGGCGGGTGATGCGGATCTGCATGCCGTCCGGGTGAGTCATGGCATCCGGTTGTTTGCACAGCTCTAGCAGGGTGCCGGCGATGCGTCCGGTAACGTCCAGGAAGGCCAAGTGTCCCACCTTGTGGCTGGTGTGTAGCAGGCGCTCTGCCATCTGATTGCCGAAGGCGTAGAGAATTTGTCGGGCATATTGTTTCAGGCCGGTATCGAAGAGCTGTTCCAGTCGGTTATAGCTGATCTCGGCCAGGACGCATTCTGAACGGGTTCGAACCAGAACGCTGCGCAGGGCGTCCGGTTTGTACAGACCCATCTCGCCGATGAACTCCCCTTTGTTGAGATAGGTAAGAATTATTTCTCTACCTTCTTCGTCCTCAATTACTATGGTCACTGATCCCTCGATTATGTAATAAAGGGCATCGGCCGGGTCACCAGGTCGAATGATTTCTGCCTTAGCTGGATATCTTCTGCGATGGCAAAATGATAGTAGTGGCTGCAGAAATTCCGGTTCTGACTGAGGAGTTTTTATAATCGTCATGATTTGTTATATGGCTGTTTATATCAAATTGGATGCAGACGTTTAGGATACCTATATTGGTTGTTCATCTGTAGTGCATGCATCAATATATTAGTAGTAGAACACAAAATCCAGAGGAGTGTCGATGAAAGCAAGGGTGAAATGGGTGGAAAACACCTTAATGGTAGGTGAGGCTGATAGTGGCCATGCCGTGGCGATGGATGGTCCGGAGGAGCATGGGGGAAGAAATCTCGGCGCCAGGCCGATGGAGATGATCCTGTTGGGGTTAGGTGGGTGTACCCAGTTTGATGTGGTGCATATCCTGCGCAAAGGGAGGCATCAGGTAAGTTTGTGTGAGGTGGAGTTAGAGGCGGAACGTGCCGAGGTCGATCCCAAGGTGTTTACTACCATTCATGTTCACTTCAAGGTGGCGGGTCCCGGGTTGACTGAAAAGGCGGTTGCCAGGGCGGTGGAACTTAGCGCCGAGAAATTTTGTTCCGCTTCGATTATGCTTGGGGCCTCTGTAGAGATCACCCATAGTTTTGAATTGGTGGAGATTGCTTAGGCCGCTATCTGTCTGGCCAGTAATTCAACCGGGTGCATCACCTCCACATCCATGCCGTTTGCACGTATCCCCGCTGCCAGGTGCAGGGCGCAGCCGGTGTTGGATGTGATTAATATCTCGGCTTGGCTGATCTTTAGTCCCTCTATCTTGTCGTTGCGCAGGGCGTCTGCTTCTTGTGGATGCTCTATGAGATAGAGACCGGCTGCGCCGCAGCAGAGGCCGTTATCAGGCAGTTCCACAATTTCGATTTCTGGTATGAGTTCCAGCAGGCGGAAGGGTGCGGCTGTCTGCTTCAGGACATTCTTCATGGAACAGGGCGTATGGATGGCCACCTTTTTCTTCAGTGGTTTGAGTTTTAATCGGTTGATTTCAGGGATGCTGCCAAGAAAGGCGCTTATGTCTGTCATAAGCGTGGACAGATCGTTCTCAGAATGTTCCTTGATATGAGCAGAGCATCCGCTTGCTACGCCGACTATGGCATCCAGATCTAGTCCACAGAAGGCCGCATGATTGCGGCCTGCCATGTCGTTTGCAGTGCCGCTGTCCCCGCTGTGCATATGCATAGCGCCGCAACAGCCCTGGTCGGCAGGTACTATCACTTCATATCCAATCCGATTCAGGATATGAATGCTGGCATCCAGTGCCGTCCGGTCTGTGATACGGCTGATGCAGCCGGTAAATAGGCCGACGCGGCCGATGGTTGTTCCTGCTGCCGGATAGCTCTCTTTCCAGGGTATTGTCTCAATGTGAGTAGGCAGTAGTTTGTTCAGGCGTGCGATGTTATCTCCGCCCAGCAAGTTAGCTGCGGAAGCGAGGCCAAATTTTTGATAGATGCCGGCCAGACCAGACATGGATTGTGAATAGGGGGCGTGTGACAACGTATGCAGTATGGTTTTGTCCAGAATCCCGAGGGCCCTGTTGCCATCCCGTTGAATTGCCCTCGCCGAGGTGATCATTTGTCCGTAGCGTACCTCCGAAGGGCAGGCCGCCTCGCATGCCCGGCAAGCCAGGCAGGAATCCAGGTGCAGATGCAGGCGCTTGCTATTCAGGGCCCCTGAGGTCAGCGCCTGGATCAAGGCGATGCGCCCGCGGGGCGATTCACCTTCATCCGCCTTCAGTGCATAGGTGGGGCAGTGGGGGAGGCAGTAGCCGCATTTTACGCAGCGGTCGGCCTCAGCAAGTAGCTGTTCTGGGGTCACTGAAATACCGATATGAATGATACATTTGGGACTATTATGCCTTTTCTACCATGTGTCATGGGTTCAACAAGTTGGAGCCTTTTGTCGTGGTCAGGATTCCCATATTTAAGCTGATTTGGCTGTTTGGGCCAATCTTACGTTCGCCAAAGTGATTTTTTTTTCGCCGCTCTTGTATATTTTTCAGTTGTTCGGTAACATTCGCGCTCTTTTTTCAAGTGATTTGAAGGCTGGCCCGTTGCCGGGTTGCCTGCTTATCCAAACAGTATTTAGAGTTCTTTTTCGGAGCGAGTCTGATGACGACCGTAAGCACAAAGCCGGCCGAGGTGCGCCGCGAATGGTATCTGGTAGATGCCACAGACAAGACATTGGGCCGCTTGGCCAGCGAGATTGCACGCCGTCTGCGTGGCAAACATAAGCCTGAGTATACCCCGCATGTGGACACCGGCGACTATATCGTTGTGGTTAATGCCGAAAAGATTCGCGTCACCGGAAACAAGCTGGCGGACAAGATGTATCACCATCATACCGGTTATATAGGCAACCTGAAGTCCATCAGCCTGGGCAAGCTTCTGGAGAAGGCCCCGGAACGGGTGATCGAGACTGCGGTAAAGGGTATGCTGCCAAAGAACATCCTGGGGCGCGCCATGTTCAAAAAGCTGCGGGTATATGCTGGCCCAGAGCATGGCCATGAGGCACAACAGCCAAAGCCGTTGGAAATATAGGCGCGTAAGGCTGCAACACTAACATTTAATCTGGATATAGATAAAGATGGCACAAGCACAACACTACGCAACCGGACGCCGCAAGAGCTCAACCGCTCGCGTCTTTTTGGCTCCTGGTAGCGGCAACATCACCGTAAACAACCGCACCCTGGACAACTTCTTCGGACGCGAGACCGCTCGTATGGTGGTTCGTCAGCCTCTGGAAGTTGTAGAGATGCTGGATAAGGTGGATCTGCGGATTACCGTAAGTGGTGGCGGCACCACAGGTCAGGCTGGCGCTATTCGTCACGGCATAGCCCGCGCCCTCACCGGTTATGATGAGGCCCTGCGCAGCCCTCTGCGTAAGGCTGGCTTCCTGACCCGTGACGCCCGAGCAGTGGAGCGTAAGAAGGTAGGTCTGCACAAAGCCCGCAAGCGCCCGCAGTACTCGAAACGCTAACGAGTTATCCGTAAAAGGGATAATGGCCTAGGGATAAGGGCCAGGGAGAAAGGCAATGGAAGCGCTGGATGATTTAGAGGTATGGAAAAGGGCGTGCCAGTTTTCAGTAGAGATCTATAGGCATATAGCTGAATGCAAGGATTACGGATACAGGGATCAGTTGGGAAGATCGGCCCTTTCTGTTGCGTCTAATATCGCCGAAGGCTATACCCGTAAGATACCCAGGGAGAGGAGTTATTTTCTTGGGGTTGCAAAGGAATCATGCGCAGAGGTTTGGACGCAAATCTATATCGGCATGGATGCAGGGTTGATTCCTAAAGAATATGGCGCAAGTCTATCGGATGAAGTGAAGCAGATTTCAAAGATGATATATGGGTTGATAGCCCATTTTGAAGAAGGCCATAACTAACCTTGGCCATATTAATTTGGGGACTCGTCTAATGGTAGGACACCGGACTCTGACTCCGCATGTCGAGGTTCGAATCCTCGGTCCCCAGCCAAAATCAAAGCCCGCGTGAGCGGGTTTTGTTTTGCGTAGACCAGGATGAGAACCTCGGTTCGACGGAATCGCGGGGAGCGATTCCGAGCAGCCGAACGTAGAGAGGCTGGCCCCGAAGGGGTGGAGCCATGGATGGCGGAATAATCCTCGGTCCCCAGCCAAAATCAAAGCCCGCGTGAGCGGGTTTTGTTGTTTTTATCCTTTAGACATCCATTTTCCATCTGGATCTCGACATTTCATTAGCACTGTTTGCTGGGTTATCAGGCTGGTAGGGCGTGGCAATATTATTAATAATCATGAAGTTATATTGCATATCGTTATTTGCGGAAGCTGTTAATAGGCATATTTACAACATGTCACATTTAATACTCGCGAAATATATATGTAATATGAAAACTCTATAGTTGCGACTCCTAAAAACGTATTTTGGAGTCAAGAAATGAAAAAACAGCTTTTAGCCGCTGCAGTTGCCACCGCAATTGCAGTTCCAATGGCAGCAAGCGCCGACGTTACCGTATACGGCAAGCTGCACTACAGTATAGATAGTATCGACTACGATTCTGGTGTTAGTGGCGCAATCATCGGTACCGGTAATGATAAGCTTCCGCATGGTTATGACGGTTCAGCCGTAAACAGCCACGCCTCAAGGTTCGGTATCAAAGGTTCTGAGGATTTGGGCAACGGTCTGAGTGCCGTCTTCCAGATGGAGTTTGAGATTGCTGCTGATGACCTCGGTGATATCAAGAACAAGCGCAACACCTACGTTGCCTTGGCAGGTAATTGGGGTGTGGCAGGTATCGGTCAGGTAGATACCCCGTTCAAGAGCTCAACCTCTAGCCTGGAGCTATTCGGTGATAGCATCGGCGATTACAACCAGCTAGGTTTTAATGATGTTCGTGCGCCAGACGCCGTATTCTACATGAGTCCGAATTGGAATGGTTTCTCCTTTGTGGCAGCTGTGGTTATGCCTTCAGAATTCGGGGGTAAAGGCACTGGTACCGCTGAGGCTGATGGCATAGAGGCAACCTCTATCGCGGCTACCTATAATAATGGTCCCTTCTTCGCCAGCTTGGCCTATGAAGATATTAGTGGTGAGTTTGTCGATTCTCTTCTGGGTATCGGGGACGACTATGATTATGACAAGTGGCGTCTAGGCTTGGGTTATACCGCTAACGGTTTCCATATTGGCTATATATATGAGGAGCGCGATATTGATGGTGGTGCTGCCATATTGGGTAGTGATGATTCAGACTCCTGGCAGTTGTCCGCCAGCTATACCGCTGGTAACAATGTCTTCAAGATAGCCTATGGCCAGGCCGATGATTGGGGTATGGATGGCACTAAATCTCCTTATGTCCTAGATGATGCAGAGCAATGGACTGTTGGTTTAGACCACAAGCTGAGCAAGCGCACCAAGCTGTATGCAAGCTACTCTGACTTCAGTCAGGATACGGCCGACTCAGATTGGGATGCCTTCTCTCTGGGTATCATCCACAAGTTCTAGGTTGCTTGTGACATAGAGTTATGGTGAATAAACGGGGCCTGCGGGCCCCGTTTCTTTATATGCGGTCAAAAATGCCTTTTGCGAGTCTTTTTTGCAACAATTCTAGGTTTTTAACGTGCTCCATCTGCAAATAACGTTTGAATGTGTAGGAGTAGGGCTATTCTATGTATGTTTGTCGACGGGGTTTAAACATATTAATGAATCTATAATATTTATATAAAACAGTATATTAACACTAGAGTGTCGCTTAGATTTGGATATTAAGTACAGATGAAGGAAGATAATGGCGTTGTTATTTTGCTACAAAAAATAAACTTGTGGTTTTTTTCAAAAAAAAGTTGCGGATTTTGTTAAAAGAGACTATATTCCTACTCCAGTGGGATACTGAATTCATGTTTATAAACAGATAAAACTGGAGTTTACAAATGAAAAAACAGCTTTTAGCCGCCGCAGTTGCCACCGCAATTGCAGTTCCAATGGCAGCAAGCGCCGACGTTACC
>JBNKSV010000015.1:0-48943 GCA_050297535.1 Sedimenticolaceae bacterium
ACAAAAGGCCCCATAAAAATGGGGCCTTTTGTTTTATTTGGCGGAGAGGCAGGGATTCGAACCCTGGGAGGGCTACAAACCCTCAACGGTTTTCAAGACCGCCGCTTTCAACCGCTCAGCCACCTCTCCAAGGCTGCGAAGGATACCCGATTGTCAGGTCTGCAACAAGGCTTATCGCCGCTATCGTAATAAATTCTTAGCTATTGAAATATTGCACTTTTACACCATATAGGTGAGTATGACGGAACCTACTGAAACCGTTCACAGTCTCATAGTTTAACCATAGAAAATTGAGCCTTATATAGGAGATAGCAACCAAATGAACTATTCAGTTACTAATACTGCACAAAGCGTTGGCGCAGTAAACAAAGTAATCAGAAACACCTACAGCCTACTCTCAATGACGCTGGTGTTCAGCGCCGTAATGGCGGCAATCTCCACCTACGCACAAATGCCTCCCATGACCTATCTATTGAGCATTGGCGGAGCTATGTTGCTGATCTGGTTTGTGCTACCGCGTACTGCACAATCTGCAAGCGGTGTAGGCGTGGTATTCGCCATAACCGGCCTGCTGGGTTTTGGACTAGGTCCGATCCTATCCATGTATCTGAGTCTGCCTAACGGCCCGCAGATTGTAGCCACCGCCTTTGGCGGCACCGGCGTGATCTTCCTTGGTCTCTCAGGTTATGCCCTTACCACCCGCAAGAACTTCAGTTTTATGGGTGGATTTCTGTTCGCCGGTTTCTTGATGGTGCTGGTGGCTGCTGTAGCCAACATCTTTTTGGGCATGCCAGCCCTGTCACTGGCGATCTCAGCAGTGGTTATCATGCTGATGAGTGGCTTCATCCTGTACGATACCAGTCAGATGATCCATGGCGGCGAGACCAACTATCTGTTAATGACCGTCAGCCTGTATATGAATATATTCAACATCTTCATACATCTGTTGAATATCCTGGGCATGACCTCTGACGACTGATGTTGTGACTGTTGTGTAGAAAAGGAAAGCCCCGTTCGCCGGGGCTTTCATGTTCCTGAGGAATACGAAATGGATTGGATGAAGATCGGCTCTGCACTTCTGTTGATCGCCATGATTGCGGTGATCTTTCCCAGGGCCAGATATATGCTCTCAAACAGCCCCAAGGCAGAGAAAGGCGACTGGACGTCTGCGGCCCTGCCGATCCTGGCCGTGATCGGCTTTGTGCTGCTCCTTACTATGCTGGTCTGAATTACGTCACATCCAGTAGGAGCCCGCTCGGCTTTGGCATCCTGCGGGTGATCCTGCGATATTCTCCTGACATTTAGTCGCCCAGAGGACCGGGCTCCTACATAATAACCTCCAGCCCACCCATGTAATGTCGTAACACCTGCGGCACCTGGATGCTGCCATCCTCCTGCTGATAGTTCTCCAGCACCGCCACCAGGGTACGCCCTACCGCCAGACCTGAACCGTTGATGGTGTGCACCAGCTCCGGCTTACCGGTTTCCGGGTTGCGCCAACGGGCCTGCATACGCCGGGCCTGGAAGTCACCGAAGTTGCTGCAGGAAGATATTTCACGATAGGCGTTCTGGCCCGGCAGCCAAACCTCCAGATCGTAGGTCTTCATGGAGGAAAATCCCAGATCACCGGTGCAGAGGGTAACCACCCGATATGGCAATTCCAGCTTCTGCAGGATAGTCTCGGCGTGTCCGGTTAGCTGTTCCAGGGCCTGGTCCGACTCCTGTGGACGCACGATCTGCACCATCTCCACCTTCTCGAACTGATGCTGGCGGATCATGCCGCGGGTATCTTTACCATAGGAGCCTGCCTCGCTACGAAAACATGGGGTGTGGGCCACCCAACGCTTGGGCATATCGCCATCGTCTATGATCTCATCCCGCACCAGATTGGTAACCGGCACCTCGGCGGTAGGAATAAGGTAGTACTCCATCTCGCCAGACAGTCTGAACAAATCATCGGCAAATTTCGGTAGCTGCCCGGTACCCTGCAGGCTATCAGCATTAACCATGTAGGGCACATAGACCTCGGTGTAGCCATGCTCATTACAGTGGGTATTAAGCATAAACTGGGTCAGGGCCCGATGCAGGCGGGCCATGGGGCCTTGCAGGGTGACAAACCTGGAACCGGTTATCTTGGCCGCCGCCTCAAAATCCATCCAGCCCAGGGCTACACCTAAATCCACATGATCCTTGGGTTCAAAGGTAAATTCACGCGGTGTACCCCAGCGCCGCTCCTCCCGGTTATCCGCCTCATCCTTGCCATCAGGTACATCCGCGGCCGGGATATTAGGTATGCCAAGAATAATCTTCTGCAGTTCGGCCTGGACCGCGTTCAGGTCATCCTGGGCCTGTTTCAGCTTATCGCCCAGATCGGCCACTTCAGTCAGTAACGGTTGGATATCCTGCCCCGCCGCCTTGGCCTTGCCTATCTCCTTGGAGCGGCTGTTGCGCTCATTCTGTAGGGTTTCGGCCGCTACCTGCAGCTCCTTACGTCTGGTTTCGAGACCAGCAATCTGGTCTGTATCCAACTTCATACCACGCCTGGCCAACTGCTGCGCTGTGGCCTCCAGTTCGTTTCTTAGTAACCTGGGGTCTAACATTATCTATTCACCATTATTGAATTGTGCCGGCCAGCTGACCATGTGGCCCGGTTTTACTATTGTGTTCAGGTGTTCCATCACCCGCGCCGCCTTTTCCGGTTCGTCGAAAAACTCTATGATCACTGGCAGATCCAGCGACATATCCAAAAGCGTGGAAGAGTGCATCTTGCCTGATTTACCGAAACCTGCCACCCCGCGGAAGGCGGTAACACCGCGCACTTTCTCTTCGTCATGCAGCAGTTGCATCAATTTCGCCATCTGACCCTGGCCTTCATTCAGATAGATACGCACCATAGTAACATCCAGCGTCTTCATATCTGCCTCCCGATCTTGAGTCCAATCCAGGCGGCGGCCACACAAGCCACCACGCTAATCACCATATTCAGCACTGCCTTGGTATAGTCCGCCTGCTCTATCAGATTCAGGGTCTCGATAGAAAAAGTGGAAAAGGTAGTAAAGGCGCCGAGAAATCCTACCAACAGGGCCGCCCTGACCTCAGGACCGACCGCCATGCGTTCCAGAAACATCACATAGAGGAAGCCCATCGCCAGGGAACCGATAACATTTACTGACAGGGTCCCGTAGGGAAATCCACGTCCCAATAGTGCATACACACCATTGGATGCCCAGAACCGCATCAAGGCTCCGACCGCTCCGCCTGCTGCAATTGCTATGGTCTGTAGCACTATCTATTTTACCCTCTGGTTTAAAAGCTAGGCATTTTACTCTTATCACTCAAACAAGGACAAATAGCCTTGATTGGCATCCGCGGACTTTGCGGTTATTGCCTACATGAATATAAGCAAGGAGCGAAGCAGGACGCGTTAGCTTTTGTAGTCTGCCTTTCTAGCAGCCAGATCGCTCTCCCGCAACCGTTCCAGCTTCTCCTTGATCTTTATCTCCAGACCGCGCTCTACCGGCTGGTAATAGTTGGGTTCACCCATGCCTTCAGGGAAATAGGTCTCGCCTGCGGCATAGCCTCCCGGCTCGTCGTGGGCGTAACGATATTCTTTGCCGTAACCCAACTCCTTCATCAGCTTGGTGGGGGCGTTGCGCAGGTGCACCGGCACCTCCAGCGATCCATGTTCCCTGGCGTCTGCCATCGCTGCATTGAAGGCCATGTACACCGCATTGCTCTTGGCGGCGCAGGCCATGTATACCACGGCCTGGGCAATTGCCAATTCCCCTTCTGGTGAGCCCAGGCGTTCCTGAGTCTCCCAGGCGTCCAGGGCGATGGCAAGAGCACGGGGATCGGCGTTACCGATATCCTCCGACGCCATGCGCACTACCCGTCGCGCGATATAGAGCGGATCACAACCCCCATCCAGCATGCGGCAGAGCCAGTAGAGCGAGGCGTCCGGATTAGAACCACGTACACTCTTGTGCAGGGCCGATATCTGCTCATAGAAGGCATCGCCGCCCTTATCAAAGCGTCTGAGATTCCCGGAAACCACCTCTTTTACCGTCTCTTCTGTTACGCAATTACCGCTGCTGAGGTCGGTTGCGATCTCCAGTAGATTCAGGGCCCGCCTGGCATCTCCGTCCGCCGCCTCGGCAATCAGGCGCAGCAGTTCCTGGCTCATATCCAGGTTGCGGTCACCCAGGCCACGTTCCTGATCGTTCAGTGCCGTAAGGAGTATCCGCTCCAAATCCTCCACGCCCAGGCTTTTGAGGACGTAAATACGTGCCCTGGATAAGAGTGCATTATTCAGCTCGAAGGATGGGTTTTCGGTGGTGGCGCCGATGAATACCAGGGTGCCATCCTCTACATGAGGCAAAAAGGCATCCTGCTGCGCTTTGTTAAAGCGGTGCACCTCATCAATAAACAAGATAGTAGGACGATCTTCCATCTGGCGCGCCTGCCTGGCCTGATCCACTGCAGCCCTTATATCCTTAACCCCGGCCAATACCGCAGACAGGCTCAGAAATTGAGCACCAGAGTGTCGGGCTATGAGCCTGGCCAGGGTGGTTTTGCCGGTGCCGGGCGGACCCCAGAAGATCATAGAATGTAGACGATCTGACTCGATCGCAACACGTAGGGGCTTGTCGGCCCCTACGATATGCACCTGCCCTTGAAACTCCTCAATACTGTGCGGACGCATACGGTCCGCCAGCGGCCTCAACCCCTCATTATCAGATGGAGAGAAGAGGTCATTGTGCATGGAGATCCAGAAAGCCACCCTTGTAACTCTTTGGTGGAGTAAACTTAAAATGATCCTTTGGCAGCTTGGCGTTGTTCACTATCTCGGTAAAGTGGAATCTGGACACCTGTCCGCTCTTCGACTCCATCTCCATGAGTTTCAGGCCCTGTTTATCCAGGCCCAGGGTGATCTTGGTAAACTGGGCGTCAGCATCCTTTGGAATCAGCTGCACCCAATCCAGATCAAAACGCCTTTTCAGCTCTATGATCTTAAACTCCTTATCAATCTTCTCCCCCCCCATCAACGCCACGGCCGGCGTTCCCTTGAGGGCTGCATCCTGCATCATAGTGCTTACCTGCTCAATATCAGGTTCCCACACCCATACCCTGGTGCCATCGGCTATGATGTTCTGCTGATATGGAATCTGGTAATCCCAACGGAAATATTTCGGGCGTTTTATGTAGAGCACGCCCTGGGCATGGGCGGCACTGTCTCTGTTCTTGGAAATTACTGTCTGGGTAAATTTAGCCTTTACCGATTTGGTATTGCGTAGGAGTTTTTCCAGACGATCCCTACCCGCCCCTGCCGCAGCCATCTGACTCATCGACAACGCCAGGAACACAACAAGCAACTTTTGTAACTTCATCTCATACCTCTGGTGGCGGTGGCGCCAGGACCTGGCGATTACCATTTGATTCCGGTGGACCCACAATCCCTACCCTTTCCATCTCTTCTATCATGCGTGCGGCGCGGTTATACCCAATCTTGAGCCGCCGCTGCACACCAGAGATAGACGCACGTCTGGTTTCCGTAACGATTCTTACCGCCTCATCATAGAGAGGATCGGCATCTTCTACATCGCTTCCATCCGGCGACATACCGCTTGCGGTATCAGCGCTGCCATGCAGTATATCGTCGATATAGTCTGGCTCACCCATCTCCTTCAGGTGTTTGACCACCCGATGCACCTCGTTATCATCCACAAAGGCACCGTGAATGCGTTGCGGAATGGAGGTACCTGGTGGCAGATAGAGCATATCTCCGTGCCCCAGCAAGTTTTCCGCACCCATCTGATCCAAGATGGTCCGCGAGTCGATGCGGGATGATACCTGAAACGCTATACGGCTGGGAATATTAGCCTTGATCAGACCGGTAATCACGTCAACAGAAGGTCGCTGGGTAGCCAGTAGCAGATGGATGCCGGAGGCACGGGCCTTCTGGGCCAGACGCGCAATAAGCTCTTCCACCTTCTTGCCGACTACCATCATCATATCGGCCAGCTCGTCGATTATGACCACGATGTAAGGCAGTGGTTGCAGGAACTCATCCTGGGTCTGTTCCTGACCTTCCGGCAGATCTCTGCGATACAGAGGATTAGGCAGCTGTTTGCCCTCTTTCTCCATATCCCTGATCTTTTTGTTGTAGCCGGTAAGATTACGCACCCCGATAGATGCCATGAAGCGGAAACGCTGTTCCATCTCCATCACACACCAACGCAGGGCATTGGCAGCCTCTTTCATATCTGTGACTACCGGAGTCAACAGGTGCGGTATCCCCTCGTATACCGAAAGCTCCAGCATCTTGGGATCCACCATGATCATGCGCACGTCTTCCGGCTTCGCCTTGTAGAGGATACTCAGGACCATGGCATTGATGGCCACGGACTTACCTGCACCGGTGGTGCCTGCGATCAGGACATGGGGCATCTTTGAGAGATCGGCCACCTCTGGCTCTCCGGCGATACTCTTGCCCAACGCCATAGTTAGGGGAGACTTGGCCTTATCGTATACCTCTGATTTAAGAATCTCGCTCAGATACACCATCTCCCGCTGCTCATTGGGTATCTCCAGGCCGACTACAGATTTACCCGGAATCACCTCCACCACCCGCACACTGGTGGTGGACAGGGCACGGGCCAGGTCCTTGGATAGATTGGTGATACGGCTCACCTTGAGGCCAGGGGCCAGTTGCAACTCAAACAGGGTTACCACCGGACCCGGATATACCGCCACTACCTCGACATCAATACCAAAGTCACGCAGCTTGATCTCAACCAGACGTGAAATCGCCTCCAGGGCCTCCTTGGTATATCCCGTCTCGCTCCTTTTCACCTGATCCAACAAGGCCAGGGGCGGTAACTCGCTATTTACGACCTGATCCTTGGTAAACAGCGGCACCTGTTTCTCTTTTTCAGTCCTTTCGCTGGGTTTTATATCGCGTATGACCGGTTCGATCCTGGGCGGCTTTTTGGTCTCTTGTCGCTTCTGCTCAAACTTTAGGGCATCCTGGCGCTGACGTTTCACATCCTTGGCCTTTTGCTCATCCTGACGATTCAGATAAAAGCGGTAGGCAACATCGAACAGGTTAAGCACTGCCTCCCCTATCTTGTCCATCACTGTAAACCAGGACACACCGGTGAACAGGGTGACGCCGGCCAGGAACATCGCTATCAGAAGCAGACTGCTGCCGGTGGAACTAAATACATCGACCATCTGCTCCTGCAAAAAAGAGCCGAGTATACCGCCGGTCCCGGTCGGAAAAGGGATATCGAATGAGGATACATGCATGGATGAGATAGTGCTGCCGCAGGTAAGGGTGAGAACAAAACCCAGAATCCGCAGATTGATGATTGCCAGATTCATAGGCTCATCTGGATCACCCTGATAGAGCATGACCCAACTACCCCATGCCAACATGAATGGAAATATATAGGCAAAAAAACCGAACAGATTCAGAAATACATCGGCGAACCAGGCCCCGACGGGACCCCCGGCATTCAATACCTGCTTATGCCCACCGGTATAAGACCAACCAGGATCAAGTGGAGAAAAGGTAAACAATGAAAGCAACAGGTAGGCCGCTATCGCCAGCATGAGTAACATAATTCCCTCACGCAGCCGCCTGTTGAGCCTCATCCCTGTACTGTTCTGGTTTTGGATTGTTCTACTCGCCTTTGACACCGTATTAACCCAGCTTGTTGCTGCATGAAATAGTTTCTAGCTTATTCGGATTAAGGATCAATTAACAGCCTTACGCCGCTATTGTCCTTTACCGTGCAATTATACATAAAACACAAATAGTTGCTTATCTGTTATAGAGATATATCACATATTTAGTCTAACTTCTTAAGGAAATCACACCGCTTTCAGCGTATCCACTCCATCCTTTACCCCTCAATAAACATTACGTAGAATTTATCCATCATCAGGGATCTTGGTTCCTAGCCGCAAATAAACCATCCCTTAACATTTATAAGCAGAAGATTCCGGAGTAATTACACATGAGTGACACCAAACACTGCCGATTGTTGATCCTTGGATCAGGCCCGGCCGGATATACAGCGGCCATATATGCCGCCCGCGCCAACCTTAACCCAGTTCTTGTCACCGGCATGGAACAAGGTGGGCAGCTCACCACTACCACCGAGGTAGACAACTGGCCTGGTGACCATGCAGGTGTGCAAGGGCCTGAGTTGATGGATCGTATGCTGAAACATGCAGAACGCTTCAACACCGAGATCATCTTCGACCACATCCACACCACCGAACTCACTAGCAAACCGTTCAAGCTCATAGGCGATCAGGCAACATATACCTGCGATGCACTGATAATCGCCACCGGTGCATCTGCTCAGTACCTTGGTCTGGAATCAGAAGAGGCCTTTAAGGGTCGTGGTGTCTCAGCATGCGCCACCTGCGACGGTTTTTTCTATCGCAATCAAAAGGTTGCTGTGATTGGCGGTGGCAATACAGCGGTCGAAGAGGCGCTATATCTATCTAATATCGCCTCTGAGGTATACATAGTACATCGCCGTGACGCCTTCCGTTCTGAAAAGATCCTGGCAGATCAGGTAAAACAGAAGGCAGAAAACGGTAATATCACCATCGAATGGGATCATGTTCTGGATGAGGTGTTGGGCGATGCCAGCGGCGTTACCGGCATGCGCATCAAAAACGTCAAGGACGGCTCCATCAAAGATATAGAACTGCAGGGTGTATTCATAGCCATCGGACACAAACCGAACACCGACATCTTTTCTGGACAGCTCGACATGCAGCATGGCTATCTAACCGTTACCGGCGGTATTGAGGGTAACGCCACCCAGACCAGCATCGAAGGTATTTTTGCGGCCGGCGATGTAATGGACCACGTCTACAAACAGGCCATCACCTCTGCCGGAACCGGATGTATGGCCGCCCTGGATGCGGAACGCTATCTGGATGCGCTGGAAGCTGCTGGGAAATAGCCATTTGTGTAGGAGCCCAGTCCCCTGGGCGATATATTAACCCCAGCAGGAGCTGGCTCCTACCGTCGTAGCACAATTCAAGACGAGAAACCCCTGCAATTCAGCCGAACGGAAACCGCCACTCTCAACGTAAATTCTGGGTTAATCAGAGCTCATAACTCATGCGCTGCTCCAGCACATAGTTCTGAATCAACACCCGCTCCAGCCTGCCATGCTTCTCAAACTGGGTGCCATAGACATATATCCCCCACTCGTCTGCGCCGACATTTTTCGGTTCTTCCAGATGCATGATCTTGGTATAAATCTCCATCTCCTCTTCCTGAGCGCAGATCAGAAGTTTAAATTTCAGCATCAGAATATCCCCCTCCTCTCCAAGCTTGCTCATGCTCTCAAGTTTGGATCCGGTAGCGCTTATATCCTTGATAGATGCCTGCTTCCAGCTATCATCCCCACTAGGTGACTTGGGGTTTCTGGCCAGGATAGGCACGTCGGTCTCTACCCGGTCGGCATTACGCACCGCTATGCTCTCTACCTCCTGGGGAAAACTTAGATGCAGATAGGGATATGGCGTCAACACATGATGCAGGACCTTGGCCACAAACCCCTGAATAAAGCTGCCTTGCAGCATCCTGACCGCAAACTGCTGTCCTTCCTTGACCAGGATTGGCTTGTCATTTACCAGGGGAGCGGTAATAAGTAGACTCTTACCTGGCACATAGCCGATAACCGTTGAGGAGTAGCGTTCACCGGATGCAGCACCGACCTTCTGAAGCTGAATCTTGTCGCCAACCAGGATTCTTAGAGTTTGTTGTTTTTTCATCCGTTTGATCCGCCATATTGCAAACCAATTATGCTGTTTATCCTAGACCCCAACAAGCCAGATGAGAAGTTTCCTCCGGTAGAACAGGCGGAACGCGATCCTGACGGCCTGCTGGCGGTCGGTGGAGATCTATCTGCAACCAGGCTTCTGCAGGCTTACAGATCCGGGATTTTCCCATGGTACAGCCCAGATCAACCCATACTCTGGTGGTCGCCTGATCCCAGGACCATCCTATACCCAAATAAACTTAAAATCTCACGCAGCCTGCGCAAGGGCATGCGTAATAACGGCCTGACCATTACTATAGACCAGGCATTTGAAGCCGTTATAACGGCCTGTGCCGCACCACGCCGCAAACAGTCCGGAACCTGGATAACTGATGAGATGCGACAGGCCTATCTAAATCTGTTCCGGCAAGGATATGCCCACTCGGTAGAGGTATGGGAAGGAGTTCTACTGGTTGGCGGACTTTATGGCGTGGCCCTAGGCAGGGTATTTTTTGGTGAATCCATGTTCAGTCTCAGTAATAACGCCTCGAAGATGGCGCTGGCCGCCCTTTGCGAGAGGTTGATTGCGTGGAATTATGGGTTGATCGACTGCCAGGTCTATTCTGAACACCTGGGTAGCCTGGGGGCAGAAGAGATACCTCGCTCTGATTTCTGTAATCTTATAACCAGTCTATGCAACGCCGAACCGGCCGCGGAATCATGGCAACCGACTCATATCTAAATTATGGCCACTGATACCGCAACCAAAGGCGAACATATAAGGCTATTCAAGACACCGGAACACCCATGTTCTTATCTGCCAGAATGTTCAGCGCAAACCTTATTTATTCAACCTGATGCCGACAAAAGCAGCAGGCTTTATCAGGCCTTAATAGATCTGGGCTTCCGCCGTAGCGGCTGTGATATCTACCGTCCAGACTGCCTCAAATGCAACAAATGCATCTCTACCAGAATTCCGGTTGACCGCTTTTCCCCCAGGCGAAGCCAACGCAGGGCCTGGAAACAGCTACAAGCCAACCTATGCGTGAAGGTACTGCCTGCAAAATTCAAACAAGAGCATTTTGATCTGTATACCACCTACATGAACTCCAGACATCCTGACGGCGAGATGGCCAACCCGACTGAGGAAGATTACTGTCGATTTCTCTTTTGTCCCTGGGGTGAAACGAGGTTCGTAGAGCTTCGCGACCATAACAGACTAATCGCCGTGGCGGTGATAGATATCCTGCCGCGTGGGATATCAGCGGTATATACCTTCTTTGATCCTGGGATATCCGAGCTAAGTCCCGGGGTCCTTGCGATACTATGGCAGATAGAAGAGGCCAAACGCCTAGGCCTGCCCTGGCTATATCTGGGATATTGGATCCCCGGCTGCCAGAAAATGCAATACAAACAGGACTACCGCCCTCTCCAGGTCTACAGTGCGGATGGATGGAAAGAATTTTCCCCTGACGAAATCATCACAATCCCGGAATTATACGGATAAAGCTGGATGCGCCCACACCAGCTTGTGGTATACTCCCGCCGCTATAGAAAATTGATTTTAGGATAACGCATGGCAAAAGAAGATTTTATTGAAATGGAAGGGACTGTTATCGAGACCCTCCCCAACACCATGTTCCGGGTAGAACTGGAGAATGGTCATGTTGTAACCGCGCACATCTCCGGAAAGATGCGCAAGCACTATATCCGCATACTGACTGGCGACAACGTTACCGTGCAGCTTACCCCGTACGATCTAACTAAGGGACGCATCACCTATCGCGCCCGTTAAGGCTGATTCACACCTCGTGAATCCTAATGTACGACCTGGTCTTTAAGTTCGAATTGCAGTTCTTGATCTAAGACAAAAACACGAACCTGCCCGCCCTCGGTTAACGCCCCGAACAGCAATTCATCCGCCAATGGCTTGCTAATCTTCTCTTTGATCAGCCGTTCCATTGGCCGCGCGCCCATCTTTTCGTTATAGCCATGTTCCGCCAGCCACTCTTTGGCCTCTTGCTCTACCACCAGGGTCACGCCCTTACGTCCCATCTTACCTTCGAGATCAAAGATAAACTTATCCACCACGTACCGGATAACCTCTGGTGGGAGAGGATCGAACTGTACAATAGCATCCAGACGATTGCGGAACTCAGGCGTGAAGATCTTCTTCACCGCCTCCATACCGTCACTGCTATGATCCTGGGCGGTAAATCCTATAGATGCCCTGCTCATCTCCGAGGCTCCGGCATTACTTGTCATCACCAACACCACGTTGCGAAAATCGGCCTTGCGTCCGTTGTTATCGGTCAGGGTGCCATGGTCCATGATCTGCAATAGCAGATTGAATACATCCGGGTGAGCTTTCTCGATCTCATCCAGCAACAACACCGCGTGAGGATGTTTATTAACCTCTTCGGTAAGCAGACCGCCCTGATCATAGCCGACGTAACCCGGAGGTGCTCCGATCAGACGGGAGACCGTATGCCGCTCCATGTATTCGGACATATCAAAACGAATCAGCTTGATGCCCAGGATCAACGCCAACTGCCTAGTGACCTCGGTCTTACCCACACCGGTCGGGCCGGTAAACAGAAAAGAACCTACCGGTTTTTGCTCGCCACCCAGACCGGTGCGACTCATGCGCATGGCCGAGGTAAGGGTATCTATTGCCTTATCCTGGCCGAAAACCACCATCTTTAGATCACGATCTAGGGTACGCAGGGCCTCCACATCAGACACAGATACACTCTGCGGCGGGATACGCGCCATCTTGGATACAATTTTTTCTATATCGTGAACATCAATCTTAGTCTGCCGCCTATCCCCAGGCTGCAGTTGCACGCTGGCTCCGGCCTCATCTATAACATCAATCGCCTTATCCGGCAGTTGCCGATCATTAATATAGCGCGCCGACAACTCCGCGGCGGCCTTTAGGGAGGCGTTGGTATAGGTCACATTGTGATGGGCCTCGAATCTGGACCTTAGACCCTCCAGTATCCCTATGGTCTCTTCCACTGTAGGCTCGGCGACGTCAATCTTCTGGAAGCGTCTGGCCAGGGCATGATCCTTCTCGAAGATACCGCGAAACTCCTGATATGTAGTCGATCCTATACACCGCAAATCCTTTGTCGCCAGGACCGGCTTGATAAGATTGGACGCATCCATAACACCGCCAGAGGCGGAACCGGCGCCGATCACGGTGTGTATCTCATCAATGAACAGGATCGCATCAGGGTCATCCTTTAGTTGCGCCAAGACCGCCTTCAGACGCTTTTCAAAATCGCCCCGATATTTGGTGCCAGCGATCAAGCTACCAAGATCCAGAGAATAGATGGTGCTATTCTCCAACACCTCAGGTACCTTGCCGTCCGTTATCAACTTGGCCAATCCCTCGGCGATTGCGGTCTTCCCCACCCCTGCTTCACCTACCAGCAACGGATTGTTTTTACGCCTGCGGCAGAGTATCTGTATGACCCGCTCGATTTCATCATCGCGCCCGATGAGCGGGTCTATCTTCCCCAATAGCGCAAGCTCATTAAGATTGGTGGTATATTCAGATAATGGTGACTGCGCAGGAGAACCTGTCTCTAAATCATCTTCATTACCACTGCTTACAGAATCCGCACCAAAGTTATCGCCAGACCTGGCGACTCCGTGAGACATGTAATTCACGGCATCAAGACGCGACATGCCCTGTTTCGCCAACAGATAGTGGGCCTGAGACTCCTGTTCACCAAAGATCGCCACCAACACGTTGGCACCAGTCACCTCCTTACGCCCGGATGACTGCACATGGAATACTGCCCGCTGCAAAACCCGTTGAAAACCTATCGTGGGCTGAATCTCTTCATTATCGTCTGGGAGTATAGGGGTGGTTTCATTGATAAACTGCTCCACCTCCATGCGCAGCTTACTGATATCTATGTTACAACCCTTTAACACATCAAGCGCAGAACTATTCTCCAGCAGCGCCAGCAACAAATGCTCCACCGTCATAAATTCATGTTTACGTTCACGCGCCCTGGTAAAGGCGTGATTAAGGGTAAACTCTAGTTCTTTGCTTAATATCGACATATCAAATTTTACAGCTATTCCTCTTCCATCGCGCACAGCAAAGGGTGCTGGTTGTTGCGCGCATATTCATTGACCTGTTCAACCTTGGTCTCAGCTATATCCCTGGTAAACACCCCGCAAACCCCGGCGCCTTTAACATGGACATTCATCATCACCCGTGTCGCCTGTTCCCTGCCCATACGGAAAAACGCCTCCAAAACCTCCACCACAAAATCCATAGGTGTGTAGTCGTCGTTTAACAAAATAACCTTATACATCCTGGGAGGCTTTAGCTCCGGTTTTAGTTCCTGAACCGCAAGCCCACCGTCATGCTCATTGCTTATTTGATCTGACATATTTCTGATTCTAGCCGAATTTATCAAAGAATTATGGAAAGAGTTTAAATTAAATCAAAGCCCGACAAAATGATAAATAAAAGAGAAAAGTCAAATAATGTATTCCACCATCACAGGGGATTATTAACACATTATTACAGTTTGTTTTATATTATAATTCAATATGTTACTTAAATTATCAGCCAAATTACCGGCTTATCACACCAGAACCATTTGACCATTTTTTTTGTATGGGTATACTCCACTGTCACCTTATGTAAATAATCATTATTTTAATGTGATTTTTTAGTCGGGTTGTCAATATCATTATCTGCAGACGAATAGTTAGATCGTCATAAGAATAAGTTAAAGCAGTTTGTTTTGTTGTGAGGAGGAGTCGGTTCATGGCTACAGGTACAGTAAAGTGGTTCAATAACGCCAAAGGGTACGGTTTTGTAACACCAGATGACGGAGAGCAGGATGTATTCGTTCATTTCTCCGCGATTGAGATGGATGGTTATAAGACAGTAAAAGAGGGTCAGAAGGTTCAGTTTGAAGTGAACGAAGGCCCCAAAGGTCTACACGCTGCGAATGTAATGATGATTAGCTGACCGCCACCCCCTGGCGGTCATCGCTAAATAAACACAAGTTTACCAAACCACATTGATCACAATGTGGTTTGGTTTTGCATGTCTCCTTTCCGTGGCGCACGATCAAGGCGTGATACTCATTGAATAACATAAGGTGTGGCCCCAGCGCCTTCTCGAATCCTGTCCTTATCTGTTCATAGCCCTCATCACCTTGCAGCATACCCAGGCGTGTGAAGATGCGCCGAGTGTAGGCGTCAACGACAAACACCGGCTGTTCCAGTGCATATAGCATGATATCGTCCGCGGTCTCGGACCCTACCCCGTTTATGGACAGCAGCGCCGCACGCGCATCCTTCAGCTTCATCTCACGCAGGGCGCATTCACCACCGTTCTCTGCCAGGAAACGACAAAAATTCTGTAGCCGTTTGGCCTTTACGTTGAAATATCCTGAGGGACGCAGCAGTTCCGCAAGCTCATCTTGAGGCAGTTCCAGTATCCCGCGCTGATGCAGGACTCCTGCCTCCTTCAGATTAGCGATGGCCCGCTCTACATTTGACCAGGCTGTGTTCTGGGTAAGGACAGCGCCTACCATCACCTCGAATGCGGTATCTGCAGGCCACCAATTCTGCTTGCCATAGGTTTTTAGGAGTAGATCAAATACCTGACGCAGTTGTTTGCCACTCGCCGTGAAAGACATTAACGCCGCCTTTTCTTCGCCGACTGCCTCTTATTATTTCCAGCCGCCCGTCTTGGCTTGGCCTGTGCCTCCAGTCCCGCAAGCGCCAGCAGATCAGACAACTCCTGCGGATCCAGTTCACGGCTCTTTCCCACGTGCAAACGCTCCCCCAACATGACCGGCCCATATCTTACCCTTTTGAGGCGATTTACCTTGGCGCCCACCGCCTCCCACATCCTGCGCACCTCACGGTTACGCCCCTCCATAATCACCACATGGAACCAACGATTGGCGCCCTCACCACCAGACTCTACTATCTCTTCAAACCTGGCAAGGCCGTCCTCCAGCTCCACACCATGCACCAGGGTCTCAAGCATTTCATTGGTCACCTCGCCCAACACCCTGACCGCATACTCTCTCTCGACAGCCTGGGACGGGTGCATCAAACGATTCGCCAGATCTCCGTCCGTGGTAAACAGCATTAGACCACTGCTGTTGATATCCAGACGGCCGACGGCGATCCAGCGTCCTGATGTCTTCAGTTTGGGGAGATTACGGAATGCGGTGGGACGGCGCTCCGGATCACTCCTGGTGACTACCTCACCCTCCGGCTTGTTGTAGATGATTACCCTACGCTGGATATCACTGATACGGTCTACCCTAACCCTACGATTATTTACCTGTAGCAGGTCTTCTCCCTTTACCCGGTCTCCAAGCTTTGCAGGTATACCGTTGATCTTTACCTTACCTTCCTTGATCCAACCCTCTATCTCACGCCTTGATCCAAACCCGGCATTGGCCAGCACCTTTTGCAGACGCTCGCCCGGCGCAGCAACGGCATCATTAACGACCTTCTTCATCCTGTTCCCCAGATGCTGGCTCAGTCACCGTCACGTCCTGATCATCGTAATCATCATCAGCTGTTTCAACATGATCAGCGCTTATTTCCAGTTTTATTATCTCGGCGCCACTAGGTTCTGCTATTTCGTCCTCAATCGACGCTTCACCATCCTGAGAGTCGTCTACATCTTCAGAATCCTCAAAGTTCAGTTCACCATTGATCGAGTCCAGGTCCTTGATCTCCGCCAGGGTTGGCAGGTCGTCCAGACTCATAAGACCGAAATAATTTAGGAACTCCTTGGTGGTGGCCAGCAGGGCCGGTTTTCCCGGTACGTCCCTATGCCCGACCTCTTTGACCCAGCCACGCTCCATCAGGGTCTTAATGATGTTGCTACTTACGCTAACCCCTCTCACATCCTCGATCTCGCCCCTGGTAATAGGCTGGCGATAGGCGACGAGAGAAAGGGTCTCAAGTAGGGCGCGCGAGTATCTGGGAGGACGCTCTTCCCAGAGTCTGGATACCCAGGTAGCATACTCAGAGCGTACATTTAAGCGGAATCCGGCCGCGGTCTCCAACAGTTCCACCGGCCTGTGGGCATAGTCCCTGGTCAATGATTCCATAGCACGGCGCACATCTGCGCGCTCCGGCCGTTCATCTTCCAGAAACAGCTTTATGATCTGTTCTATGGAGAGAGGTTTGCCCGCTGCCATCAAGGCGGCCTCAATGATCTCCTTCAGTCTGATCTCAGACATGCCGCTTACAACGGCCGTCTCAATTGCCGGTACTGTTGCCGTTTCGGTCGGGACGCCATTGGTCTTACGGAATATCTTTATCCGCTTCAGCGCGGCCTCGATAATCTCTCTTATGCTCTTGTCTGCCAAATTAATTTCCTAATACAGGTATGTTCAATATTCCGGTCTGGACGGGAACGGTTATTCCGCCGCGGCCTTGACGTGAATCGGCCCAAAGGCATCCACCTGGACCAGGATGATGAGGCCACCCTTGATCAGTTCCAGGACCGCCAACAAGGTCACCACCACACCCAATCGACCCTCTTCCACATCAAACAGCTCTACAAAATCGGTAAAGGTCTCACTATTCAGAGCGCCAAGCACCAGCGACATACGTTCCCGCACCGAGAGTGGTTCCATCTGTACATGGTGTCTGGAAAACATATCCGCCCGATGCATCACGTCCTTGAGGGCTAACAACATCTCACGCAGATCCACATCCGGTAGTTTCTGCTCCTGCTTCTTGTGCTGCACCTCGGCCTCGACCTGGAACTGATCCCGTTCCAGCCTGGGCAAGTTATCCAGATCCTCTGCCGCCTGTTTGTATCTTTCATACTCCTGCAAGCGCCGAATGAGTTCCGCCCTGGGATCCTCTTCCTCGCCCTCTTCATCCTCGTGGCGCGGCAACAACATCTTGGACTTAATCTCGGCCAGCATAGCCGCCATCACCAGATACTCAGCCGCCAGTTCCAGACGCAGCTCCTTCATAAGCTCCACATACTCTATGTACTGCTCTGTGATGCGGGCAATAGGAATGTCCAGGATATCCAGATTCTGGCGTTTGATCAGATAGATGAGCAGATCCAACGGCCCCTCGAAGGCATCCAGAAACACCTCCAGCGCATCTGGCGGGATATATAGATCCTTCGGCATGGTGCTCCAGGGCGCACCCTGGACCACGGCAAAAGGCATCTCCTCCTGCTCGCCTGGATGGTGCTCGTGTAGCTGTTCTTCGCCTAAACTCATGTCTATCTGTAGTCCAATCCCATGGCCTGGCGCACCTCTTCCATGGTCTCCTGAGCCTGATCGCGTGCAGCCTCGCACCCCTCGGCTATGATACTGCGCACCAGCTCAGGTTGTTGTTCGAATTCACGGGCCCGCTCCTGGATCGGTCGCAGCTCCTCCAGCACGGCGTTGATCACCGGCTGTTTGCAGTCGATACAGCCGATACCGGCGGAACGGCACCCCTCCTGGACCCAAGCCTTGGTTTCGTCATCCGAATATACCAGATGGAATTGCCAGACCGGGCATCTGTCCGGATCGCCAGGATCGGTGCGCCGCACCCTGTTGGTGTCGGTCGGCATAGTGCGAAGGGCATTCTCCACCACCTCGGGATGATCCCGCAAGGCGATAGTATTATTGTAAGACTTGGACATCTTCTGTCCGTCCAGACCTGGCATCTTGGATGCCTTGGTCAGAAGCGGTTGCGGCTCTGCCAGGATCAGACGACCGCCGCCCTCCAGATATCCGAACAGGCGTTCGCGATCCGCCACACCGATGTTCTGCTGGCTCTCAAGCAACGCACGGGCCGCCGCCAACGCCTCCTGATCTCCCTGTTCCTGATAGGCCTTGCGGTAACTGGTGAAGAGTTTGGCGTTCTTCTTGCCCATCTTCTTTACCGCCTGCTCCGAGGTCTCTTCAAAACCTGGTTCGCGCCCATATATATAATTGAAACGGCGCGCCACCTCCCTGGTCAGTTCCACGTGGGCTACCTGATCTTCGCCCACTGGCACCATGCCTGCCTTGTAGATGAGGATGTCCGCGGCCTGTAACAGCGGATAGCCGAGAAAGCCGTAGGTCGCCAAGTCACGCTCTTTCAACCTTTCCTGCTGATCTTTATAGCTAGGCACCCGTTCCAGCCAACCCAGGGGGGTAATCATGGATAACAGCAGGTGCAGCTCCGCATGCTCCGGCACCTGCGACTGGATAAACAGCTTGGCCTCACCGTGATTCACCCCAGCCGCCAGCCAATCCACCACCATATCCCAGACGCTATCCTGGATGATGGAGGGATCATCGTAGTGGGTGGTCAGGGCATGCCAGTCGGCCACGAAGAAGTAGCACTCATACTCGTGTTGCAGCTCAATCCAGTTTTTCAGCACCCCATGGTAGTGCCCCAGATGCAGACGTCCGGTGGGGCGCATTCCGGAGAGAACGCGGGCATGCTGCGAAGGAACGGTATTCAAGAATCTTTCCTCATCTTTTATGCAAATAGTTTTGTTATGACCTGCCAGACCACGTTGGAGGCAGGCAACATCCCAATGGTAAATTCAATGATCGGCCACATGACCTTCCCTAAAACACCAGTGACCAACAGCAGCACGATAAGCACCATGCCGTATGGCTCAAGCTGGGAATAGCTGATCGCATACTTGGGAGGAAGGATTGAGGCCAACACCCGTCCACCATCCAGCGGCAGTATTGGCATCAGATTCAACACCATCAATACCACGTTTATCAGCACCCCAGCACTGCCCATATAGATCATTGGTATCCCAAACCACTGGGATAGTACCGTTGTTTTAATCCCGATCATTACGATCAGGGACCATAGAAACGCCATGATCAGGTTGATCCCGGGGCCAGCCATCGCCACCAAGCCCATATCCCGTTTTGGATTCTTTAGATTCTTGAAGGTAACTGGCACCGGCTTGGCCCAGCCAAACAGGAACCCTGAGAATATAAACATAGCCAGTGGAATAAACACCGTTCCCAGTGGATCTATGTGTTTCATTGGATTAAGGGTGATCCGCCCCAACATCCTGGCTGTGCCATCACCCAACTTGTTCGCCATCCAGCCATGCGCCGCCTCATGCACGGTAATGGCGAAGAGCACCGGCAACGCCAGTACGGCTATCTTTTGTATGATGTCTAAATTACCCATCGGTGAATTATACAGGTCCTATCCAGTCAGCACAGGGCATATTGAACCTTAATCCTCAAATAGTGAGGCATCGCCCTTGCCCTTCCTGGCCACCCAGGGAGGATCGTCATCCATTATGATCACTGTGGTGGCCTCAAAACCGCAATTTCCTCCATCTATGATCACATCCACCTCATGGTCCAGAATATCCCGCATCTCATAGGGATCGGTCATCGGGAGTTCCTCACCAGGCATGATCATGGTGGAACTCATGATCGGCTCACCCAATGCATCCAACAGGCTCTGAACTATGACATTATCCGGGACCCGGATGCCTATGGTCTTGCGCTTGGCATTCTGCAGACGCCTTGGCACCTGTTTGGTGGCCCGGTGGATGAAGGTATAAGGCCCCGGGGTAAGCGTCTTCAGCAGACGGTAGTGCTGATTATCCACCCTGGCATAGGTGGCAATCTCAGAGAGATCCCGGCACACCAGGGTAAAGTTGTGCTGCTCATCCAGCCTGCGGATGCGGCGGATCCGGTCCATGGCCTCCTTGTTGCCGATCTGGCAACCCAGGGCATAGCTGGAATCTGTGGGATATATGATTAATCCCCCCTGGCGGATGATGTCCACGGCCTGACGAATCAGCCGCTGCTGGGGATTTTCAGGATGAATGTGAAGAAATTGGGCCATAAGTAGGATTAGCGAGCAGCCGCCAGCACACCCCGGTCCCAATCATGCCATATCGGAACAACGCCTTCCGGGAGGGCGAATATTCGGCCGAGCTCCGCCCGAAACCGGTCAGGACCGTGAAAATCTGACCCCACGGAACCCAGCAAGCCAAAATCAATTGCGTGTCTGGCCATGGTGAGGCAATCGTCTTTAGTATAGTTACCGGACACCACTTCAATGGCGTCTCCACCCAACTCCTTGAATTCTCCAAACAATGTACGCAGCTTGGTGCGGGTAAATGGGTATCTGGCAGGATGGGCAATCACCGCCTGCCCACCCGCGGCCTTGATCCAGCCGAGCGCCTCTTCCAGGCTGGCCCAGCTTCCCGGCACATAGCCTGGCTTGCCGCTGACCAGATATTTGTTGAACACCTTGGACTCATCTTCCACATAGCCGCGGTCCACCAGGAATTTGGCAAAGTGGGTACGACTTATCAGGCGCCCGTTACTGAATTCCCTGGCGCCGTCATATGCGCCGTCAATCCCGCTCTTCTGCAAACGCCGCCCCATTTCCATAGCCCGCTCTATGCGTTGCCCCCGCAGTCTGGAAAGCCCCTGCTGCAGCTCCTTATACCCAATATCCAAGCCCAGACCCACCACATGAATGACATATGGATCCCAGTTTACCGATATCTCAACTCCAGAAACCAGATTGACGCCGACGCGCAGCGCCTCCCCTTTCGCCTCGGCTATCCCCTCGGTGGTGTCGTGATCTGTCAGGGCCAAGACAGAAACCCCTTCCTGCTTGGCACGCATGACCAGATCCGTCGGACTCATGGTTCCGTCGGATGCTGTGGAGTGGGTATGAAGGTCGTACTTATACTTCATAAGACAGGTTTAGTGTGTTGATCAGCAATATTCTGACATAAGGGAGATCATTATATAAAAATGCGTACACTTCTGCCCATCTTCCACATGGGTTAATATCCATTCAAACAAAAATTGTTCAAATTCCAATACCGGGAGGATAGATGATGTTGTACGCAATCATGGGAACAGATCGTGTGGATAGTCTGGAAGCCAGACTGGCGGTCCGACCGGAACACCTGAAACGCATCCAGGCCCTACAAGATGAAGGGCGTCTGATCCTAGCTGGCCCCCATCCCGCCATTGATAGCAGCGATCCAGGAGCGGCAGGTTTCAGCGGCAGTCTTATCGTAGCAGAGTTCGATGACCTGGACGCCGCCAAGGAGTGGGCCAATGCCGACCCATATGCCAGCACCGGGGTCTATAGCGGGGTTGAGGTCAAGCCATTCAAGAAGGTCTTACCATAATATATGTCTTATGGAGCCAGATATTTCTCCGTGACAAGGGGTTGCGCGGGATTATTGGATAAGGCTCTAATTATCACCGTCCTCCCCAGACGATGATTTAGCGATACTGGCTACAGGTATTTCAGCGCGCTGATCCGCATAATATGGCTTGGCAGCTGTTTCACCTTCCGCATCGGCCAGCTCCCGTTCACGCAGGGCTATCAGTTTCAGACAGTCACGCACATCTTCAGATGTACGCGCAGATAAAGGAGACGGCCTGCCTGGCGCCGGCGTCACATCACGTATCACAGAGGTGAGCACCTTACGCATCACCATTAAGATATCTCTCTCTTTTGCTGCCATAACCTGTCCCGAATGGTAAAAATATGGATTTATTCTACCTGCTTTTTATTGCAACCGCTTCATCTCTCTAATGAACAAAATATCTTGGATATCCGTAATAAAACAACGGCTTAAATATGGTTTATTTGGATTAACCAGATAAATAGTTCACACATCACTCCTAATAACCCTCCCAAATGCTCGAAAATTCTGGTTGTAGTCTGACAAAATAATGACTAATATCAAAAAAACGCTTAATAACATAACAATCATAAAACCCGCTTTACACGGCCAATTCCGATTGAAGCGAGTCAAAAAGTAGGACCAAGGTGCAATTAGCCCGGAATTAGATTATCGGGTGAATGCGCAGCTTAAGAATACACATCAGATATACAGGCGTAGCGTCAAGTTTTTGCAGTAACGTCGCAATACACCTCCTCGCACCGAGGAGGTATTGATGACTTACACAGTACGACCAGGGCAATACGTTGCCAGCGTAAGTCAAAACAGTTTGCGTACCTGCTTCTACAAAACGTCACGTAGTATTTTTGAACTTTACTAAACCATCTAGGAGGAAAATCTGTGGCAGACCCACTTTATATTGTGTTGTGTTCTGGGGAACACGAAAAGATCCAAATGACAGCCATGCTGGCGTCGGTAGCGGCTGTTTCCGAGCGCCCGGTACACGTATTTGTGAGCATGAACGCGGCCTTGGTATTCCGCAAAGACCTCACCGAAGACGAACGCTATCAGGGCGGTCCCTTCTCCAGCCTCATGCGCACCAAAACCGTACCTGACGCCATGACCCTGTTTCAGCAAGGCAAGATGCTGGGGGAGATGAGCATGCATATCTGCTCCATGGCCATGGATGTAGCCGGATTGGGCATGAACGATCTAGTGGATGACCTGTTCGACGGCGAGTTGGGTCTCACGGCCTTTCTTGCAGACGCGGAGCAAGGTGAGTTGGTCATGCTGTGACCACTAGATTAATAACAACTATTTACATTTTTCAACGAGGAATAATTGGAGTAAACACAAATGTCAGAACGTAAAACCATTGACGCCCGCAGTTCCTTCTGCCCCGGTCCTTTGATGGAGCTTATAGCTGCGATCAAATTAGCTGAGATAGGAGATGAGATTGAAGTGTGGTCATCCGACAAAGGATCTATCAAAGATATCCCGGAGTGGGTAGCCAAGGTGGGACACGAATTTATAGAAACAGTGGAACACGATGGCTACGCAGCACTGGTAATCAAAAAAACAAAATAACAATACAGCAACAACGCAACACCGGTTCTGTTGTAGCACCAACAGTGCTTACACCGAACTACTGCAATTGATGGAAACTGGATCTAATGAATTGCATAGAACAAAACAAACTTAACCACAGGAGAGAGACATGGCAACACGTATACTTATAGTTGGAGGTGGCCTATCCGGCACCATCGTCGCCAACGGCCTTTGCCGTAAACTAAATAGCCAAATTGCCAAGGGTGATGTCATTATCACCGTATTAGGCAATACCGATAAACATCTTTACCAACCAGGTCTACTTTATATACCTTTTGGCCGTATACGCGAATCTGAACTGTTTCGCGATCAACGCAAGGTGCTGGACCGCCGCGCCATCTTCCATGTTGATGCCGCTACCAATATTGATGTTGAAGCCCAAAAGGTCACCACAGCATCCGGTCGCGAGCATAACTATGACTACCTGGTGCTGGCCACAGGATCGCGCATCATGCCGCAGAACGTACCAGGCTTGAGCGAGGCTGCTCACTGGTTCTACGACCTGGATGGTGCCCGTGCAATGCGCGCCGCACTCAACAAATTTGAAGGCGGCAAGGTAGTGGTCAACGTCAATGCCCCGCATAAATGCCCGGTGGCACCACTTGAAATCACATTCATGCTCTACGAGTATTTCGAGAGCAAGGGCATTCTGGATAAGTGTGAAATCACTTACACCTACCCTATCGGCCGCATCCATGCCCTTGAACCTGTAGCACAATGGGCATTACCGGAGATGGAGAGCCGTGGCATCAAATATGAAACCTTCTTCAACACCAAAGAGGCAGACCCAAAGGCCAAAACCATCACCTCTGAAGAGGGCGTAACCCTGGACTATGATTTCCTGGTCACAATACCTCCCCACAGCGGCTCCCAAGTCATTAGCGATTCTGACCTGGGCGCTGGCGGCTGGGTGCCGACCAATACCAAAACGTTGCACAGAGAAGGCTCCACCAATGTATTTGTGGTAGGCGATACCACCAATATACCTATCTCCAAGGCCGGATCCACCGCCCACTTTGAAGCCGACACCCTGATTGAAAACCTGTCATCACTGGTCACCGAGTCCTGCTGGGCCAGAGACTATGACGGCAAGGTGTTCTGCTTCGTTGAGACCGGGCTAAAGAGTGGCACCTACGTATGGTTCAACTACACCACACCACCGAATCCGGGACCACCATCGCAGATGATTCACTGGTTCAAGCTGGCCTACAACCGCCTGTATTGGTTGTCCGCGCGCGGCTTGCTATAGGAGGAGGAATCTATGCCTAATGCAAACAATGTAACGCCAATAGGCGACAGCAAGTCATCAGACGCCCACCTGTTAATTCAGGGTCTGACCGACGCCTTGACCGATGGCATGGTGGAACGCCTGGTCACCACCCTGGGTAACGGCCTGGAACTGCTGGACAAATTCAATGATGACGATACGCGTGCGGCCCTGGACGAGATGATCAATCAATTGACCATGCTGCATCGTTCCGGCGGGCTGGTCTCTCTGTTTGAGACAATCCATATGATCAATGCCATGCGCAACGCCATGACCGATGGTATGGTGGAACGCATGGCAATCTTCATTGAACATATGATCGCCAATATGGCCAATGAAGAGATCGCGGAACTTGCCGGGCAGACGCATGAGTCTTTGTTAGAGGCTAGAGAAGAGATCGCTGGCTCGCCTAGCCCTGGTGGGCTGATGTCCTCCATACGCCTGCTGAGTCAACCGGAGACACAAGACGCCCTGCGCTTCATGGTGGCGGCCTCCAAACGTCTACAGGCAAATGTGGATTAGTATTTGATAGCTGGTAAATGCCCGGTCAGGCAACAGCCTGGCCGGGTTCTTATTTGTGGCCAGTAACCTGGATAAAGCAAGGCTCAATCCAGGTAATATATTAGTCATCATCTTCCCTGTATTACGTCGTACTCCATCCTGACTACTAATCCAGAAGTTCTTTCAATCCCTCCTCATCCAGAATGGCAATCCCCAACTGCTGCGCCTTAACCAGCTTGGAACCGGCATCGCTACCAGCAAGCAGGTAGTCGGTCTTTTTTGAGACGCTACCGCTCACCTTGGCCCCCAACGCCAGTAGTTCATCCTTGATCTCCGAACGAGGTCGACTCAAGGTGCCGGTGATCACGAAGCTCTTGCCCCTGAGTATCTGGGAATCTGCCGCTGGAGTCTCCACCTCATCCCAATGCACACCCGCATCCAAAAGTTTCTGGATGACTTCAATATTATGGGGCTGATGGAAGAAGGCGACAATATGTGCAGCCATGATCGGACCTATGCCTTCAACGAGGCTAAGCTCATCCGTGTCGGCCTGCTTGATTGCATCCAGACTGCGGAAATAGCTGGCAAGGGCGGAGGCCGTCACCTCCCCCACTTCCCGAATGCCCAGGGCGTAAAGAAAGCGCGCCAAGGTAGTATGCTTACTCTTATCCAGGGCCTGGATCAGATTTTGCGCCGACTTATCCCCCATGCGTTCCAACCCGGCATATTGGGCATGGCTAAGACTGTAGATGTCCGCCAGATCATGCACCATACCCTGATCCACAATCGCCTCCACCAGCTTATCTCCCAGACCCTCAATATCCATGGCGCGTCTGGAGGCAAAGTGCTTGATCGCCTCCTTGCGTTGCGCCGCGCAGAACAACCCGCCGCTACAGCGGGCCACCGCCTCGCCTTCCGGCTTGATCACGTCTGATCCGCACACCGGGCAATGCGTAGGCAACTGTACCGGTTGGCTATTTTCCACGCGCCGCTCCTGCAGCACCCGCACCACCTCCGGGATCACATCACCGGCCCGGCGCACGAACACCGTATCCCCCACCCGCACATCCTTCTTCGCCACCTCATCCATGTTGTGCAGGGTGGCATTACTGACCGTGACGCCACCGACAAACACCGGCTTGAGCCGCGCCACCGGGGTGATGGCGCCGGTACGCCCTACCTGAAATTCTATGGACTCGACCCTGGTCAACTCCTCCTGGGCCGGAAACTTTCTGGCTATGGCCCAACGTGGGCTACGCGCCACAAAACCAAGTCGCTCCTGATCGGCAAGACGATCCACCTTAAACACCACGCCGTCGATGTCGTATTCCAGGCTGTCACGGCGCTGGGCCATCTGCTCAAAATACTCCTTACACTCTCCTATTCCGGCCATGGTCCTGAGTTCCGGTGATATACGCAGACCCCATTGAGCCAACAGGGATATACCGGCACTCTGGGTATCCGCCAACGGCCCGCCCGTTATTTCGCCGAAGCCGTAGCAGAACATCTCCAGGGGGCGGGTTGCGGTGATCTTGGGATCGAGTTGGCGCAGACTACCGGCCGCAGCGTTGCGCGGGTTGACGAACTCCTTCTCCCCCGTAGCGCGGGCCTGCTGATTAAAACGCTCGAACCCGGCCTTGGGCATGAATACCTCACCCCGCACCTCCAGCACTTCCGGCCAATCCTCACCCAGTAGACGCAGTGGCACCGATTGGATGGTACGCACGTTGTGGGTCACGTCCTCACCCTGGGAGCCATCGCCACGGGTGGCCGCCTGTACCAACCTGCCAGACTCGTAACGTAGGCTTACAGCCAATCCATCCAGCTTGGGTTCGGCGCAATAGATAATCTCTTCATCGCTATCGAGACGCTCCTTTACCCGACGATCGAAGCTCTCAAGCTCCTCATCGGAAAAGGCGTTATCCAGGGAGAGCATGGGCAATCTATGCCTGACCTCGGCAAAGGCCTTGAGCGGCTCCGCCCCAACCCGCTGGGTAGGAGAATCCGGGGTAATCAGTTCCGGATGTTCCGACTCCAATCCTTGTAGCTCACGCAAGAGGCGGTCGTATTCGCTATCTGGGATGTGCGGCTCATCCAGCACGTAATAGAGATAGTTGTGCCGGTTTATCTCATCTCTAAGCTGCTGGATGCGTTCCTGAACGGAACGGTTGTTGTTCATCGTTTACTGCGCGCCAGTTGCACCTGACGATGGTGTTCCTGAATCTCTTCACGCATGTGACCAATGGTCTGCTTGGTAAGAGCGCTGTGGGCACCATCCCGCAACTCCCCCCCCAGCTTATTGGCCAGCTGTTCGGCGGCATGAAGCATATCGGCAAAGATGCTAAGTCCGTCTTTCGGTCCCGGCAGCTGGGAAAACAGCGTCAAACCGGGCGTGGAGAAGTTATCCATATCATCCATGGGAAAGGTTCCAGGCTCCACCATGTTGGCCATGCTGTATAGGGCATGCTGTTGTTCCGCATCCACTTCAAAACGGTGAAAGATATCCATATCTCCTGGCTCCAACCCAACCTCATGAGCCATGGACATGACATCATCTCCGTAAAACAGATTCTCATGGGGAACAATGTTCAGCTGAATGATCTTGGTTGGCAGATCTATCTCTTTTTCCTGAGAGCGGTCTTTGCGGAATTCTCTGGTTAGAAATGATATGGAGATCTGCTCTTTGGGCATGAAGTGTTCAAATCTGGAGCGCGGCTCAGGTATATGCCTATGTTCCTCTTGGATTATATCTTCCAACTGGTCCAGTTCGACTTTGACAGTCTCATCTACACTCTCTGGAATATCATCCGCGTCCTCTTCATCCTGTTGAGATTGCGGAAGTGGATATGGTTCATCGGAGATACCATATAGCGGTTCACCATCCGCCTCTGCGTCACCCTCGACCTGCTCCTCCATCCGGGGATTTTCTACAGACTCATAAATCTTATCCCAGCTGGGCTCTATATGCTCAGACCTGCCTTTCCGCGGTTGGTCGTCCATCCAGTCCCGATGCAGATCGTTCTGTCCGCCGCGTTTAAAACGATCAAACGCATAGATGCCGAAGATAACCGCAACCCCGATTACAAATAAGATTAGCCGTAGGATGTCCGCTTCCATGAATTTGTTTTCAAGCCTCTTGTGGATGAAAGACTGTTAGGGCAAGCATACCACGGCCAAGATTTTTGTTAAGAGCTATGGATGGAGGTGAATCACAAATTTTAACTGGCAGCCATAACCGCAGCCTCGTCCAGATCCACGGAAACCAGTCTGGACACCCCGGCCTCGTGCATGGTCACACCGGTAAGATGGTTTGCGATGGACATGGTCAGCTTGTTGTGGGTGATAAAGATGAACTGCACATGCTCTGACATGGATTTAACCAGATCGCAATAACGTCCGACATTGGCATCATCCAGCGGCGCATCCACCTCATCCAGCATACAGAATGGGGATGGATTGAGACTGAAGATGGCAAACACCAGGGCGACTGCTGTCAGGGCCTTCTCACCACCAGAAAGCAGATGGATACTGGAGTTACGCTTGCCGGGGGGGCGCGCCATTACCGTAACGCCGGTATCCAGCAGGTCATCGCCGGTCAGTTGCAGATAGGCGTGGCCACCACCGAACAGCAGCGGGAACTTCTCCTGCAACCCGGAATTCACCTTGTCGAAGGTCTCTTTGAATCTGGTACGGGTCTCCCGGTCGATCTTGCGGATCGCATTCTCCAGGGTCTCCAGGGATTTGCTGACGTCTTCGTGTTGCGCGTCCAGGTACTCCTTGCGCTCGGACTGCTCCTTATACTCATCAATCGCGGCCAGGTTGATCGGACCCAGACGCCGGATACGCAGGTCCATATTTTCCAACTCTTCTTTCCACTTCTCTATGCTGGCATCCTGCGGCATATTGTTGACCAGTTCATCCCGGTCAAACCCTGACTCGTTGATCTGTTCGTCGACAGTATTAAAACGCACCAGGATCTCCTGATGCTGCAGTCGTCCCTGTTCCAGGATATCCCTCTCCTGTTGCACCTGCTGTTCCGCCTCGCTACGTTCCTGCTCGTGTTTGCGCAAGACGCCGTCTATCTCATCCAGCTTGTTACGCGCAGACTGCATCTCATGTTCTATTCCGACCCGCAGTTCCAGTTGCTGAGCCAGATCTTTCCTGTTCTGCTCCTGCGGAGCCAGACTCTCTTGTATCGAAGTTTGCAGCTCTTCCCGGCGCGCCGAGAATTTGCCGATCTGCCCCTGCACCCGCTCCAGATTCTGCACCAGCGATTCCTGGGAAGAACGCATGGACTCGATGCGCAAGGCTATGGCATGGGCCCTGCCGCGCAGGTCAATGGCCTCATCTCTGATATCGGCATGCTGAGTCCGCAGACCGTCCCTACGCTTAATCAAAAGTTCACGCTGCGCGGTAAGTGACTCCATCTCCGCCAAGGCGGCGTGCAGCTTGGAACGGGACTGCTCAACCTGCTCCCTTTCCTGCTGCTGCAGGCCCTGCAACTCCTGAATCTCCCGGGAGATATCGGCATGACGGCTCTTCTGCTGTTCCACCCTGGCCATGTAGCCGCTCAATTTGGAGCGTATTTCAGATAGCGCCGCATTAAGCTGATTCAGCTGTCCCTGAATCTGATCACGGCTCTGCTCAGCCTGTTGCAGTCTCTGTCGGCCATCTTCTATATCTTGGCTTAAGCTATCTGTTTTGGCATGGAGTTGCTGTTTGTCCCCGGACAGGTCGCGGATCTCCTGCTCCCGCTCCAGAACCCCAGAGGTCTCTTCCGCTGCGCGGTTAAGACGCAGCCAATTCCTGCCTACCCAGATACCGCTTTTGGTGATGACTGATTCGCCCGCTCTTAGTGACGTGCGCATAGACATGGCCTGGGCCAGGTCATCCGCCACCTTCACCTCGGACAACAGTGGACTCAGATCCCAAGACGCCTTCACATGTTGTGCTAAAGAACCGGCTGCCGCTGTAGGTGCGTTGCCGGAACTGGTGTCGAAGAGTGTGAGTGAGCCGTTTTCAAACGCCTCCAGATCGGAGGCAAGAGCATTGATTCCATCGGTGCAGATGGCCTGCAAATGAAACCCAAGCACCATCTCCACGGCCCGCTGCCAGCCATTTTCCACCTCGATCTTCTCGGCCAGTCTGGAGGCACGGTCCAGTTGATGCCGCTCTAGCCACTGTGCCGTTTCTTCACCCTTCTTGCCAAGAGCGGCCTCTTGCAGTGTTTCCAAAGATGACAGACGGCCCGTTACCTTCTGCAGCTCAGCCAGTGCCTCATTCTGCTCCTGTTGTAGCTTGGCGTTGTTCTGACGGATAGAGGATATTTGCTGCACCGCATGGTTCAACTGCCCCTGCAGGGTTATAACCTGTTCCTGATGTTGCTGCTCCTGCTGCTGGACCCCGGCTATCTCCTGATCCTGTCCGGACTCTTTCAGAAGCTCTAGCTCTGCTTCCAGACGCTGGAAACGGGCCTGGTGATTCTTTTCTTGCTGCTCCAGCTGGTTAATCCTGGTCCTCTCCACCTGGGCGGTCTGGGCAGGCTCTGCGGCGTGCCGGTTAAACTCATCCCACTCGGTTTGCCAGGCGGTCAGTTCTTGTTCCGCCTGCGCCAACCTTTCGGCGGCACTCTGTTCCAGCTTACGCGCCTCCTGAAGGTGCGGATCCTCTTCATCCAGTACACGCTTGATCTCGCGTAACCGCTCACTGTCCTGCTGCTGGTGATCCATGGACTCCTGCCAGGCCTGCTCGGTCTGTTCCAGGTCAAGCTCCTGCTGTTGTCTTACCTCTTCCGTATACTTGATGGCCTGCTCCAACCGGGCTATCTCGGCACCGATCGCATAGAATCTTCCCTGTATGGAATTGAACTCGTCGTTGGCCTCGGTGTGCAATTCCCGCTGCTGCTCAATCCCGGCCTCCAGATGCCGCTGCTTGGCCAGAGCCGCCTCCAGCGCCGTGGTCTGTTCCTGCAATTTTTTATCCCTGACCTTCAGCTCTTCACCCAGCTCCTGCCAGCGCATGGTTAACAGCTCGGCCTTCATCTGGCGTTCCTGCTGCTTCAAAACCTTGTATCTCTCGGCAGTGGCGGATTGCCGCTTCAGCCTCTGGAGCTGTTTCTCAACCTCATCGCGCAGATCATCCAACCTGCTAAGGTTTTCCCTGGTCCTCTTGATACGGTTCTCGGTCTCGCGCCGACGTTCCTTGTATTTGGAGATACCGGCCGCCTCTTCCAGAAAGGCGCGCAGATCCTCCGGTTTGGCCTCGATCAGGCGGGAGATCATGCCCTGCTCGATGATGGAATAACTGCGCGGTCCCAGGCCTGTCCCCAGAAACAGATCGGTGATATCACGGCGGCGGCAACGCGCCCCATTCAGCATGTAGTTAGACTGGCCGTCCCGATGGATCTGGCGCTTTACCGATATCTGGCTGTATTTGGCATATTGGCCACCGGCCCCACCATCGCTGTTATCGAACACCAACTCGATACTGGCCGAACCAACCGGTTTCCTGCTGGATGAGCCGTTAAATATGACGTCGGCCATGGATTCGCCGCGCAGCATCTTGGCCGAGCTTTCGCCCATAACCCAGCGTACCGCGTCGATGATATTTGATTTTCCACAACCGTTTGGACCCACGACACAGAACAGATTGCTGGGGATATTTACGGTGGTTGGGTCTACAAAGGACTTGAATCCTGCTAGTTTTATCTTTTCCAATCGCATGGGCGCTAAAGATACAGTTTGGCGCTGTTTCGCACAAGCTTCTTATACAAGACAACCAACACTAAAATTGTAATTTAACCTGTTGTTTATACGATAATTACTCACTTTCTTGCCCCGTATACACAGATTAAAAATTTAATCCGCTTTTGCAGTCGCAAATCGGCCTGAATTGCATCCTGAAAAATATGAAAAGCAAGGCCAGATCTATAGAATGGAGTAGTTGCCGGTTGTTACGTATAATCGGCAACCACTCTTTTAACTATCTTATTGGTAAGCATGTCAACAAAACCATCAAAAGAGCTGGAGGTATTTGATAACCCCCAGCAGAATAACGATTACACCATCCGTATCCAGATACCGGAATTTACCTGCCTCTGCCCCAAGACAGGGCAACCGGATTTTGCCGAACTGACCTTGGAGTACATTCCAGACCAGCTCTGTGTCGAACTGAAATCCCTAAAGCTATATGTCTGGTCGTTCCGGGAAGAAGGGGCATTTCACGAGGATATCACCAACCAGATCCACCGCGATCTGGTGAATGCCACCAAACCCAGGTTCATGCGGCTAACGGCAAAATTCAATGTGCGTGGCGGTATCTACACCACAGTGGTGGTTGAACACAGGGCGAAAGGCTGGCAGCCTCCGGTGCCAGTAAAACTGCCATAATTGCTTCTAGCTTAAAAAAACAGGGTATGGACCAAAACGCAATGTTTAAACTTGATGAGATAAAGATTGCCGTTATCGGCCTGGGATATGTTGGTCTACCTCTGGCGGTAGAGTTTGGCAAGAAATATCCAACCGTTGGCTTTGACATCAACAAGAAACGTATTACTGAGCTATTGGACGGACAAGACGCCACCCTTGAGGTGGAACCGGAAGAATTATCCCGGGTAGAAAAACTTGTCTTCACCGATCTGTCCAGCCAGATTGCGGATTGCAACGTCTATATAGTTACAGTCCCTACCCCTATCGACGAACACAAGCAGCCAGACTTAACCCCGATCATCTCCGCCAGCCACACCGTAGGCAAGGTACTTAGGCAGGGTGATATTGTTATCTATGAATCAACCGTATTCCCGGGCGCTACAGAAGAGGTGTGTGTGCCTATCCTGGAAGCAAATTCAAGCCTGGTATTCAATGAAGACTTCTATGTGGGATACAGCCCGGAACGCATCAATCCAGGCGACAAGGAACACCGCCTGCCTAACATACTGAAGGTCACCTCCGGCTCGACCCCTGAAGTGGCAGACTTCATAGACGAGATCTATCGCAGCATCATCACCGCTGGGACCCACAAGGCCAGCAGCATTAAGGTTGCGGAGGCGGCCAAGGTTATCGAGAACACCCAACGCGATCTCAACATCGCCCTGGTCAACGAACTCGCCATCATCTTCAATCGCTTGGGCATAGATACCCTGGAGGTGCTGGAGGCCGCTGGCAGCAAGTGGAACTTCCTCCCCTTTCGTCCTGGACTGGTTGGAGGACACTGTATAGGTGTCGACCCCTACTACCTGACCCATAAGGCCCAGGCCATAGGGCACCAGCCAGAGGTCATCCTGTCCGGACGCCGCATCAACGACAGCATGGGTAAGTATATTGTTGGGGTTGTCGTAAAGATGATGATCAAAAAAGGAATACCGGTTGCTGACAGCAATATCCTGATCCTCGGACTCACCTTCAAGGAGAACTGCAACGACCTGCGTAATACCAAGGTAGCTGATATGATCGCCGAATTTGAGAGCTATGGCATTAAAGTAGATATCTACGACCCCTGGGCCGATCCGGAAGAGGCCAAAAAAGAATATGGCCTAGAGCTAATAAACACACCCAAAGAAGGACAATATCATGCAGTCGTGCTAGCGGTGGCCCACAATGAATTTAAAAAGCTGGGCGCAGAGAAGATCCGCCAGTTTGGAACAGACAACTCTATCCTCTATGACGTAAAACACATCCTGCCAAAAGACATGGTGGATGGGCGTCTTTAAAAACTAACAATTGGAGTATCTTTAAATATGAAGGTTTTGGTTACGGGAAGCGCAGGCTTCATAGGTTCCGCGCTATCACTACGCCTGTTGGAACGCGGCGATGAGGTCATCGGTCTTGACTGCCTCAACGACTATTATGATGTAAACCTGAAAAAGGCACGCCTGGCCCGCACCATAGACCACCCAGGTTATACCGACCTACGCATACGACTGGAGGATAGACAGGCTGTAGAAGATGCCTTCGCCAAATACAAACCTAATCGCGTAGTAAATCTCGCTGCCCAGGCCGGAGTTAGATACTCCATAGAGAACCCACAGAGCTATATCGACACCAATCTGGTGGGGTTCGGCAACATCCTGGAAGGATGCCGACACAACGATGTGGAGCACCTGGTCTACGCCTCCAGCAGTTCGGTCTACGGCGCCAACACCAGCATGCCATTCTCGGTACATGACAACGTGGATCACCCTTTGAGTCTGTACGCCGCCAGCAAGAAGGCCAATGAGCTGATGGCCCACACCTACAGTCATCTGTACCAGCTTCCCACCACTGGGCTGCGCTTCTTTACGGTGTATGGACCTTGGGGCCGCCCGGATATGGCGCTGTTCCTGTTCACCAAGAGCATTCTGGCCGGGGAACCGATAAACGTGTTCAATTACGGCAACCACCGCCGGGATTTTACCTACATTGATGATATCGTGGAGGGCGTGATCCGCACCCTGGACCTGGTGGCCCAACCCAATCCCGATTGGAGCGGAGCTGACCCCGATTCAGCCACCAGTACCGCCCCCTATCGCCTCTACAACATCGGCAACAATAACCCGGTGGAACTAAAACACTACATCGCCGTACTGGAAGATTGCCTTGGAAAAAAGGCAGAGCAGAATTTACTGCCTCTGCAACCAGGAGATGTACCGGACACCTACGCCAATGTAGAAGCCCTGGTGGAAGATACCGGCTACAAACCGGCCACATCCGTGGAAGATGGTGTTGCTAAGTTTGTGGAGTGGTACCGAGAGTATTACCGGGTATAAATATCATCAGATGCAACAAAGCCGGCCACAAACGTGACCGGCTTTTTTATAATAGTGGATATCCCATCCTATTCCTCTTTGGCTGCCGCCTTCTTCTTGCGCGCCGCCTTGGGGTCGGCGATCAGTTCACGATAGATCTCCACCCGATCTCCAGTGCAGAGGACATGATCCAATGGTACGGTTTTACCATAGATCCCAACCTTGGCATTTTCCGCATCTATCTCAGGAAATTTTTCATTTATCCTGGATTGCAGGATTGCGGATTTGATATCCATCCCCTTCTCACCGGCAATCTTAACGATCATCTGTTCTTGGGGAGTAGCGTATGCCACTTCCACTTCAATCTGTTCTTTCACTAACGTATACCTCTTCAGCTCTTTTACAGAATGCATCCACCAAAGTGTTTGCAACCTGATGAAATATCGCTCCGAAGGCGACATTGATTAATCTTCCAGAAAAATCGAAATCCAATTCCAACTCCACCTTACAGGCATCCTCCCGCAAGGCCTTAAACTTCCAGCCCCCGTGCAGGTGTTTGAATGGCCCCTCAACCAATTCAATATCCATATACTCACCCGGAACCATCCTGTTACAGGTAGAGAATCTCTGGTGTATCCCCATTCTGGACACTTCCAATTCCGCGCATACCTGATCATCAGTGCGCGACAACAGGGTGGTGGAACTGCACCACGGCAGAAATTCTGGATATGATTCTACATCATTTACCAGATCGAACATCTGCCTAGCGGAATACATTACCAGAGCAGATTTTTTGATAACAGCCAATCAACTACTCCAATTGCGTTCAAGAATACAATAACCACCGCGACCGGTGTGATATACCTGATCAATATCCACCAAACACTATATCTGCGACCATCGCCCAGATTAAACTCGTCCACCGATGAGGCCCTTGTCATGCATCTGCCGGCAAATATTGCTATCAGCAGACCGCCCAACGGCAGCATGATGTTAGCCGTAAGGTAATCCAGTATATCGAAAACGGTCTTTCCGAATAATTGAAAATTCTCACCAGACCAGATATTAAATGAAAATACCGTCCCCAGGCCAAGCAGCCATACCGACGCACCTACCCAGATCGAGGCCCTGATACGGCCCATATCCCTGTTTTCCACCAGCCAGGACACCGCCGGTTCGATCAAGGATATTCCGGAGGTCCAGGCAGCAAACACCAACAGTATAAAGAACAGCGTGCCAAAAAATGCTCCTCCCGGCATGGCCCCGAAGGCTATCGGCAAGGTCTGAAAGATAAGTCCTGGCCCCGAGCCAGGTTCCAGGCCATTGGAGAATACAATCGGGAAAATAGCCATACCGGCCAGCAGGGCAACAACCGTATCCAGCAACGCAATCATCAATGCCGCCGAAGCAATAGAGGCCTTGTGTGGCATATATGAACCATAGACCATGATAGCGCCCATACCCAGGCTAAGGGTAAAGAAGGCATGCCCCATGGCAGTCAGCACCGGGCCGCCATTGAAGGAGCAATCCTGCACCTCGCTCACAAGCTCACATTTATAAAACACCTTGGTGAAATCCGGCGTAAACAGAAAATCCAGACCCTGCTGAAATGCCCCGGTGTTATAGGCGTAGCCCAGCAATACCAGAAGTAGGATAAACAGGGCCGGCATCAAAATACGCACCGCCTTTTCCAGACCGTGCTGCACGCCCCTTGCCACCACCACCATACACATCACCATGAATAAGGTGTGCCAAGCCAGAAGACGCTCCGGGTCTCCCACCAGGCCGTTGAATATACTCTGCACCCCATCAGCAGTGGCGCCGTCAAATATGCCTGCGGCAGTGCGCACCACATAAGACAGTGCCCAACCTGCTATCACGCTGTAATATGAAAGAATCAGAAAGCCTGCTAGCACTCCTCCCCAGCCAAGCAACACCCAGTACTTTCCGGCATTTTCCCTAGTTGCCAGTGAACGCATGGTATTGATAGGACTCTGGCGTCCCCTACGCCCAAGCATGATCTCCGCCATCATAATGGGGACACCTACTATGGCAATACAGACCAGATATATAGCGACAAACGCGCCGCCACCGTTTTCACCAGTGATGTAAGGAAACTTCCATATATTACCCAGCCCCACCGCGGACCCGGTTGCGGCTAGGATAAACATCAGTCGGTTTGACCACTGGCCGTGGATGGAGGTGTGTTCGCTCATATTTTATTCTTCCCCATGATCCGCGCAGGTCCTGTATTCTCAATTAAAATCAACCGCAGAACAAGGTTGTAAGTTTTTTGGCCCCATACACTGGCTTATGGGGTAACAGCTCGAATACAATGCCCGCCATGGCGAATAAAGCGAAAAAGAAGACCGGTCAGCCCAGCAGCACTATAGCTCTCAACAAGCAGGCCAAGCATGAATACTTCATTGAAGAGAGGTACGAAGCCGGTATCTCCCTACAAGGATGGGAGGTAAAAAGCCTGCGCGAAGGCAGACTACAGCTAAAGGAAAGCTATGTAACCATAAAGGAAGGCGAGGCCTTCCTGTTCGGTGCACATATCACAGCACTACCAACGGCCTCGACCCACGTACACACAGATCCGACACGCACCCGCAAACTCCTCCTGCACCGCAGAGAGTTGGATAAACTCATAGGACTGGTGGAGCGTCGCGGCTACACCCTGGTGCCTCTGGCAATGTACTGGAAAAAGGGCAAGGCCAAGCTGGAGATAGGGCTGGCCAAGGGCAAAAAACTGCATGACAAGCGCGCCACTGACAAAGAGCGGGATTGGCAACGGGACAAACAGCGCATCCTCAAAAACGGCTAAACCAGAACAAATCTCCAATTAGGATTACGATTCCCTCAATGATGGAAGATCAAGGTACGCCTGAACAAATAATTCCATAGTTCCCTGGATATTTACCCTACTCTTAGCAGCGAAATCCCTCCTACTGTTCTAAACTCTATAGTGTGTTAGTTGGACAAACCGGAATGGTTTAGGAGAGTGCTATGATCAGATTAAAGACACTATACCTTACCAGCTTCTGTGCAATCCTGGTTATGGGTATCTCGTCAGGTTGGGCCAGCGACCAACGGACATACGCTGATCGGTCGGTGAGTACCGAGACATCTGTTTACGATGGAGACTCATATGTAAAGGTCGGCAAGAGAGGTAGACGAAACACCGCCCTGGCCGTGGGCGCCATTGTTCTCGGCACCATGCTGTACAACCAGAATCGGCAACAGAACAATTATCGAGGTAATTACTATGGGAACTCCCACGTGAACTGGTGTTATAACCGGTACCGTTCCTATCGCGCCTATGACAACACCTTTCAACCATATTACGGACCGCGTCGTCAGTGTGTATCGCCTTATTACTAGGAATAATCCACATACTCATCCAAGGCCTGCGCAAATCGCAGGCCTTTTTCTTAGTCCCAGCAATCCCAACAAACCCGAACCAAACAGCCATACAGCAGCAGGAATCGGTGTTGGCAGAACTGCCACCTCCCAGGCGGAATCTCCCGCCTGTCCGGGGGTACCATAATCTCCCATTCCGTACACGCTTACACTTGGCACATAGTTGGAATCATCCAGCAAAAACCCGACCGTACCGGACAGCTCCATGCTCTTTCCTGCCATATCGAAGTCCGCAGAATACTCCAGCCTGACTATCTCTACGCTAGCATTGGAGATGATTATCTCATCTCCGCTATTTGATAAAACAAAGTTCGTATATACATAGTCCGGCGTATAACCGCCGTTTATGGTCTGATCACCGCTCCTGCCAAACACCAGATAACCATAAGGATCAATAATCAGAGAACCGCCGTTATCAATTACATGCAAATTTGACCCATTATCGGACAGGGTCAGGCCGTCCAGATTAAGACTATTCCCGGTTAGATTGTGTATCTCAAACCACTCACCATAGGTATCGGAAGCGGCGTCGGGATCGACCATGACCTCACTGATAATCAAATCACCAGGGGCCACAGAGGCGGCGGATACAGTTAGCGGGATAAAGCCAAGGATAGAGACAATCGCGAACAAGCGAATAGCATACATACCAATTCCTCCATGAATGTTTTGTGAACCACCAATCCAGGTGGCTATTATTGTGAAAGCAGCACAAGCAAGGTTAGTCGCCCACCACCTTCAGGCCATTATTATTGACCAACTTTAGTTATGAGACAACCTCTATACGGAGTCAATCTCAGACTGAATATCCCGTAGAGCCTGCATCGGATCGTCTGCCTGGGTGATTGGTCGGCCTATCACCAGATAATCAGATCCGGCATTGATCGCATCAACCGGTGTCATAACCCTCTTCTGATCATCCTGCACAGATGAGGCCGGTCTTACGCCTGGGGTTACCAGACAAAAACCATCTCTTACCACAGACCTGACATCTTTCGCCTCCAGTGGCGAACAGACAATCCCATCCATCCCTGAATCCCCCGCCAGTTGCGCCAACCTCAGGACATTTTCCGCAGGGCTTCCCGGATAACCGATCTCAGCAATATCCGACTGGCTCAGACTAGTGAGTATGGTCACCGCGATCAACAAGGGCGCTTGTGGTAACTGCTGTAGCCTGGCACCAGCGGCCTCCATCATCTTGCGCCCCCCGGAAGCGTGCACGTTGGTCATCCAGACCCCAAGATCAGCAGCAGCAGCGCATGCAGCAGCCACTGTATTGGGGATATCGTGAAATTTTAGATCCAGAAAGACATCAAAGCCTCTAGCGGTCAGCTGCCCGACAAACTGGGGGCCAAATCTGGTGAACATCTCTTTACCAACCTTGAGGCGGCATAGTTTAGGATCAAGACCGGAAACCAATTCCATAGCCGCACCGGAATCATGATAGTCCAACGCCACGATTATCCGCGGACCAAGGTTTATTGAAATCACACTAACTTACCTCTCTTAAACAACTGTCTGCACCGGTTTGATGCTGCTCCACTTATTACAACCTGGACACTGCCAGTGCATGGTCTTTGCCTTAAAACCACAGGTTGAACATTTGTACCCTGGGTTATCCTCAACTACCTTTTCCAACAACACCTTTAATATCTGCGATATCTCGGATGCCGTTATACACTCTTCACCTGGACCAAGTGAGATCAGTTGATACAACCCATCCAGGCTTGGATTCTTTTGCAAATGCCCTTTCAGAAACTCTACCGCAGCCGCGTCCCCATCCTCATCCCTGATGATCCTACTTAGCATCGCAATCTCCGCGACCCCATCGTGAGCCCTAACAAACCGGCGCAAAAAATCCCTGAATGCAGACCTATCATCAAGAGCCTCAAAACTCTCCCGCAGCGTCGGAAGTATTAGCGACAGATATATCGGATTGCTATCCGCAACCTTTTCAAGGATCTTGATTGCATCCTTATAATCACCCTTTACCTTCTCCATCTCTCCCAGAAGAATGGCGGCTCTTACAGAATCCTTGTTGCATTTCTGCGCCTGACGCAAATACTGGGATGCAAGTTTTAGATCAGCGTCGCTCTGCGCATCCTCGGCCAATTCACAATAGTAATGGGCACGTTGATTGTTTAGGGGTTTACCGGTAATTGCCTCCAGCTTATCGGCAATCTGCAGCGATTTGTGCCACTCCTTCTCCTTCTCATAGATCAGCAACAAATTTGTCAACGCCTGTTCTCTATGCAGATTGGATTCGGTAAGTTCCTGAAACAGACTCTCGGCCCGATCATACAGACCGGCGCGCATATAGTCCTGTCCCAACTCCAGTAACGCCTGCGCCCGGTGCTCCGGTGGTAAAGCCGGTCTGGCAATCAGGTTCTGATGAATACGTATTGCCCGATCCACTTCGCCCCGGCGCCGGAACAAGTTGCCCAGGGCCAGATGTGTTTCCACCGTTTCGCTATCTACTTCCAACATATGAATGAATATATCAATTGCCTTATCTGGTTGTTCATTCAGAAGGAAATTTAACCCCTTGAAATAATCGATATTGCGACTGGAATGTAACTGCCTTCTCTTGCCATAACTACGCTTGGCCGCAAACCAACCGGATGCGGCAGCCACTGGCAAGAGCAGAAGCAATAGTTCCAGCATGGAACTGTTTACTCCTTAAACGGTAAGGCCCGGAGGTTTTCAACTTCCTCTGTGACCAGTTTATTTTTGCGGATTAAGGATGCATTTTCCCGCTTGAGTTTGATGATAACGCCGGTAGCAGACAGCATGCCGAGGATGGCGCCAAATATCAGGGTAATGATCAACAACAGAGAAAGCGGCATCTCTTGTGATCCAAGATAATAACTCAGGCTAACACTATCACTATTGAGATACGCGAAGGTCGCACCAATAACGATTAATACGATTAAAATCAGCCATCTGATCAATAGCATGCCTATGTCTCCATAATAAATATCTAACAGACGGTATCATACTAGCTGGGCATTTTGCACCGCTAGGCATTTATCAAGAAATTTTGGGACATGGTACCCAGGATGCGTTAATCACCGCATCCTGGGTCTTGGCTTTATGATAGGACTTTATGGGGCTTCACCCCAGTAAAAACCGGGGTATTTTCAGGCATAGTCATCCAGCAGGCCTCTGCTGTAATAATATCTAGGCGACTCCTCCCCCACAATGACCGTCTCATCCTGATCACCGAGGGAGTGCCCCATTTGCCCTCTTTGACCATGATCACGCATGGCAGAACTACTGCTTTGATCAGGGTTCTCACGATGACTTACATCAACATTCACCAAATTCAGATTGCTTTCGCCCAGCATCTCGCGCAGGCGCGGGATCGCCGCATCCAGCGCCTCTTTAACCACTCCATTCTGCACCAGCATACTCACACTGGCCTGATCCCCATGCACAGACAGCTGGACCTGAACAGGCCCCAATTCCGGTGGATTGATGCGTATAGACGCAGACTGGACCCCCTTCCCAACCATCCACATGACACGATCACCCATAGCCTGCCCCCAGGCGGCATCATTACCCAGGGGGGCAGCTATTGCCGGAGGCATTGGAGAACCACCGCTAGCTTGAAAATTTGATAGTTGGGCTAGTCCGCTTATCGCGGAATTTACCGTAGCCGTCTGTGTTGTAGAACCGACTGTAGATGCAAGTGCATTTTGACCGGCATCCGCAGCAGATTCCGCCTTGGCCGCCAGCAACAAAGCCTGAATCTTCTTACCCAGGCTGCTACCCACAGCATTATCTGATGCATTAGCAAGCGCTTCACTGATTTGACGACTGATATTATCAACCCTGTCACCAACGGTAGCAGTGCCGGATTTTCGCAAACTCTCTCCTCCCACCCTAGACGCAGAGTCCATATTCGGCAGCGTAAGGCTCCCACCCAGTTTTATGGCATCCTGCAACATCTTCGGTAGTTGTGAGAATTCCTGATCGAATAGAGGTGATTCCGGGGAAAAGATTGCCGCCAACGGCAAACCATTGCCGGAATTCACCATCTCCTCAATCTGGGCATAGACATCTTCAGGCAGGATCTCTTTCAACTCATCCATTACATCGGAGAGCAGATCCTCATCCGCCAGAATATCCTTAAAAAGCTTTCCAGAATCAGTGGTTACACGACAACATGGCAGAGAATCTGCCGTGGTCGTTGTGGCCCTACCGGATGACATACCAGGGACTAAGCTTGTTGGAATAGGACTACTCATATGTTGACCTCAACTAAAAAACAGTCGTTCTGGTCAATAATCAGCAAATCCTATGCCAGTAGACTGAACCACCAAAAAATGCTCTCCGGGGCAGTTACGTGATATTGCGACCTTGGATTTCACCGCTCATTTATTACAAGTGGCCACACATCAATATCTCTCAAGATTTCTGCTGGATGATCGCTACATACGAAAAGAGGATATGCTTAAATTCTCGCTCTATTAGCTAGTTGGAATATACTTTGATGAAATCCAGATGGTTGTTTTCTATACAGGATGTAACCTTATTGCTATATGGTTCGCTATTTGCTGTTATAGCCCAGGCCGACCAAACAATACGTTTCGCTCCTCTCCCCCTTGAGGATATAAAAATCATTCACGAACAGTTTCGTGGCCTGAGTGATTACCTACAGGAAACCACCGGATACACCCTGGAATGGATTCATCTCAGCGACTACGCCGACATCATAGATAGATTCAAGGCAAATGAGATAGATCTGGCCTATCTGGGACCATTGCCATACGTTATCCTTAAACGAGACTATCCAGCCGCCGAATCCATCGGGTGCTTCAAAGATGAAGAAGGTCAGACCAATTACACCTGCTCACTGATCACCTGGGGTGAGAATAACCTTGCTGCTGAATCAATTACCAACGCCACCATCGGTTTGACCCAGCCATATTCGACTTGCGGCTATCTCTCCGTTTCACAAATGCTGGCAGAAGCAGGAAGAAAATTAGACGGCGATGGCAACAGCTTCAGCTATGCCGGCAGCCACTCTGCTGCCGCCCTGGGAGTGGCGCGCGGAGAATACGATGTGGCAGGCGTAAAAACCACCATCGCCAAACGTTATGAACACCTGAATACCAAGATTATTGCGACCAGCCGCCCCTATCCAGGATTTGCGCTGGTTGCCAACAAAAACACCCTGAATAAGGAGACCTTTAACAGACTTAAAGCTGCGCTCCTAAAACTCAATCTACAGAATAATCCAGAGCTACAAGAGCGAATAACAAGCTGGGGCAAGCAGATACGCAACGGCATAGCCCCGCCACAAGAGTGTGATTACAAGAATGTATCCGATGCGCTACATGGATTGCCTTGGCCAATACCAGGATCCAATCAGTGAAGCGTCTTTTATCGGTCACAGCACTCTCCTTTGTATTAGCTGAACTACTCCTTGGTTGGTGGTTTTGGTCCAGTCTGGATAACAGAATTCAGCGTAGCCTGTTGCTCCATCAGGCTGAGCTTGCCACCAGTTTTCGTAGCGTGGTGGACAGCCATTCCAAGCTGGTGAAAACCAGCCTGCATCACATGTTACTGAATAAACGCCTGCTGCCTCTGCTTGCAGAAGCGGCGTCCGACGATAATACCGATAATTTACGCCATGTACGGGGCCAGCTCTACCGCCTGCTGTATAGCGATTTCAAGAATCTGCAAGAACAAGATATCCGGGTGTTGCAATTCGTATTACCGAATGGCCGTTCGTTGCTGCGCTTCAACCGCCCAGACCTTTATGACGACGATATAAGCAGAGACCGCCCCCTGTTGGCTGATGTGTTGCGGAGCGGAAAACCTGGAGTTGCCTATGAAAATGGTCGAGTCTATCCAGGTTTCCGTTACGCCTTTCCACTCTATCACGAAGACAAACTGGTCGGGATTGCGGATTTCAGTCTCTCATACGACGGAATCCGCCGTACCTTCCGGGAATCGAAGCAGGCGACGGGTACAATCAGTCAGATAGTGCTCAGACGCGATCTTCTCGAGACGATCACCCATCCAAGCTCCATGAGTCTGTTCCATGCGTCCAGATCAAACCCAGAATTCTTGGTTGAAGACGAAAAATCACCATTGCGAGATATCATGCAATTGATCCCCCTACCTGCTTGGGTAAATGAATTGGACGCAATGATGCGCCAAAAACCAGCTGTACAGCGCGCCATGAAACATGGAATGGACTACACCCTCCCGCTCTGCACCTCTCAAGGGAAGTGCTACGGGGTTGCGCTGCATCCAGTTATAGATAGCGGCAATCGGCCCGCAGCATACATCATCGCTTACACGGATCTACCTGAATATTATCTCGAACGTAACCAGTCTCTGATTACCTTTGTAATCGGAAGCTTAGTGTTACTGTTCGGTACCGTTGCGCTTCGCCGCTGGCTAAAATCCAATGGACGCCTGCAAACCATAAGCAATCATATGGGCGAAGGCATGTATGTGATAAACAAGGCTGGAAAAATCATCTACAGCAATCCTGCGGCTAGTCAAACATTAGGATATACCGAAACCGAGATGCGCGGTGCTAATGCCCATAATCTGTTTCATGCTCATAGCAATGACAAAAAAATTAGCGATGCTCTCTGCCCGATACGCAACAATCCTATACGTGGAGAGATTTACACCAGCGATGCGGAGACCTTTCGCTGTCGGAATGGCACCCTATTGAGGGTTGTAATAACCAGTTCTCCCCTGCATGAAGAAGGAGGTATTAATGGCGCTGTGGTGCTATTCCGTGACATCAGCAAGGAATATGAAAACCGGCGACGCTTACAACAGGCAGATATCGCCCTCAAACAATTGGCAGAGGGTGTATTGGTGGCTGACACGGAAGGAAAGATCGTAGCGGTAAACCGGGCGTTTTCTGAGATCACTGGTTACGAAGACAAAGATGTTTTAGGCAAAACCCCGGCAATTCTCTCATCAGGAAAACATAATAGGGAGTTCTACGCAAAGATGTGGACGAGCATTTTGCACAACGGCTTCTGGGAAGGAGAAATATGGAATAAACGTAAGAATGGAGAGATCTATCCTGAATGGCTAAAGATTACGGTCATGGAAGATAAGGATAATGAAAGAAGTGGCTTTGTAGGCGTATTTAGTGACATCACCGAACTGCGGAGCAATGAAAACCGCCTGCGTGACCTCGCGTACCGTGATCAAATTACCGGGCTATACAACCGGACAGCATTCATTGAAATGCTAGAACGCTCCCTACATCGCGCCCATCGCCGCGATGAACAGTTGGCGGTATTGTTCCTAGATATTGATCGTTTCAAGCGCATAAACGACACATTGGGACATAGCATTGGTGATGAATTGCTGGAGGCTGTGGCCAAGCGACTGCATTCAGCCATACGTGATGGGGATGGAGTGGCACGCTTTGGAGGAGATGAATTCGCTATCTTGCTGGATGATATTAAAGATTACAGTAGTGCCGTTACTGTGGCCAATAAGCTGTTAGAGGTAATACGCCAACCCTTTAATCTGGAACTTAAAAAGTTGGATATTACCATAAGCATCGGCATTAGCATGTTCCCTCATGATGGTGAGGATGCCGCAACCTTACTAAAGAATGCCGATGCAGCCATGTATCTGGGCAAGCAGGATGGTCGGGGTTGTTGCCGACGCTTTATGAAGGGTATGGACCATGCATCGTTAGAGCAATTTGAACTGGAGCAGGATCTACATCAGGCGTTGGAACGGGATGAACTGGTCCTCTTCTACCAACCTAAGGTCGCTATCCCCTCAGGTAGGGTGATCGGTCTGGAGGCGCTTATTCGTTGGCAACATCCAGAGCGCGGCTTGCTTACGCCTTTCCACTTTCTGCATATTGCAGAGGAAGCGGGCCTAATGGATACCATCACGGAAAAGGTCCTGAAAATGGCAACCGCACAATTTGCAAACTGGAAAAAGAATGATATCGGAGATGTGGGCATCGCCGTCAACCTAGACTCCAAATTTCTGAATCGTCCCGATGCCGAAAGAATCTTGGATGAAGCAATCAAACAGGCCGGTATCGAACCACACGATCTGGAACTTGAGATCGTCGAAACCGCAATAGTACAAGATCCTCATCACAGTGCCCTTTGGCAGCATCTTTCCGAGCAGGGATTCCGCATCTCTATAGATGACTTCGGTACCGGTGAATCTTCCCTTACCAGACTAAAGACCTTACCTGTGGGTATTCTCAAGGTAGATCAAAGTTTTGTGCGTGATCTAGAACGGGATGAGAATGATCGTGCGATCATACAAACCGTCATTGCCATGGCACGTACATTGGACAAAGAAGTGATTGCCGAAGGAGTGGAAACAGAGGTGCAATTACGCTTTCTCTACAAATCTGGCTGTTACAAGATACAGGGATACTATTTCTCTCAACCGGTACCATGTAATGAGGTCGATCAAATGCTCGAACCAGACTATTTCGCCGCCAAAGCAGCACGGTGTGAAGCATGACTTTCTTCAAACCGTATAGCAACCGTGAAACTAGTTATTGACTGCTAACAACACCTAATTATTCTTTTGGTTCACTGTCATTGTCAGCCGGAGTGAGTTCTAGCACTTTCGCGGCATCTATGACATCAATGGTCCCCACATCCCTGAGTTTCCTGTTCATAACATTGGTTCTAGTCAGCCTCAGATCGTTTAGTGATTTAGATGCCGAATGCAATTGTTTATCTACTTTATCCAACTGGTCGGAGAAGGTTTTGAATTCGGTCTTGACTGCCTCCAGGATCTTCCATACCTCGCTGCTTCTCTTCTGTACAGCTAGCGTCCTGAAGCCCATCTGCAGACTGTTTAACAAGGCAGAAAGCGTTGTTGGACCGGTAACGGTTACCCGGTATTTTCTCTGTAAAATCTCGAACAGGCCAGGATGCCTTAAGACCTCCGCATAAAGGCTTTCAACCGGCAAAAACATGATGGCGAAATCTGTTGTATGTGGAGGATCGATGTATTTATCACTGATATCCTTGGCAAATAATTCCACAGATTTACATAACTCCCTTTGCCCGGCTTCAATAGACGCTTTGTCTCCTTCCTGGTAGGAGTCTAGCAATCGCTGATAACCTTCGATTGGAAACTTGGAGTCTATGGGCATCCATACCTCTTCATCGCTATCCTTCCCTGGTAGCTTTATAGCAAACTCAACATGCGCCTGGCTGCCTTTTTTGGTGCTGACATTTTTGGAGTATTGATCTGGCGTTAGCAGTTGCTCCAGGATGTTTTCCAACTGATACTCACCGAGAACGCCCCTGGTCTTCACATTGGACAATACCTTCTTCAGATCACCAACACCGGACGCAATGTTTTGCATCTCACCCAGCCCTTTGTGGACCTGTTCCAATCTTTCACTTACCTGCCGGAATGATTCCCCCAATCGTTTTTCCAGAGTCGCATGGAGCTTCTCGTCAACCGTCTTGCGCATTTCGGTCAACTGCTGCGTATTATCTTCCCGTATGGATTTAAGTTGCTTCTCGATGGTTTCTTTAACATCCCTGATACTATCAACAGATAGTTTATTCAGGTCGGTCTGTTGTCGTCCGAAATCATCAAACTTCTGCCGGATAAGGGCGTTAAGCTCTTTATTGTTGATGGTATTTTTTTCTGCAAACTCTTGTAAACTTTTGGCTAGGTCGACCCGATTATCTTTTGCTATCTGATTGCCTTCTTGCCGATTACGCTGAAACTCGTCCTTAATTGATCTCTCGGTTCTTTCCAGCGCCGCATCAAATCTTACCAGGGCATCTTCTATGTTCCTGATTTTATCCAGGTACTCATTATCAGATTTCTTTCTGAAGTGCAGCGCAATATTAACCAGCGCCAGGATTATCAAGACTGTAAACAGCACGTCTTGCGTGCTAACGGCGTATCCGGAAAGGAATTCCGATAAAAGCATATCCTTTAGCGCAGCCCCAGAACGTCCTGCATGTCGAACAGGCCCTTACCTTTTTGCATGATCCATCCTGCGGCACGCACCGCGCCATTGGCAAAGGTCATACGACTGGAGGCCTTGTGGGTGATCTCTACCCTCTCCCCCATGGCGGCGAAGAGTACTGTGTGGTCCCCAACCACATCACCGGCCCGGATGGTCTCAAATCCAATAGTCTTGCGATCACGTTCTCCGTTGATGCCTTCGCGTCCGTAGACGGCGCATTCCGAGAGATCACGACCCAGGGCGTTGGCCACCACCTCGCCCATTCTTAAAGCGGTACCGGAGGGGGCATCCACCTTGTGACGGTGATGGGCTTCGATCACTTCGATATCCACATCGTCGCCCAACACCCGGGCGGCGATATCCAGTAACTTAAAACAGAGATTGACCCCAATACTCATATTGGGAGCAAACATGATACCGATGTCGGCGGACGCTGCCTTCAGCTGGTCTTTCTCTTCCTCACTCAGACCGGTGGTTCCAATGACCATGGCCTTGC